>DASXTB010000001.1:0-8316 GCA_036505615.1 Acidobacteriota bacterium
CACAGAAGCTCACCAAAGGAATGAAGAACAGCTAGCGGTCGTCCGCGTCTCGTACCGGACGCGTAAACACAAACCCCGCGCGTGTCGGCCGCGGCATGGGGCTGTGAGCGCCGCGAATCGACTTCCAGATTACTTCGTTGAGCAGCAGGTCATCCGCGGCATCTTCTTTCGAAAAGTCCATCCGGGATGAAAGCCTGCTTCCAAAAGCGCTCTTCTTATTGCGCTCATTTAAATCCACGTTCGCCGGCAAGGCCTGGTAAGGCCGCGCGTCGGCTCCGGGCTGGAAGGCGTTGAACATCGGCATAGCGGCAGCGTCGTATTGAGACATCGGTTTCAGCCCCAGAATCAGTTCAATGGTGTGCAACATGCTGCTGGTCGAATACATGGTCGAGTCGACAGACCCGCGCCGCACATAGGGGCTGATGACAAAGCCCGGAGAACGGTGAGCATCGATGTGGTCAGGCCCGTTCTGCGCATCGTCTTCCAGGACAAAGATCGCCGTCTGGGGCCAAAATTTGGAGTGGCTGACCGCATCGACCAGCATTCCCAGCGCGGCATCGTTGTCACCCACCAGCGCCGTGGGCGACAGCTTGTCGGGGGCGGTCCCGTAGGTGTGGTCGTTGCCGAGACGAACGATCTGCAGGCGAGGCATTTCACCTTCGTTTTCAAAGCGCTTCAACTCACTGATGAATCGCCTGGCGCGCTTGATGTCCGGGTACTCCAGATCCCATGGGCGATACCAGGGATCGAAGTGGCCCTGCAGCGATGCGACTCGAGTCTTGGCCGGCTCGTCGAGATTCTTGGGAGTGTCGATGAATTCCCCGTAGCTGCGGTAACTGACACCCGCCTGCCTGGCGCGATCCCAGATATAACCTTCCGACGGCTCCGCGATTCGAAATCGGCCCTCGGCGGGATAGAAGTATTTTTGGCTCTTATTGTGCCCATAGCTGAGCGGCCAGAACTTCTCAACAAAGTCAGTCGCGTATGCGCCCATGCTCCATTCGTGACCATCGGCACTCACTTCAGCCTCGACATAAAAGTTGTCAAGCAGCACGAACTCTCGCGCCAGACGATGGTGATTGGGAGTTATTCTCTCAGGGAAGAGACAAAGACTCGGCTCGCCGTTTCCTTCAGGCATGTCGCCCAGTACCTGATCGTAAGTTCGATTCTCCTTGATGATGTAGATGCAGTATTTGATGGGGCTGGAATCGCCCGGCTTTTCCGGTATGGGATTGCGGCCGGCACTCGGAGCAGAGTTTGCGAGTGCTCCATCAGAAGCGCTGGCACGAGCTTGCGCCCCCGCCGGTTTTGGAGTGCAGCTGTACGCCTGCGCCGTATAAGAAGCAAGCTGCTGCTCGAACTTGCTTCGTTGCGGCAGATCAATGACGGTTAGGGTTCCGCGAAAAAGACTGCCGATGTATTCCCTTACGCTGGCAGGCGGGTCTTTCCCCGGTTGCGGGCCATTCCAGTTGGCCCTTGAGATCAGACCTTTGCCGTTGGCTACCAAGAGATGGTGTCCGTCCGGCGTTACACGAACCGACGTCGGGTACCAGCCCACCGGGATGAATCCCATAGAACGGCTCTTTCCCGGCACGCCGACGTCGAAAACTGCAACGTTGTTATTGTTGGCATTGGCTACAAACAGGATCTTCTCGTCCTGAGACAGTGCCAGGCTGTTGGGACAGGCTCCGGGAAGCGGATCCGGGTAGAGTGAAGCGTAGATAGTTTCGAGCGGCTGGCCCTTCTGCGCATCGATTACGGTAACGGTATTTCGGTTGGCATTGGCAACGTACAGGATTCTGCCCGAGTTGTTGAGCAGCATCTCATTGGGATGTTCTTCGGTCGGCCAGCGGGCCGTGATGCGTCGCGATTTCAGGTCAAGTACTGCCACAGAAGATTGAGCCCACAAACTGACATAGAGTTTTTGGCGCTGTTCGTCCAGCCTGCAGGCGTAGGGATAAGGATCATTGGGCCGCGTATCTACCAGCAAGGCTTCGCCGCGTTTGGTTACAGCGGCAATATCGGGATCTATCGATTGCGGATTGCGGATTGCGGATTGCGGATTCTCGGATTTCTGATTTCCCGATAGCGAATCGCTGTCGACGGCAGCAGTTTCAGTCAACGCGATGTCGGAAACTTTCCGGCCTGTCGTCAGGTCCACTTCGCTGATGGAATGTCCAAGGACGTTGGCTGCATAGAGACGTCTCGCATCTCGATCGACGGCAATCCCCGCCGGGATGCCCCGATCTTTCCTGTCGTGCAGCGCAATCTGGCGGGCGTTGAAAAGGTAACCGTCCTTAAAATCAAAAACGTGGATTGTTTCGCTGCCGGCGCCGCTGCAAAAAAGCATCTTCCCGTCGTGAGAAAACTCGATGCCATAAAAAGCCTCCGGCAGGGCAACATGCGAAACCAACTGAGGCGGAGGAATATCGATTGCCGGAGTGCTAGATTGAGATCCCGCGCGGCGGATTTCTGCCGGCGAGGCGTCCTGGGGAATCTCGACGATGATGATCTCATGGACGCTGTAGCCGCAGTGGAGCACCGCGGCAAATCGGCTGCTGGGGTGGACAGCGATATTTACCGGAAAGTCCCCCAGAAGCACTTGCCGTCCGGCGGGCCGCAGGGACCACTGGTTGGGGAGGAGAACCGACCCGTCGGCGCGCTGGCCGGGCAATTCTACTCGCGGTCGCCGCACGCCCGCAGATTCTTTGTTCTGAGAGGGTTGTGAAATTAAAACAGTAAGAGCAAGACAGGCGATAGCCAGGGACGATAAAAGATTTCGCATCAGACGAGTTTAAGCCAAAAATGAACAACAGGTGAATCCGAATTTTAGCAGCCGAATATTGTGAAGAGACATAACGCAAAGACGCAACTCGGCCAACCCGCAACCAAAACTGCAACGAAGACACGATGCACGAAGCTTCTCTGATTAACTTCGCGTCATTGTTCCGGCTGCAAAAATTCTTTCTCTCGCCGCGTCCCCGTGTCGCCGCGTCCCCGTGTCCCTTCGCCTTGGTTGCTGCTCTACCGCGCTAGATCTTTGCGACTTGGTGTCCTTGCGTTGAGACTTAGTCTACTTGCCCGACAGCGCCTCGCGGAGCCTGCGGGCCACGATCTTTTCTTCTCCCGGGCGCAGCATCCAGACGGCAACTTCAATGCCCGTCTTGGACTCTTCGCTTCCAGGACGAAGCTCGATGCGTGGGTCTTTGCTTCGCAGGTTTTCTACGATCTGCTTGGAGGTAAGCGGAATCTTCTGGGCATCCCACTCGACACTGAGGTGCGGCGCATGATTTGCGATCTCAGGCACAAATTTCTTTGTGTGAACTCCGGGAATCCTGGAGATCTCGCGGTCGATGACAGCCACACGGCGCTCCCACTCGGACCATTCGGCCGCGTGGTCGGTTTTCAGGTAGAGCTGCAAAGCCCGATAGAGGCCGGCGATTTCTTCCTTTCCTACTTTGGCTCCGCGCCCCAGAGTATCAGAATAGGGAGGCCCGTTGAGGAACGCAGCCTCGATGAGCGTTTTCTTGCCCATCAAAAGTCCGGAGCACTGCGGTCCGCGCAGCCCTTTGCCGCCGCTGAAAGCGGCCAGGTCGAATCCCATGCGCGTTAAATCGCGCAGGTTTTCCATCGGCGGCAAATCGGCCGCGGCGTCAATTAGGCAGGGAATCTGCAGGCGGTTGGCGATGTGCGCAAATTCAGCGCGCTTTATTTTTCCTTTTGGGTCAGCCAGATTCAAGAAAAAGAGCATCGCCGTGCGCTCATTGACTGCCCCCTGAAGTTCCTCAGCAGTCTCGACTTCGATTATCTTTATACCGACATTGCGAATTGCGTGGTCATAGCCGAAGCGATGACTCTTCTGAAAAATCACCTCGTTTTTCAGCCCGCTGGTATCAGGGATGCGCCGAATCTTTTCCGGATCCTTGCCGGCGACGCAGGCGGCAGTGGCCACCGAAAGGGCGGCGGCGCATCCCGCCGTCACAAGAGCCGCCTCGCATCCGAGCATGGGAGCCACGTGGTCGCTGAAAGCCTTCTGCAGTTCGGGAATCGCGACGTGCGTGCTAGCGGCGTCGTGCATGGCGTCCTGCACTTCTTTGGGCATCACGCAGGCGCTCAAGGTAGTGTAGGTTCCAGCCGCATTGATGAACGGCCGGACGCCAAGCTCCGCGTAGACGGAGGGTGGCCGCGAAGGGAAAGCAGTTGCGGATCCGGATGTGAGTCCCAGTCCGGAGAGAGCTCCGGTAGATTTTAAAAAGTTTCGGCGATTCATGATTTTTCTCCTTTTTCAGTTATCCCTTGGCGTAGCAATGCTGCAACCAAGTAAAAACCGATCACGTCCACGTTCACGTCAACGACCACGGCCACGAATCACGCCAACGTCCACGACTACGACCACGTCCTTATTTCGGAGCCTCCACCACGGGTAACAAAATGTGGCTGGGATGTTCCTTCGAATGGAAAACCGTTTGTGTCGCGATTCGGACCTTGTCCGAGGTGCCCAGGTCTTCGCCCGTGTTTGGGTTGCGGTCAAACTGCGGAAAGTTGCTGCTGGTAACGTCTACTCGAATACGATGCCCCGGAAGAAATACATTGGCCGTAGCCACCAAGTCGATTTCCAGCAAATAAATTTCATTTGGGTTCAGCAATGTCATTCGGTCAAGACCTTTAAAGAAACGCGCCCGCAGGATGCCTTCGGCAATATTCATAGCAAAACCATCGGGATAAACATCCACCAGTTTCGCGGAAAAGTCCGTGTCGCGGCCGTCGGTCGCCGCGTGCAGTCGTAGCTTGACCGGACCGGCAATGGCCACGGATTCTTGTAGGGGATCGCTGCTATAAACGAGCACATCCTGGCGCCTTTCGACAGGACGTTGGTCACGAGGCCCTGCCAGAGTGGGCGTACCGCAGCAGTTGTTCCCGCCCAGAGTCGGGACCGGATTGTCGGGATTATACTGATATCGATCCAAAGGCTCGCCTTGAGGCTTTTCTGAGGTGAGCTTTCCGTCTCCCTGCAGAGTGTTAGCATGGCCGGCACTGGAGAAGTAAAACGGCGTGAACCTCGTCCCGGCGAGCGGCCATTCCGCCGCCTGCGACCAGCGGTTGATACCCATGAAGAAAATCTCCACCGGCGGTTCGCGGTCGATGCCGTTATCCTCGCCTTTCAAGTAGTGGTTGTACCAGCGAAGTTCCCGATCGAATAGCGAGCGCATCGCGCCCGGTCCAAAATCCACCTCGCCAAATTTCTGGCTAGGTCCATGTCCCCACGGGCCTACAATCATTCGCGACTCCTTTCGAGCTATTTCGGAACCGCCCCGCGTCCGCATCCCCCCAAATCCATTGATCGTGCCTGCAAGAAAAATATCAAACCAGCCGCCCAAGGTATGAGCCGGAACGGTAATATTTGAGAAGCGTTCCTCGTCGCTGATGGAGCGCCAGTACTGGTCGTAGCTTTGGTGTGATAGCCACTCGCGGTAATGTTTCACGGCCTGATTGGACGAAGCCAGATCCCCCCGGTTGAGCGGCAGATGTCGCAGGATTTTCTCATATCTCAATTCCTCCGGAGCATATTCAGCTTCGTGCCAGTATTGCGGTAGCATGATTCGTGAAGGCATGCGCACAACGCCCCAGCCGTAATTAAATGAAAGCCGAAACGCTCCGCCAAGGTAGGCCCAGTTGTTATAGATGCTTGTCGAGGCGACCGCGGGAAATATCGCTACCAGACTGGGAGGAGCAAGACTGGCTGCGCGCCACTGAACGTGGCCCAGGTAAGAGCCGCCTTCGGTAGCCACCTTGCCATTGGACCAGGGTTGCTTGCCGGCCCATTGGATGGTGTCGAACCCGTCCTGCGCCTCATTGCGAAACGGCTCCCACTTTCCCTCCGATTCATAGCGTCCGCGCACATCCTGAACAACGACGGCATATCCATTTTGCGCAAGGCGGATTTTGCCTTCGTGAATCCCGTCGCGTTGAACGCCGTAGGGAGTGCGCACCACGAGCACCGGGAACCTGCCTTCACGGCGGGGGCGGTAAACATCGGCGTGCAATCTGACCCCGTCTCGCATGGGAACAGCGACGTGGCCGTCAATACGAATCGGCTCAGGACTGGAACTGACCGCGAAGGCGCAAAGACTCCAGGCGGCAAAAAACAAGAGTGTCGGGATTGCCTTCATGTTTAGTGACCTTCGCTACGCCGTTCGGCCACAGGCCGTAAACAAATAAAAGCCGCTCACGTTCACGAGCAGGCCCGAAGGGCCGTCATTGGGTAGGCCCGGCCGTAACCTGGATTATTCACAAATCTTCGGCAAAAGACCTATCTTTACGAGCCGCAAAGATTTGGTTCTTTAGACGCCGAAGGCGTCGAAGAGTATAGCCGGGGGCAGAGCCCGCCTCAGGCGGCGACGCCCCCGGTCGACTTCCCCCAATATCGACCTACGCACCCTGTAGGGGTGCAACAAAATTCCCCGATGATTGACCCGAGCCGGTCTTCCCCAAAAAAAAATAACATCCGCGATTCGTGTCGCACCCCTTCAGGGTGCATACCCTTGATGGGTGTCGCAAACCGGGGGCGCCGCGCAAAAGCGCGCTCTGCCCCCGGCTATGCTCTTTGACGCCTTCGGCGTCTCCGTCTGCGGCTTGCATCCTCGCTGCCTATATTGGGTTGCGGCCCTGCAGCGCTAGATCCTCTGCGGTGAAAGTTTATGAATAATCCGGGTTACGGCCGGGCCTACCCAATGACGGCCCTTCGGGCCTTTTCAACGAGCAAATCTTGTCAAAGCCTGCGTCTTGCCCACTCGGTTCATGCTTTCTTGCCGAAGATCTCTTTCATCCTTCGCGCCGCCAATTTTTCATCCCCCGGATCGTTCATGAAGACAGTGAACAGGATCCCTTGAGATTCGTTTCGCAGTATTGCGATTCGAGGCTCTCCTTCCAACAATTGCCGCTCACACTGGTCTGCTGTGATCCCTGCGGTCTTTTCATCCCACTGCACCTGGACCCGGTAGACGCGGCGAGTTCTGTCGTGGGGCGTGTACCTTACATCGATCTCCGGAATTCTCTTGAGCTCCCGTGTCAGATATTCCGCTTGCTCAAAGCTTTGACGCTCGAGCTGTGCAAAATCAAGTTTGGCGTACTTCTCAGCAGCCAGCCATACGCCGATCATCTCTTCGCGCCCCACCTTGAGAGGGCGTCCCAAGGAATCCGAGTGTGGATTGGAATTGAGCCGGGCGGCGCGGATCAGATCTCTTCGTCCGGCCAGAATGCCGGAGCACTGCGGGCCGCGCATGTGCTTGCCTCCGCTGATACAGATCAGATCGGTACCCAGGGCAGACAACTTGAGGATGTTGTCCCACGGAGGAAGCATGTTGGCTGCATCGACCATCACTGGGAAGCCCACCTTCTTGCCGATGGCCAGGCACTCCTCAAGCAGGACCGGCGTCTCCCAAGCCCAGTCACCGCTGGTTCCCCCCAGGTAGTACATCATCGCGGTGTGCTGGCCGGCTGCATTCAAAAGCTGATCTCTGCTTTCAACCTCGACAATCTTGACCCCAGTGTTGCGGACTGCGTGGTCGTAGCCATTGCGATGCACTTTCTGAATAATGACCTCGGTCTTCATTCCAGTGAGGTCGGGAATACGCCGGATATGGTCGCTGTCCGATCCGGTCAGACATGCGCAGGTGCCCAAAGTGATAGCGCCGGCGGCGCCTGTGGTGACCATCGCATCCTCGCTGCCCGTCAGCTTGGCGAGTCGCTCGCCGACTTTGTCCTGAAGCTCTTCAAGCAGAACGTAGTAACGGGCAGCTTCTGCCATTGGTTGATGCAGCTCCGGCCATTGCTTTGAAGCGCCGAGGACGGTATGCGTCCCGCGGAAATTGATCACGGGTCGAATTCCCAGTTGCTGATAAAGGTTTTGCGGTGGCGTTGTGGACCCAGCATGGCGGCTCTCTACAGCTCGTGCATTTCTGGCGAATAGTTTCGAGAAAGGTGTGGAGCTCAGAATTGAGGTCAGGCCGATTGATTCGAGAAAAGTTCTCCGGCTGGCGGTCATGGGGGGGTCCTCCTGTGCACATTATCGGATATTGAGAGGAAGATGAACAGCAAACAGGGACAAACGCTAAGGGGATTCGCAGTGCTAATTCTCAGTTTCTTCTCTGCCCCCTATTGGTGCGGACCATGAAGAAGTCGCTGAGCGTTCGCTATTTGTGCCTGTTGTCCAGGGGGTCGTCCCGATTTGTGCCTGTTGTCAGGGAGTCCTGGTGTTTAGGACTTCTTAGCCGCGAAGCGGCGCCATTGGGTAGGCCCGCCCGTCAGGGCGGGATC
>DASXTB010000002.1:0-7221 GCA_036505615.1 Acidobacteriota bacterium
AAATCTAGATTGATCAAGATCAATACTCCAACCAAACAGTTTTCTCCCGACTATCGCAGCCATGCTATCGGCATCTATCCTAAAGTGGCTGAGATGGTGCTGCAATCGTGGAGGGAGAAAAAGGAGAAGTAGAACAAAAAGCTTTTGAGTAGCCTGAATAAACATCGTAGGTGTCCCTTTTTTTGTTACGGTCGCGTTCGCGCCTTCGCAGAAAGTTTTTCGGCATGTTGCTACGAAAGGAACCTTCTTTTCTCAAACCGGCCTTTCTCCTTGCTCCTGCACTATTTTTGACGGTCTCCGTCAACATAAGCTCCCCCAATCCTTCTCCAGTCCGATTTGTAGACGTGACATCACAATCCAAGATTGCCTTTAAACACGAAAACGGGGCCTCGAAAGAGAAGCTTGTGGTCGAGACGTTTGGCTCGGGGGTGGCTTGGATCGATTACGACAATGACGGCTTCATCGATCTCTATTTCGTCAATGGCGCCAACCTCTATGAAGGGAAACCTTCTCCTGGGAATGTGCTGTTGCGCAACACAGGCAAGGGAACTTTCGTCGACGTGACTAAAGCCGCAGGCGTCGCCGGCAACGGCGGGTTTGGAACCGGGGTGGCGGTGGGGGACTACGACAATGACGGATTCCTCGATATTTATGTGACAGGCTACGGGTCCAACATTCTCTATCACAACAACGGGAACGGCACCTTTACAGACGTGACAGCCAAGGCCGGAGTCGGAGGTGGAGGCTGGAGCAGCAGCGCCGGTTTCTTTGACTTCGACCGGGACGGGAAACTCGACCTGTTCGTTGTCAGGTATCTTGATTACGACTTGAAGGAGAACCCCTACTGCGGATATCAGAAAGAAGGCTACCGCATGTACTGCGATCCTCGCAATTTCGACGGAGTTCCCGATCTTCTATATAGGAATAATGGGGACGGCACGTTCACCGACGTTTCCAAGAAGGCGGGAATCGCCAATCCCGCCGGTAAAGGACTGGGCGTGGCATTTGGAGACTTCGATAATGACGGCTGGCCTGATATCTACGTCGCCAACGATACAGTAAGAAATTTTCTCTACCACAATAATGGAGACGGGACATTTACCGATATTGCGTACAGCGCCGGGGTCGGCTACGACCCTAACGGCAAACCCCGCGCAGGAATGGGAGCAGAGTTCGCGGATTTCGACGGCGACGGCTGGCTGGATATTTTTGTCACCAACTTTTCTGAAGAATTCAATGCGCTGTTCCGCAACCGGAGGGATAGGACCTTTGAGGAAGTCACCGAGCAGGTTGGTCTGAGCTCTGGGTACCTGCCTCTGGGGTTTGGAACGAAACTCTTCGATTTTGACAACGATGGAGATGTCGATATCTACGTGACCAACGGGCACGTCATCGACAACATACATCTTTATAATTCACGCCTCTCTTATATGCAGAAAGACCTGCTTTACCACAACGAGCGCGGGCGGTTCCGCGACGTTTCAGCGGAGAGCGGACCCGCTTTAAACATCCAACATGTCGGGCGAGGCGCCGCCACCGGAGATTTCGATAATGACGGCGATTTGGACATCGTTGTCTCAAACTGCGGGCAGGCTCCGATTCTTATGAGGAATGACGGCGGCAACAAGAATTACTGGATTGCCGTTAAGGCGCGCGGCAGAGAAAGCAATTCATTTGGAGTGGGCGCAAGGGTGAGGGTTGAAGCTGGAGGCAGGACACAGATCAAAGAGATCTACAGCGCCGGCAGCTACTTGAGCAGCAGCGACCTGCGCCTGTATTTCGGCCTGGGCGGCGAGCGCGCGGCGAAACAAATCGAAATCCTGTGGCCCAGCGGCAAGAAGCAGAGCTTGAAAGATGTGGCGGCAAATCGGACCTTGGTTTTGGATGAGCGGCAGGCGCGTTAGGAGCGGGAGAGCGGGAGAGGGGGCGACGGGGAGAGTGCGGAGAGACGGCCTGAGGGCCGTCTCCAGGCCGCTTTCAGCGGCCTTTCCCGAAGGGTTTTAGCCCCGGCCTTGTAAGGCCGGGGGTTGAGCGCAATCCGAATTTCGGCGAGGCCGGTTCACCGGCCTGGGCGCCGCGAAGCGGCGCTATTGGAGAGACGCCCCGTGGGGCGTCTCCTGCACGATGAAAGATTGTGCGGGAGACGGCCCACCGGCCGTCTCTCCAAAATGTCCAAACTCCAGATAGCGCCGCTTCGCGGCGCCAAGGCCGGTTCACCGGCCTTCCAAGCAACCGGCTTTAGCCATCGAATATTAGGCGGTCAGTTTCGCCGGCGTAAACGCCGGCTGGCCTGGCGAAAAAGGCCGTTGAAACGGCCTCGAGCTGATCGTTGTGCTCGCGTTTTGCACCCCGGCCTGGAGAGGCCGGGCTGAGACCCTTCGGGAAAGGCCGCTGGAAGCGGCCTGGAGACGGCCCTCATGATGTCTCTCCGCTCACAAAATGTAGAAACTCCAGAAGCGGCCTATGATCGCTTCGCGGTCCGGCGAGAATCGTTGCGCGCGGAGAAAAAAACGGCGCGAAGGTCTATTGAAGCTTTAGCTTTGCTCTAATACTTTCAAGGAGAGATGGTGCGATGGGAGACTTGAGTTCCGCGGCTTTCGATGCATGCTCCAAGGCGCGCGCGTATTCTCCTTGTTGAAATAAAACCGCTGCCAATTGACGATGAGCTTGCCCATGAGCGAGATCCAGTTGCAGGACCCTCGAGTAAGCTTCAGCTGCCAGGGAAAGTGCCCCCTTTTCCTGGTAAATCAGGCCTCGCTCGAAAAGAATCTCCACTTGAAGTTGTTGGTAATAGGGAGTGTTTAAGAAGCGCTGCCCTTCCGGATATGCCTGGGCAAGCTGTTCGAATGCCAGATCCGGCAGTTTCTTCACGTGATAAGCCTGTGCCAGTCGCAGATGTGCTTCAGGCTTGGCGGGGTCTGCAGCGACCGCCTTTTGATAGAGTTCGACGGCCCGATCCAAATCCCCCTTGCGGAAATAAACAGTTCCCAGAGTGAGGCACATTTCTGCAGCTGCGCTGAACTTCACCGCCGTTTCTAATTCACGAATCGCCTCTTCCTCCTTTTTGAGATCCAGATACGCGAGACCCAAATAATAGTGAGCCACAAAAAATGACGGGTCTATTTCCAGCGCTTTTCTATTTTGCTCCATGGAAATATCGATGTTGCCAAGTTTGCGGTTCGCCTCACCCAAAAGTGATAAAAGATGGGGAATATTAGGACGGATCATCAATGCCGACTCCAACTGCTCTTTGGCTTTCTGAGGACGACCGAGATCGAGATAAATCCTGGCGAGGTAGAACCTGGACCAAATCAATTTTGGATCGATGGCAAGGGCCTGCACGAACTCCGCCTTGGCCTCGCTGAGCATTTCATAAGAGCCCAGCTTTAGGTAGGCCTCACCGAGACGCTGATGAGCCGCTGCCGATCCGGGGTCAAGAGCCACGGCCTTTTTTAGTTCCTTGAGAGCCGGCTCCTGTTCATTCTGATGAAGATTTTCTGAGTCAAGCGCGTCGAGATGCTTTGCCCAGCTGGCCTCCGCCGGTCTTGGAACCTGGGAGAAAATCAGAACCGCGCCCGTCAGGGCGCGCGCGGAAAATCTAACAAAGTTGGCAATCATTTTTCCAGCTTGTGGCAAATTTGGCGGCATTTTGCAGGGCGCTGAGAAATCGTCAAACTTCTCCGCGCGCGCTGAGATTTGTGAAACCGCCTGCGCCGCGCGAAATGTCACGCTGCCGCAGGACAGGACGGCCGATCCATCTGATCGTAGGGGCGGCCCTATGTGGCCGCCCGCCGCAACAGCCGACCGATTAGCCAAACGAATTTGCACAGTTCCCGCGAATGAACTTCAGAACGGAGCCAAGCAAACTGCGCTGAATTGTGCAGCGGGCGACCACACAGGGTCGCCCTACAGAAGAAATCAATTTTTTCACACTCGCTGACGGGGACTCTTCTGATTTTTTCTACACCCTCAGAGCCGGGTGGCCTTCCAGGTGCCGCTATGTGTTTCGTCCTTGGCCTTTTGTCTAAACTGCCAGGTTCCCCGCAGGGTGTCGCCTTCCAGATTCGCCTCCAGCACAACCTCTCCAGGATCGCTGTCGGGGGAATTGTACCTGGCACGCATCGTATTCCCTTCCAAGACGAACTCACTGAACCCAGTGGTGTATTCCTCGCCATTCTCGGGCGCCACCCAGAGCTTGGCAACCGCTTTTCCGTCGCTGTCCCTTGAGATCGTTAGCTTAATCTTTCCCGATTCCCAACCTCCGGTCCAAACACCATCAAATCCGCTACGGCTTTGGGCTGGCAATAGGTGTACAGCAAATAACACCAGCAAGATGGTAAGCGCTAGGATCATGTAGGCTCTTCGCATTTTCCCTCCGATTTAGCTCAAGTAAGTTGTGAACACGCTCTGCGCTTGGGCTTACGCGGCAGTACCGCGGGCGACTGAACAAATTCGGCGCACAACAGCGGCTCTGATCGGTCTTCCGATCTTCAGATATCTACGGATTCACAAAGGAAAAAGTTCCGTTTCTGCGATACGGCCGTTTTTAGCAAGATTTGGCTGCGCCGAAGCCACGACGGCTCGAAGTTAATGAGGGACGGAAGTATCGCAGTTGCGGAAACTCCGATGCGTTGAAATACTTGATAAACCGGGCTAGACTCAACGGGCCGCCGGTGCAGCTTTTACGAACAGCCGGGCTAAACTCACTCGCCGCTGGCGCGGCGACGCGACATATTGGGCACCACCTTAGCAACGGAGATTACCATGAGAAAGTCACACAAAATTACCGCCGGTTGTGTGCTGTCATTGACTCTCGCCTTCGCGCTCGATGTCTGGGGTCAGGACGAGCAACCGAATGCAAGAACCATGCGTCCGGTCATTCGAGGACGCCAATATGCGGTTGCTTCGATGAAACCGGAAGCTACCCGCGCGGCTGAACGCATCCTTGAAGCGGGAGGAAACGCGTTCGACGCAATTGTTGCAGGCCAGGCTGCGCTGGCCGTCGCAGACGCGGCTATGAATGGCCTGGGCAGCGACACAGTGATCCTGGTTTACGATGCTCGAGCCAAGAAGGTTTTCTCAGTCAACGGCGAAGGGACAGCGCCCCGCTTGGCGACCATCGAATGGTATAAGAAGAATCTGGAAGGCAAACTCCCTCAAAGCGATGGTCTACTTTCGGGAACCGTCCCGGGAGTCGTGGATGCCTGGTATATCCTGCTGGATCGCTGGGGTACGATGAGCTTTGCCCAAGTTCTCGAGCAAGCCATTGATCTCGCCGGCAACGGTTTTCCCATCGGCGACAGTCTCGCCAGAACCATTGCCTCTCCCCGCGTTTCCCGAAAACTGCGCAAGTATCCCTCCACTGTGAAGGTTTACTACCCCAACGACAAAGCGCCGGAACCTGGCCAAATCTTTCGCAATTCTGACCTGGCGACAACTCTGAGGAAACTTGTGGAGGCTGAAAAGCAGAATGCCGGTCGGGGACGCCATGAAGCTCTGAAGGCAGCGCGCGATCGTTTCTACAAAGGAGACATCGCACACGCCCTGGCAAAGTTCTCCGAGGAAAACGGCGGCCTGTTCCGCTATGAGGACTTCGCCGGCTATACGGCCAAAGTGGAAGAGCCCGTCTCCATTAATTACAGAGGCTACCAGATCTACAAGAATCCATCGGCCAGCCAGGGTCCTGCGGAGCTTTTCGCGCTGAACCTGCTGGAGGGGTACGACCTGAAGACAATGCGCCACAACAGCGCCGAGTACATTCACACTAGCGCCGAGGCTATCAAACTGGCCTTCGCCGACCGAGAAAAGTTTTTGGGAGACATGGATTTCATCCATATCCCATTCGAGGGTCTGCTCTCAAAGGAATACGCGGGCGAGCGCCGAAAACTAATTGATCCCAACAAGGCGTCGCTGGAGCTCCAGCCTGGGACACCGGAGAAGTTCATGAAGGGTGCAGCGCCGCTGGATCGGCCGATGAAGCCGAATCTATCCGGAGAAGCCGACCATGAGGGCGATACAAGTTACATCACTGTAATTGACCGGGACCGCAACATGATCAGCTTCGAGCCGAGCCTCCACAGCGCCTTTGGGACCGGAGTTGTAATGGGTGAGACGGGAATCATCTTCAACTGCCGCGGCGATTACTATTCGCTGGTGCCCGGCGAGGCAAACGCGCTCGAACCGGGAAAGCGGCCGCGCAGCACGTTGCAAAGCACGCTGGTGATGAAGGACGGCCAGCCGCACATGGTCTTGGGCAGTCCCGGTGGAGATGATCAGGTCATGCGAACGCTCCAAACGCTCTTGAATATCATTGAATTTGGGATGGACGTTCAACAGGCGATTGAAGCCCCCCGCTGGTCTAGTCGCAGCTTCCCAGCCTCCCCATTTCCTCACACCATGTACCCAGGTGACCTATCGGTTGAAGCGCGGGTGCCCGAATCGGTTCGCCAAGCTCTGATTGCCAAGGGCCACAAACTGCGGGTTTCAGGGCCATGGTCTCTGGGTGACAACGCGGCCATCGTCGTGGATCTGAAGACCGGGATCTTAAGCGCCGGGGCCGATCCCAGAACCGAAGCCTACGCCTGGGCCAGGTGAGGGAAAATTCACCAGAGCCTGCCCTCAGTCATCCGCCCATCGGTTGGAAGGGACGCGATTTGTGGCCTATTCAATCGTCGCCACGCGACGGGATGTTTTTTTGATTTCATTTCCCAGCCTTGAAAGGCCGGCGTAAATTCAGACGCCGCCCACGCGGCGACGCAATGTCTAGACCCGTGTATATTGTGCAGGGCTTTAGCGATTGCCGAACGACAGCGCACAAGCTGGCGGTACGGTCGCATGGCGACCGTTTGACTTTAGCCCGGCCTTTCAAGCCGGGAGAGCGAGACATCCAATCCATTCCCGTCGCGTAGCGACGATTGAGCCCAGGGTATGGCAAACACCTACACCTCTCTGCATTACCACATCATCTTCAGTACTAAGAATCGCGTGCCGTACATTAAAGCTGAAATGGAGCAATGAACTCACTGCGGGCAGGCGGCTCCGTTACGAGCCCATTCTTGCATTTTGGCCGCAAATTCCGGGCGGCTCAGCGGTGGCGTGGCGCGGCCCTCTCCTGGGTTCCACCCCCACCCAACTAGCTTGTCTGACGTGACGTGCTCGATGATCTGGTTAATTGTTTTTCCACCGTTACGCGATGGATCTTTGAGCTGGCTGCACAGTTCG
>DASXTB010000003.1:0-39251 GCA_036505615.1 Acidobacteriota bacterium
GTTGTTCTGGACTCCACTTTACGCAGCGCTCATCGTTTCATTTCTCTTTTGGACCTCATATGCCCGAATCGCCACTATTTTCAAGTGGCTGACTCTCATCCTTTTCGCATATGTTCTCGCAGCTTTTCTTGCCAACCCGAACTGGCTTGCAGTGTTTCGCTCCACTTTCATCCCAAAAATTGAATGGTCACGAAATTACTTGACCACATTCGTAGGTATCCTCGGTACTACCATTTCCCCCTATCTTTTCTTTTGGCAGGCGTCCCAGGAAGTCGAGGAAGAACGCAAACGTGGGCGCGATACAGTGGCGAAACGCAAGGGAGCAACAAAGGAAGAATTGCGCCGCTCGCGAACCGATGTTATTACCGGGATGTTCTTCTCCAATACTGTGATGTACTTCATCATTCTCACCACGGCGGCAACATTGCATGCACATGGCGAGACCAAGATCACCACTGCCAAGCAGGCAGCCGAAGTGTTGCGCCCTCTGGCCGGGGACGGCTGCTATTGGCTTTTCACACTCGGTCTGATTGGCACTGGAATGCTTGCTGTACCCGTGCTTGCAGGAGCGTGCGCCTATGCGGTGGCTGAGGCATCCGCGTGGCACGGATCATTAGGCTCAAAGCCACGTCTCGCCCCCAAGTTTTACGCAGTAGTAGCCGTTTCCACGATCGTAGGTCTCAGTTTTGATTACGCGGGTTTCAATGCAGTGGCCATGCTCTTCTGGACAGCAGTTGTAAACGGCGTACTTGCGCCGCCGCTGATCGTCCTGGTTGTGCTGCTGACCAGCGACCGAAAGATCATGGGCGAGCACGTCAATCCGCCTTTGCTTCGCTGGCTGGGATGGATCACGGCCGTTCTTATGGCTGGAGCGGCTGTAGCGATGCTGATCCTTTAGCATGACTTCTTCGTTTTCAACGCTCCACAAATGTTTGGCTCAGCACGGGGGACGACAAGGCGCGCCATAGGCGCGGACTGGAGTTTCTACATTTGGGAGAGCGGAGAGACGGATTCAACTCTGTAATGGTTGCGAAAAAGAGTCATGCGGGGCATAACCGGACAGGGGGCGATTTTGCGAAAAAAAAAGATGAGCGGAGAGACGGCCTGAGGGCCGTCTCTACCCACGGAATGTAAAATTACCTGGGAAGGACGTCGGGCGTCTGTCCGCGGTGTAAATTGCCAAGCTGAGACGGCCCTCAGGCCGTCTCTCCACTCTCAAAGTGTAGAAATTCCAAGGCGCGCCATGGGCGCGCGTCAAGGGGCGTTACTCTTTGACGGCATCCGCAGATATTTGAAAAGTCAGCTTCACTTCATCTTTCACTCGGACCGTTCCGCCGCCGGCCGTCACTGGTTTAATTCCAAACTCAGTCTGCCTGAAGCGGCTGCTGCCTGTGGCCTGAAGACGAGGCCCTGATGGGTTGACCTTTGCGAGAACGGTCACCTTTCTGGTGTTCCCCCGCAAAGTCAAGTCTCCGGTAATTTCCATCGCCCCTTTTCCTTGTTTCACGCTTGATGACTTGAACAAAATCCGCGGATGATTTTTCACATCGAGGACTTGCGGGCCTTCCATAGTCTGCTGGACCTCCAGCCGCTTTTTTTCCTCCAGCCCCGGGTCGCGGACTCGCAGCGAAGCTGAACTGAACTCCAGTTCCACTGAGTTTTTTCCTGGATCGTTGGAGATGTAACGAATCCGCCCCTGTTGAATAGGCGCTTCAATCAGATGCTTATCTCCAAGAAATCCGAGGAACCCACTGGTATCGAGATGAATCTCAACTTTGCTGCCGGAAGTGACTTGATAAACACGGCCCTGTGCCAGGCAAAGGGGTGAGAGGATCGACAGAAGAAGCCAAGAAACGAAAGAAATTCGCGTCATACCGGAAAGTATAGAATAGTTTCCAAGGCCGTTGCCCAACCGGTTCCAGCCGTCCTCCTCAGCAAAACAGACGCTCCGAGAGCCTGCGCAGCAGGCGGCAGCGTGTGGCCCAGCACCCTTTCCCGGTACATGCTGTGGACCGCCATTTACAAACCACTTCTAACCTTTCTCGATGTATTCTACAGT
The DNA here is from genome assembly GCA_036505615.1 of Acidobacteriota bacterium. Classification (GTDB taxonomy): domain Bacteria; phylum Acidobacteriota; class UBA6911; order JACQSX01; family JACQSX01; genus DASXTB01. The sequence continues at coordinate 2,060 of DASXTB010000003.1, forward strand.
ATTACTTCAAAAGCTTCAGTCTGACTTGAAGAAAAAGGAGGAAGAGCTATGCCCACCTACATCGCCCTGTTAAGCTACACCCAGAAAGGAATGGAGAACATCAAGGAGAGCCCTTCTCGGCTGGATAAAGCGAGGGAAGCCATAAAATCTGCCGGCGGGCAGTTGAAGAGTTTCTACCTGACGATGGGAGGATACGACGCTGTCAGTATTTTCGAAGCACCCGACGACGCCGCTTACGCCAAGACGATCCTATCGATCGCATCTAAAGGCAACATTAAGACTCAAACACTGAAGGCCTTCACCGAAGACGAATACCGCAAGATCATTTCCAGTTTGCAGTGAGGTGTCGGGTACGGGTGTTGGGTGACGGGTGTCAGGTGTTGGGTGACGGGTGTCAGGTGACGGGTGTTGGGTGTTAGGTGTTGGGCGTCAGGTGTGGGGTGTCGGGCGACGGGTGTCAGGTGTCGAGTGACGGGTGTCAGGTGTTCGGTGACGGGTGTTGTGGGGCCAGCTATCAGGTGCCGGGTGATGGGCTGAGACCAGTCCAAACCGAAACCCGAAATCAACAGCCCCGCACCCAACAGCCAGAATCCCACACCGAAAGCCTACACCCATACCTGAGACCCAACACCTGACACCCGTCACCTGACACCCGTCACTTGAGACCCCTACACCCGATACCTGACACCCAACACCCAACAGGGGTCTGTCCCTGTATTTGCGTCCATTCGCGTCCATTCGCGGCTAACTTCCTGATCTGAAATTCAAAATCGGTGCAGGTAGGATGCCTTAAAGAACAGCCCCCGCCTGGTTGTCAAATAATCTCCCTGTCCCAATATTGACTGGTTGCCAAGGTATTCTCTTCTTTCGATAAGAGAACCGTAGCCGACATAAGTCACCGTTCCAGGAATCAGTTCGTAGGAGGCCAGGAAGTCAGTCAACGCACGGTATCTCGAGCTGTCGTACTGCAAGATTGCCCTTAAGAAGAAGTGCTTGTCCAGCTGGTAAGTGGTGCGTGTGTTGATAATTTTTACCGTGTAAACCCGCTCGCCGGTAGTGGCCCGATCGAATCTCACATAATTGTAGGCCACGCTTTCGTTCAGTTTGGCGTTCGGTTGAAACGACAATTCCAATGAGTGAAAGCGGGAGTTGCCTGAAAAAGGATTGGCCGGGTCATAAAAGATCGAACGCGCGAAATTGTTAAAGCTGGAGACGTTCAACCACCTGGTCAATTGCGCCTGTCCCATCACTCGCGCGAAGTTGATGTGAAACACCTGTCCTGCCCATGGTTCCTGGCCTCTGGCAACGTCAAATCGGAAAAATCCCTGACGAGTAAAGTGCATGCGCGCGCCGGCCAGCTCCAGATGCTCGTTCCCTCTTTGAAATCGATCCCTCCCGTATTCCGAATAAACAAAAGGGACAAATCGCTTGAACCATGTATATTTCTTGTTGTCTGGGTAAAAACTGATTGCCGCAAAGCTCCAACCGGTGGTGATCCCTGTGCGATTGTAGAACGCCGTGTCCATCTGAAAATCTTTGTCGTAGTGTTCCATCTGAGAGATGAAGAAGTATCTCTTACTGTTAAACAAGTACGTTGCTTGTCCGGAGTATCCATTCTTCACTGTCTGACCGTCTGGGCTGCGGGTTTCAGTTCCCAGAAATGTGGTAGTGAACTGATGCTTTTTCAACTGGAAGGAAAAGTCACCGCCGGCTACGCGATTATGGCCATCAGCAAACTCAGTGTCTGCGACAATCGCGCCCACATAGCGGCCTTGGCCGAGGTTGTACGTCGCGCGCGCGATGTTGAAATCCTTGTTCCGGCCAAGATAGGGGTTGACATCGCTGTCGTCGAAAGGCTGCCCGGGAGCCCGATCAGACGCAGAAAGAGTCGCAAACGTAAATTTCCCTATGGTGCCGCTCAATTTTAGTCCGAAGTCTGGGTCCACGATGCGGCGCGTGTGCACCGCGGTCCGCATGTTGCCATCCCCGCCGGTTCCTGCCAGCTCGAAAGTTCCTGCACCTTCCATAAAAAACGGCCTCTTCTCGTTAAAGAAGATCGGATAACGCTGGTTGACCTCGACCTGGAAGGAGTCGCTTTCCACCTGGCTGAAGTCGGGATTGATCGTTCCGTCCAGGGTTACCGATGAGGTGATCCCATACTTAACACTCAGCCCGGCATCCGGCTTGGAATCTGCCTTTTCATAACGGTTTTGTGTGGCGCGGCTTTGATTAATTGAGTAGGTAAAACTAGGAAGCGCCTCCAGCGTGAGAGGCTGCTTAAGATCGTACAAAAGCATTGTCGCGTGACGGCCCCAGATCGGTTTTCCTGGTGGAAGATCGGGCCATGAAGCGGAGATCCCAAGCCGGCTCACACGGCGCCAGAATAGCACGCCCATACGAACCTCTTTTCCGCTCTTAAACCGGACGCTCTTGAGCGGAACCCGCATCTCAACATTGTAGCCATCTTCAGTCACCTTCCCCGCGCTATCCCACACCCAGTCGGGCGAAACAGATTCACCCTGGGTGGCGGTGGTCAGAATGTCTCCCTGTATGCCGCTGGGATTGACGAACATGTCATACGAACTTTGAGCTGCGCCCAGTGAATCAAGACTCAAACCTACCCAGTCGTCATTCCACATGTTGTCGCGACGGCTGAGGGTGGTCTTGATTTTCCCCGGCTCCGGATCGACACAATGAAATGCGAAGTAAAGATAGTCCTTGTCATAGGCGGCCCACACTTCGGTCCGCTGGGCCATCTTTTCACCATAGAGAGGATTGTAAGTGATCCAGTCACCCAGCGGCAGTGGAGGCCGCTGCCAGGCGTCATCATCCAGTTTGCCGTCGATAACCGGGGGCTTGGAGATGCGCGGAATTTCAAGAGTTGGATGGCCGTTGACCAATTTCACCGCAGTAGGAGCTCCCGATTTGGGGGAATCGGGTTTGTCCGCCGGAATCTCCGCTTGTTTGGAATCAGTTCTCAGGCTCTGGTCTCTTGCCTTTGAGCTTTCCTGTCCGTGTACGCTGCCGCTAAGCAGGAGAAAGGCCGCAAACAGATGTGGCAGCCAGCCTAGTTTTATTGTCCGGGCGCGCATTTTTTTAAGCCGAAGTTCCGAGTAGAAAGACCACGATTTTATGACCCAGACCGTTAGACAGGACCAAACCGAAAATGGTTGGGTGGCTCCCGACACTTAAAAAGAGGAGAGTCCGCTTGCTTACGCGCGCGGCTCGGAATTTTTGCGGGACGTGGCAGCCTATTTCCCTTTCCGAACGTAAATGCTGCCGTTAAAGTTTTTGAACTGAATCTCCGGCCCTCCACCGTTAATCGTCCCGTATATGGTCTTATCTATATGAACGCGATACCTGCCGCTTTTGTTCCGGGAATCTTCAGTGACTGCCTTAGGAGAGTCCCCCATCTTGACGTCAAAGTCGCTGTAGATATCGCCCATATCGGTTCTCATTTTGAGATTGGCGCGTATATCCGGCGGAAAAGTCACGTCAATGTTGCCGTTCATAGAGCTGAACGACATGGGCTTGGGATCCACTTTGTTGAGGGTCGCCACCATCGGACCGTTGAGGGCGTGAGCCACCACAGAGCCAGAAATGTTAGTGAGCGTCACCGATCCGTTGAGACAATTGATCTCCAGCTCGCCGGAGATTTGTTCTACTTTTACGTTGCCATCGTTGAGGGTGCTCAATTTCAAGGATGTCCGCACCGGAACCTGAATGTTCAAGTCAACGGCTCGAGCCATCGTGCTTGCGCCTACGCTCATCACGTTATTCTCTTCTTCCACGCTCAGGCCGGTGGAGGTCAAGTTAAGACGTTTCATCCCTTCGCTGCGCGGTCCTTCAGTGCGTGTGGATTCACGATCGCGCAAGCGCGCTTCGATGATTACCTCTCTGCCCTGGTATCCTTTCACCGTTATTCCGCCATTCATAACGTGAGCCTTAAGCAGGCCAGGCCGCGCAGGATCGCTGAAGGCGACCGACACCCGATCCTCCGCAGCACCCTGAGCCAGGGCCAGAGCGCCAACAGTTAAGGAAATTGCACAGCATACCTGATAAACACCTCTCATCTTCGCTCCTCGCTTGTAAAACGCATTTTGTGTTGCCATAGCGCAGAATCTGGTCACCGAGCAAATTTCTTGCATGTTATTTCAGGCTCGAAGAGCCGTTATTTAGTAGCCCCGTCCGTAAGGGCGGAGTTCACATTCGGCATTCCGCATTCCTCATTCGAAATTTCCCTACCGCTCTCGCTGCAGCACTCGAATGTCTCCATTGAACCCATCCAGTTTGATCTCAGGGCCTCCCCTTCCAACGCGGGCGCTGGAAAAGCGATTGCTCTTGTAAACAAATTTCCCGTTCTGCCGCTCTCCCGGCGAATTGACAATCGGCACATAAGTCACGGGAAAATCACTGTAGACTTGGCCATTGAACGTCTTGAAGCGAAGATCAGCAGAAAGGTCCGGCAAGAAATAGAGGTCCACGTTTCCATTGAGCGATCCAAAACTGGAAGGGGATCTGGGATTTTCTCGAAAAAGAACTTTCACCCTGCCATTGAGCGCATAGACCTGGCCGGAACCAGAGATTTCATTCATTTCAATTCCGCCATTGATATTCTTGATGTCATAGTCTCCTGCCACATTCTCCACTTTGATGTCTCCATCATTGATGGTCCGAAGAAACAGGCTGGAATCCACTGGGACTTTTAAATCGAAGTCGAAGCTGACCTTGTATCCAGGCTCCTGCCATCTTCGATCGCCGAAAGACCCGTCCGGGCAATGGCATCGGAACGGCCCATCCACATAAAGCCGGACCGTATTGTCGTGCTGGGAAATATCGAGCTGCACTTCCTGAAGGGCCTGCTGCGCCTTCTCGCTGGTATCGGCGCGGACAGTTCGGTTTGCCACCAGTTCGACTTCGCGTCCGTTATAACCGGTAACATGAATGGAACCATGCACATTATCCACTTCCACTCGTCTGGCCGACGATGATCGAGACAAATCGAACGATTTTCGGATTGCCTCCTTTTGTTCGATTGTCGGGCTGTAGGCCCGCAGCGAAACTCCTGTGACGATCGATAGAATTAAGGCTACCGCTGTGAGGTTCCTCATAACGCATCTTCCTTGCTTGTAATCTCCAAAATGTCCAAACCCGAGTGCATGCTGCCAGCGTGCCTACGTGTTCAAAGGGAAAGCACGCAAGATGCGTGGGCTCCCAGGGAACTAGCTCAACTGCTTCACACCCCATTCAGCGCGCTGTTTCACCGCTTCGTTCAGTTCTCGTTCCCGCTGAAGCCGCTTGAGCACATCAACAGCGCGCTGTTCTCGAATCTCCACCATCAAGTCGATCAACGCAATCTGAACCAGCGGCGAGTCTTGCATTCGAAGCGCCTCAATCAACCCTTGCCTGACGATCGGCTCATCGGCGAACTGATGCAGCGCGTCTACGGCGGCCAGGCGCACGTTGACGGTGGAATCGTATTTCACCGTATTCAATAAAGCAGTCAACACTTCCTTGTTGGGCCGCTGCATTTGGTAACTCCAGTCCACTCCCTTGAGACGCTCACTGGCCGATTCTTGCTTCAACAACGAAAGTGCGACAAGCTGGCGCATGCTGCGAACCTCATTTCTCAGCTCAGACAGCTCATCGCTCGAACGCGGAGGGACCAGCAAGTGTCCGGCAAACAGTCCGAGAATCAGCAGCGTTACAGCAGTGGCAAACTGCAGGCCTGGCCTCTCCGGCCAGAGACGCCCCCACCAGTGGTGCAATGTCTCGGCCCAGGAAATGCCCGGCCTGGCCTGGCGCGATCCCACTCGGTAGGCCTCCATCATCGCCTCAAAGCGGACACGCAGTAGAGGACTCGGCTGCTCATCGGGCAGCGCTCCCAGCTTGTGCCAGATTTCAGAAAGGGCTTCCGCCTCCTTCCCGCACCAGGTACAAGCGGTCAAATGTTCTCGAATCGCTGCCTTTGCCGTTTCTTCGAGATTGTTGGTTAAATAATCCGGCAGTTGTTCTCTAACGGTTTGGCATTTCATGACGCTTTTCTTCCTGAGAGTTCAAAGAAGATTTCCCTCAAATCTTTCAGCGCCCGATGGACGCGCGTTTTCACCGTCCCTGGGTCGCAGCCGACCAGTTCCGCAATCTGCTCGTACTTCATGTCTTGGAAGCGGCTCAAAACCAGAACCTCACGTTTTTCGCGCGTCAGCTTGAGCAGGGCGTCTCGCAGCAACTGAGCCTCTTGATTCTGACTTATCGTTGCCTCCAGAATCGGCTCCTGGTTTGCCGTTTCCTCTTGCCCGTCGAGTGTTGCTTCACCCTTGTGCTTTCTTGAGTGATCGAAGCGGGCATTGCGGGCGATCTGATACATCCAGGTAGTGAAGACACTCTTGTCTTTGTAAGTGCCACGGTACTTCAACATGCGGAAGAAGACATCCTGTACCAGATCCTCGCTCAGGGTGCGGTTGCCCGTCATCCGGACATAAAAGTTAAAAAGCCTGCGGTGATATCGCTCAAAAAGGATGCCCAGTTTTGCCACGTCGCCATTGCGGACATCCATCATCAGTACATGATCGGTTGGCGAATTCACTCGCGCTTGCCTCGGCTTATGTCCGTTCGCATATGTAAACTGAAGGTCAGGGGAAAAGGTTCCCTGAAAAGCAGGGGTTGGGTGTTGGGTGTCAGGTGTCGGGTCTTAGGTGTTAGGTGTTGGGTGTTGGGGGTTCGGTGTTAGGTGTCAGATGGCTGGGGTGTTGGGTTTTAGGTGTTGAAGTTTTCAAGCTAGCTCGAGACGTGCGCTGTTGGATCCGAAATATCGGACCTGAACATCAAGACTAAAACCTGAAACTTAAGACCTGGAGCCCCAACACCTAACACCTGACACCCGACACCCAACACCCGACACTCAATATCCACCTGTTCTATTTGGCGTTATAGACCCGAATTTCGGCTTCCTGGTTTGCCCGACGGGGAACGGCAAGGTAGAGGTGACTCATTTCGGGAACAAAAAGCGAGGTGCGCGCTCCGGGCGCGGTTGGTATTTTGCCGCTGGGCTGGTAGTGGTTGGCATCCTTTTGTTCAAGAACGGCAAGAAACCCTTCGCCGCAGGAGACATAAATACGCCTGCGCGAGGCATCGTAGAAGAGATCATCGGTGTCTCCAGGAATGGTGAGTTCTGAAATCATTTTTCCCGACTGCGCATCCAAAACAAGAAGTTTTGCCGGATGGCGGCATCCGATAAATAACCTCTGATTTCTCTCATCCAGTGCCATCGGAAAATTCGCTTGAGCTGAAACCGGCCACTTTGCGACAACCGCGTGTTTTTCGCGATCCACCACCGCAATATGTTGTCGAGTTGGCACGTTGACGAAAATTTTGCGGCCTGAAGTCTCCAACTGGAACGATTCAGGATGCCCTTCCAGTTTTATCTCGCCCAGAAGCGTTCCCTTTGCAGCGTCTACAATCCCCAGAGCGCCGCCGCCGTAGCCTACATAAATTCGCGTCAGGACCGGATCGTAACGGACATTGTCGGCGTCACTGGAAAAATTTACTCTGCCGGCCGGCTGGTAGCTACGGCCATCAAATATTTTGCACGTCCCATCTCCTCCGCTGGCGACAAAGATCCTATCGATTTCTGGGACGTAGCGGATTCCCTGAGGCTCCTGTAACCCGGCTATGGTGTGCAGTCGTTTTCCGGTCTGCAGGTCGAGAACTTCGACCGTGTCGTTGCCAAGCGCTGCAACAAACAAGCGCTTCGCCTGAACATCGACGGCCATATGATCGATGCGGCCCTTAACGCCGGCGAGAGGAATTGTCTGGACAAGTTTTAGTGGTGCCGTCTCCTGACCGTAACCCGCAACGAAAAGCGGCACTGCAATAAAGACTGGATATAATCGTTTCATGACCACTCCCGCGTAAACTTAAGTTAAACGTCGAGTAGCGAGCGCGATGGAAGAATGATAGCGAGGGCTGCTCCCTGCGGCAAGGCGCAGCCTTGTCAAGGCCGCTTCCAGCGGCCGTCGTCCGCGAAGCGGATCAGGCACCGCTTCGCGGACAAGAACCGCGAAAATGCTCAGGGCGCCACGGCCGGCACGCCCACAAACTTCCCTTCGGGAAAAAGCACATCCAGCGCGCCCACGGCGATAGGGATGTCGCTGATTATTTGAAGGGTGCCGTGGAACATATCAGGGGGCGGCTGGGGCGGAACAAAACAAAAATTACACTCCACCAGGTTCCAGGTGTACTCGGTGAGCCGTCCCTGCGGCGGCACATGATAGCCGCTGAATGTTTTGAGAACTTCGCCTGAAGGGCCGAACAGCGTCGCTTGAATATTAGCGCTATCCGAGGCGGATGGATTCACCAGCGCCAGCGCGGTGTGGCGGTTGTGGGTAATGCTTGCCGCCACCCGAAATTCCTTTGCCGCCTTGACCGCCAGGACTCGCGCGCTGGCAATGATCTCAGTTGATGGGCGGTTGCAAATTAAAAGACAGGGCGCCGGCGGGGCTCCGACAAAGGTGACTTCCGAGGCCGCGTGGACCGTTACCGGTTTGTCCCACGTAAGCCGCGCCCAGCCGTTGAGGATCGGAAGATTGGCTGACGTGGAATTATGGAATTCCCCGTTGGCATTTAACAGAGCGGTCGCGGTAGAAGGCGGAGGTGCCAGGGGCGAGCAAAACACTCCGCCCGGAGCTCCTTTTTGGTCGTAAATCTGCAGTTTCGCCTCCACGGTACTGCTTGACAGATTGAGGATGGTAAATGTCGTCTGGTAATGAGTCGTCTTGTCCGTCGTGCCATTTACGACAATGGGCAGGATAAGCTCCTGTGCTGCCGCTTGGTCAGCCGCTTTTACGCTGAATGTTTTTCGTACCACTTCAAAGGACTTTTGGCTGGGACTGGAGTAATTCACAACCACTTCATAAGAACTTGCGGCCAAGCGCCCCACTAACACAGTAAGGCTCCACGGAGTGAGCGCATCCGTGCAGATCTCGCCTGGATTTGACGTATCAATACGAATCGATTGTCCTGAGACAGACAACTGAGGGTTCTTCGGCACGCAGCCATTGGGCCATGTGCCCGACAGCTTGATGGAAATGCTGTCGCTTGCGGTCGGCTCAGTGGGAACGATTTCCACCTGAGTGGCTGTCGTCTGCGCGTGCAGGACAAGCATGAGAAGAAGGACCAGCGTGGCGGCCAGAGCGCCTATCAAAAAGAGGTTCATTCCTCGGATTATCGTCGTCATTTTTCACCTTCCTTTCCGGTCAGCTCCAAAGGAGCGGCCGCAACACAACTGCGCGCGCCTTAGTTTTGAAGCGAGCGCGGCAGAGCGGCAACCAAATATTGCAGCAACGGCCGCAAGCCGCAGACGGAGACACCGAAGCGCGGATGTATTTTTTGGGGGAGGACCAGCTCGGGTCAATCATCGGGAAATTTTGTTGCACCCTTTCAGGGTGCGCAGGTCGATATCGGGGGAAGTCGACCGGGGGGCGCCGCGCAAAAAACGCGCTCTGCCCCCGGCTATACTCTTCGACGCCTTCGGCGTCTAAGGCAAACCAAATCTTTGCAGCCGCGTGCACGACGATATTGCCGGGACCACCTTGGCCTTGGAGGCACTGTTTGCTGTCGCCCGCCCATCCGGGCGGGCTCACCCTTCTGAAGGGCTCCGCGCTTGGCGCTACGCCCTGGGCCAGAGGCTGGCGCCCGCCCCGCGGGGCGGGCGCTGTCCGGATTTGGCCACTCAAAATGTAGAAACTCCAAGTCCGCTGAGAGCGGCCTGGAGACGGCCTTCAGGCCCTCTCTCCGCTCCCAAAATAGAGAAACCCAGAGCCCGCAAAGCCGGCTCTAGTCGTGGTCCCTGATTTCCCTACTGCTTCCCGCCGATTTTCACGCCGATCACCTCTCCTGAGAGAATCAGCTCCACTCGGCGGTTGAGTTGTCGTCCCGCGGCTGTGTCGTTGGAGGCCACAGGCATGGTCTTGCCGAACCCGTGTGCGGCAATGGAATCCGATGCCACTCCCTGCTGCACCAGGAAGTCACGCACGGCATTGGCGCGCTTTTCAGAAAGCCTTTGATTGAATTCATCACCTCCGACGCTGTCCGTGTGGCCTTCGACATCCAGCTTCAAACCGGGATGCCCAAGAATAATGCCGGAGATTTTCGCGAGCTTCTCTCTCGTCCCAGGTTTCAAGTTGTATTTGCCGGTCTCAAAGAGAACATCGGCCATCGTCACAACCAGCCCTCGAACCGTGTCGCGCGTCTCCAGAATCACGTTTAGCTGCCGCAGCAGTTGGGCGCGGAGCTCAGCCTTCTCATTTTCGGCTTTCTGCCGTTCCCGCTCTGACTGTTCCGCCGCCAGCCGCGACTGGTCGGCCGCCATGCGGGACTGCTCGGCCGCCAAGCGCGACCTTTCTGCTTCCGCCTTGGCTGTTTCTTCCTTAGCCTGCGCCGTGGCGCGCTCCGCTTCTGCCCGCGCTCGTCGTTCCGCTTCCAGCCGCTGGTCCGCCTCGGCACGAGTGCGGCGCTCCACTTCGGCTTTTTGCTGGGCTTCTGCCTCGGCTCTCCGCCTGGCCTCGTCTTCAGTGGCTGCTTTGGCTTTGGCCTCCCGATCGGCCGCCGCACGGCGCTCATTCTCTGCGTGTTCCTCTTCCTGCCGTTTTAGAGCGATAATGCGCGCGTCTTCGGCGGTTTGCGCCGCTTCGCGCGCCGTCATTGCGACCGGCTTCCTGCCTGCGTTCCTTTCCTGATAGGCTTCTGCCTGCCGCAGGAGTTGATCAGCTTTCTGGAAGGAATCGGAAGCATAATGATCCGCACCCACCCAGCGGGCTATGCGGAGGGCGTTGCGGGCCTCATAAAGCTCCAGCGGAACCTTTGGATTCAACGCTATCGGCTTGAGTTCTGCAGGATTCACGTTTAATGTGTACTGCCCCCTCTTCAGCAGGTCATATTTGGCCTCGATCTCCTCGACTTTGCCGACGGTATCTGATCGCACCACATTTTCCATGACCACGACATCACTCGGTTGCGTCACGGCAAAATAGGGCTCGGCAGTCACAATCAGGCTGAAGGCCTGCAGTTCGGTGGTCACATTCAGGTAGCTTTTCTTTCCATCTAAGAGTACTTCCCCAAGATTCACCGGACGCCCTTCTGGAGTAATCGCCCAGAGGACATAGGTCAGGTACTCGGGACCGAATTTGCTGGCCGGTTGCAGCTCGTTGAAGTCCGTCTCAATCTTGATGGCGCCTTGTTTGCTCTCTACTTTCGCTTCCCCTCGAGCTTCCGGCAAAAGGGGCGTACCTCGAAAGTCAACCTTAGTAGATCCGCTTCGGTGGCGGTAGTTGACGGCCTTGGTGGAACGCGCCACCACAGTGACCCGATAAATAGGGACGCGATCGCCCTGAACCTCCCCGCGTGGAGTTGGTTCTGCGGCCCGCGCCTGAGTGGTCCACAGGCCAAAGAGCAGAATAATTAAGATGTTTCGCCACATTATTGCCTCCCCTTGTGACTTGTTTATTGCTGCTTTAATCACGTGCTTCAACTTAATTGTACCGACGATTTCCAGTGGGGGCAAAAGTTGCCGGATTTGCGTCCAAAAGCGATGATTTTGCAATAAAGACAATGGTTTAGCTAACGCAGCGATCTAACGCGTTGAGAGCCGTAGCCAAAACAAACGCCGCGATGGTTTTCAGATCCCGCAGCGAGTACCCTTGGGTGGCCCCATCCGATGCGATTATTCGAAAACAATCACCGCAGAGGCGTAGCGCGGCAAAGCCGCAACCCTATATGGCACCGCGGATGGCAAGCCGCGGATGGAGACGCCGAAGGCGTCATAGAGTATAGCCGGGGGCAGAGCGCGCTTTTTGCGCGACGCCCCCGGTCTGCGATACCCACCGAGAGTATGCACCCTGAAGGGGTGCGACACGAATCGCGCAAGTATTTTTTGGGGGAAGAACAGCTCGAGTCAATCATCGGGAAATTTTGTTGCACCCCCGCAGGGTGCGCTGGTCGATATTGGGGAAGTCGACCGGGGGCGGCGCGCAAAAAACGCGCTCTGCCCCCGGCTATACTCTTCGACGCCTTCGGCGTCTAAACCAATTCTTTACGGCCGGCAAAGATTCTCATGCTCGCCGCGTCGCCGTGTCCCCGCGTCGCCGTGTCCCTGAGGTTTTGGTTGCGGACCTGCGCGCTGGATCTTCGCAGTGAGCGTTCTTCGAAGATTTCCTCACCCGAACAAGGTCATTTTCCGCATCTCAGCCATATTCTCGAGCAGTGGAACCGTCGGCCCGTACTCGAGGGCGGCAAATCCCTGGTAACCAAGGTCGTAAATCGCTTTGAACACGTTGCGGTAGTTGATCTCTCCGGTGCCCGGCTGGTGCCGACCGGGAACGTCGCCGATATGAAAGTGCGCGATGCGCTTAATATTGTTGCGGATGTTCTGGATCAGGTTCCCCTCCATGATCTGCACGTGGTAGATGTCAAACAGGAGCTTGACATTGGGACTGGCTACGCGGTCAATCATCTCCGCCCCATCGCGCACGTAATAGAGGAAGTATCCCGGGTGGTTAACATAAGTGTTGAGGATCTCGACGACGGCGGTTATCCCGTTTTTCTCCAGAAGCGGCGCAGCCTCTTTCAAACCCGCGACACAGCTTTCCATCATTGCGGGGCGCGACATCCCGGCGACTTCGTCGCCCGTGAGTGTCACCAGGCGCCTGCAGCCGATTTTATTGGCTGCCTCGATGGCCAGCCCCATCTCAGCCAAAAACGCACCGCGTTCCTTAGGATTGGTCAAACTGCAACCGGGAGCTTTTACCCCCTTGTTGGCCACCAAAGTGGCGCACTCGAGCTTGTATTTCTTCATCTCGGAGATGACGCCGTTTAGCATGTCGGCATTGCGCCAGTTGAACATCTCAAATCCGTCATAGTCCAGCCGCGCCAACTGCGCCATCGCTTCGGATACCGGCATGTTGCGGAACATTCCCCAGGTGATGGACAATCGCACTCGATTTAGCGGCGCTGCCGCGTGCTCTGGCGGAAGACCGATACTGCTCACGGCCGCCGCCGTTGCGCTGAATTTCAGAAAAGATCTTCGGTCCATACTGCCCTCTCCAGAAAAAGGAATCACTCCTCGAACACTACAGCTAACCCGGTTCCTAAAGCGTGAGGAAAAATCTGAGCCGCGACCGTCAGGGAGCGCAGGGAGAATCTGAATATTTTCCTCCCCATCCATAAAACTGCGTGTTGGGCAAAAAGTTTAGATTTCGATGTAATTCGCCAGATTCGCTCCACCGCTCGCTTACGCTCGCGGCTCGGATTTTTCATAAGTTCTCAAGACGGCGGCTCTACGGTTGCCTTAATGTCATCAATTTCCTTAAGCTCCAGCAATTTCTGCATCAGACTCCGATTCCTCTCGGGCGATGTATGCACGGTGAAGTGTAGACAATGTTCTTCTCCTTTTCGCTCGCTGCTCAGATCCTCGGGCCGGATTCCAAGTTGATCCAGGATCGTGCTCAGCAGCACTGAGGCCTCCGAGAGCCTGGAAGTCGACAAGGTGTACACGTGCGCTTGCCGAATCGTGGTTATGCGATATTCCAGTTTTCCCAGGAAGTAGAGAGTCACAAGAATGAAGATGGTTGAGACCAGACCGATCCAGTAATAGCCTGCGCCGACAGCCATCCCAATTCCGGCAACTACAAAGATGGTCGCGGCAGTGGTCAGTCCGGTAACGGTCAAACCGGAGCGCAGAATGGCGCCTCCGCCGATGAATCCGATACCGGTAATGATCTGCGCCATGATCCGCGTCGGCTCATGCGTGTCCCTTCCCAGTTCCAGCGACAGCACGGTGAACAGAGCCGAACCCATGGCGATGAGCATATTGGTGCGCAGGCCGGCGGGTTTGTGGCGCAGCGTGCGTTCAATCCCCACGATGCCGCCCAGCCCGGTGGCGCTTACGATTCGAAGAATCACAGATAGAGCCAGGTTCATGGTCGTCACCTCCAAAGTTCAGCGTAATCTGGATTATTCATAAATCCGAAAAGCGAGCCGCGGATTACGCGGATCAACGCGGATAACCTCGGGAGCGGAAGAGGAGCGCCGACTTACACAGTGTCGCTCTTCCATATTGGCAGCGCCCCTCTCCCGCTCCCGAAATTCGTGTTAATTCGTGTAATTCGCGGCTCGCCTTTTCAGAATTTATGAATAATCCGGGCTAAGAATCCCGTTGAATGCTACTCAGAACTTCAGCTTCAGCGCCACTTGAATGTGGCGGAGGAAGTTTATCTAATTGAGAGTTACCTTTCCGAAATTACCAGGACAAAAATCGAGAGTAGGAATGCTGGCAGGCCCTTGTTCATCGTGCCCCCCTTGGATAATCTTATTTAAGGAAACATCGCTTTGCCAGCATTTCTATTTGCAACTCTGAATCGTTTTCAACATCTGACCAGACTCCCCGTCCGTGGACTAGGGCTTGTTGCTCTACAGCGCGGTTGCTAAACGGGGGGTAGACGGCGGGTTAAGGATGTCTGGTGGAATCGTCCCCGAAGCCCGCCGTCACAATTTAAGGAACTGAGCAGTTGTCTGGGCGTGGCGCCTCGCGCGGATGCGGCCTTCCGGATGAAAGCGGCAATTCCATTTCAGGAAACACGGCTCTACCAAGATTTCGATCTTGCAACTGTTAGCGGCTTCTAACGTCATAAACAGATTAGAAGGAGGATTTATGGTTAAACGCTTTCTGCTTTCCACTCTGGCGCTTCTTGTGGTGGGGTCTTCGCTGATTTTTGCGGCACAGACGCCGACTTATCCCAGCCAGCAGAGTAAGACCACCACCTCGGCTTCCACTTCCAAGAAGAAGAGCGTTAAGAAGCATGCGAAGAAGCATCACGCAAAGAAGCACATGAAGCACCAGAAACATTCGTAATCTGTGCGGCGGACGAGAGCCACAGGCGGTTCTCGTCCGTTCCACAGTCGTACACCTACGCCCACCTAGAGAAATTTCCATTCCTTGATAATCTGAAACCGACAAGTCTTTTAGGAGGGGGCGATGAAATTCGTAAAAGCTCTTCTAATAGTGCTTCTGCTTGTTGTCCTGGGGGGCGTCGCTTATCTACTCGCTCAGTTTCGCAGCCACGGCTTCAGTGCCAGCGCGAAGCCTTCGCGCCTTGAGGAGGTGCTGGCTCGCAATGCGCGAAAAATCGCAACCCCAGCCGGCGCCCGAGAGATGAAGAATCCTCATCCAGTGACGGAAGCAAGCATGGCGGAAGCCCGAGAACACTTTGTTGAACACTGCTCGGTCTGCCATGGAGTCGACGGACGCGGCGCTACTCCTATCGGCCGTAACCTTTACCCGAAGGCTCCTGACATGACTGACTCCCAAACCCAGAACCTGAGCGACGGCGAGCTTTTTTACATTATTTCCAACGGAGTTCGATTTACTGGAATGCCGGCTTGGGGTTCGGAGGATAGCCCTGAGTCTATCTGGGAGCTCGTCGCATTTCTTCGCCACCTTCCTCAACTTTCGCCGGAGGAATTGAAACAGCTTAAGGCACTGGGCAGCCACGTGGGGGCGGCGCATCACGAGGAAGGGTCAGAGAGTCATTCTCACCAGGAGACGCGAAAGTAGACTAAAAGCGGACACCTCCAGGCCGGGGAATTCCGTAGGGGCGCACGGTCGTACACCCCTACTCCGAATTGGCGTGGCAAAAACGTCAAGCCTTCTTCTTTTTTGGAGTCTTGGCGCCCTTGGCAGCGGGCATCTTTATGTCGGCCACTTTGATGCTCTTACCATCGGCAGCCATCTCACCGGTCAGCTTCACCGTATGGCCGGCGTGCTCTTCCAAACTGGCAAAATCCTGATTTTCGATGTTGTAAACCTTGCCTCTGCTGACGAAGACATACTTGGCGCCCTTCTTTATGCAAGCCAGCGTGCAGTCGCGGTCGCTCATCTTCTTGGCGCCGTGTTCGCCGGACATGTGCTTGGCGCCGCACATACTGTCGCTAATCTTGCCCGTCCAGGTTTTCTCCGCTGCCAAAGCGGTCAGACTGCTAAGCGCAAAAATCAACCCCACCAATAGACACAACTTTCTCATAGGCTATTTCTCCTTCTAATCTGTAATTGATTCGACGTCCACTAGGACATCTCCGCTTCTAATTAAAGCACCGAAGAGACGCGGCGCAAGCCTCATGCCTGGACTCCCTTTGGCGCACACCCAGTTCACAAGTTGGTCAACTTTTAATCATCCCGATCAATCCCGCCGGCGACCGCCACTGCATGCACCCACAGAGCCGCGACCGGAAGGGCGCGGCGCGGCAATCTAAGTTATCCGCAGTGAGACGGCCCCCAGGCCGTCTCTCCGCTCCCAAAACACGATAACCGAAAATATCTAGCCAGCTTGAGCACAAGGGGATTTGCAGAAGCCGGGGTCGGCGGAAGAGTTACTGGGCTAATCCAGACTTGGCGCTCATTTACTCGGCGGCGTCATCGAGCCGACGTTTGTGGGCACACTCCGCCGCGGTCATTCCCTGCTGATTGCGGATGGTCGGGTCGCGGCCCCGTGAGCGAGCAGCAGCTTCACGATCTCGATCGCGCGAGCTTCGTTGTCGGGCAGCCACATGAGCGGCGTCTTGCTGCACGGATGAGGAGATCGCGGGACGGGATTTTCTGTGGTCAATACCGATCGCTTCCCTGCGAGCTTCTCTATCAGCTTCCTGGATAGCAACGGCAACTCGGTGTCAATTCCCTTGCGCATGGCCTGGGCACTGTCGGAACGCTCTCCGACACGGTCGATCAGCGCTTAACCCCAGCTTCCGTTTTGGAACAATTGACGGGATATTGGCCGCCTGTTCCGACGGTCTCTTTCACGTCAGGCACTGCCACTCACTATGTTTGGCGTTAAGTGAGGCGTATACCAAGCCATTTCCGGACCATCCACTGTATAATTTCCGTCTTGAGAAATGTTGTAGGGTGGAAGGTTCCAAGTCGTCCAGCCGAGCCAGACATCATTGTTGTTATTGAGGTACGTTAGCAGGTTGCCTAGAGCAGGTGCGCCGTTTGCAGCTCCATTTGCAATACCCATCTCTGACAGAAATAGCCGTTTTCCATTGGTTATTGCCCAATCAGTAACCGGGGTAAGCAAATCGACATATGATGTCGCTGAGCCCGGAGAGTCTTGGTACGCATGCATATCAAAGGCGTAGTTTTCGGCGCTGTCACTTATACCAAGAGCTGCAACACTGTCCAGAGAGCCCCCATTAGGAGCATAAGTGTCCCAGTGATCGACATCAGAACCTCGGCTATTAGGAACCAAGATTAGTTGCTGAGCTCCCGTAGCTCGGATGGCATCGATTATTGTTTGGATGCTTGAAAACCAGATATCGGAGGTCATAGGAAAATCGTGCGGTTCATTCATTATATTAAAAATTACCTTCGACTTTCCCAGAAACATCGTGGCTATTTTGGACCAGACATCCGCCAAATGAGTCGAGGCCAATGATCCATCGCCAAGAATCTGTTGTGTGTAGCTAGCTACTTGGACGCCCGCACTATTGAAAGCTCCTGTTGCATATCGGTTGTAGTTGTGCAGATCGATGATCACGACCCAGCCGGCTGCATTAGCTTGATTAGTGAACGACCGAACTCGCCTCTTATAGGCCGCGTCCAGACGCCCATTCAAACGATGCTGCAGGCGTTCCCAGGAAATCGGTAGACGCATGGCGTTGAAGCCTTTATTGCCGTAGAAGGTTAGTTCTGAAGCTAATTCGGTTTTGGTGGGGAAGGTATAGTATGTCTGCCCTGTCCAACCATCCCAATCATCTCCATATTCCGCACCGGCTCTATTCACTCCACGATATTTGACGCCAGTTGGGTAAGCACCCATCTCGTCCTCCTGCAATTGCGATTTCGCCCCGACACTCTATTTACACTCTTTTGGACCGCAAAACAGCAGTCCCAGCGTTCCCATGGTTGTCCAGTCAGGCCCGAAAGTTCCAGCCACGGGTGGAGACATGTCATAACCCGGAACGAAAGCCGGCGGGTCGAAATTTACTCCGCAGGCGCGTGCCGTTGCACCCGTGAAAGTATTGCTATTAGCTCCTAGTGGACAGTAGTACCCGACGGGATAGGTGGAGAAGGTGCTTTTGACGCAGGCGAGATTCAATTGCGTCTTAGCACAGCTAGAAGGTCGAAGGAGATCAGTTCGGTCGAGGGAGCCGAGTACAGGAACACCCTGGGCGCACCCAGATCCACTTGTGTCCTTTTTGACAATTTTGGGGAAGAGGCTAAAGGTCTCATGGTCTTCCTGTGGCTCAGGACCACCCACTCGAAACCAGGAATGGTTCGCAATCGGCGCAGCCTCTGTCGGCGACCAGCAGATGTACACCGGGGGGCCCGTTTGAGGAGGCGGGAGCGATGGCGGCGTGACAGGGGGAACAGGCGCTGGAGGGAACTGCTGGGGAGCCTCCTGCAATTGCACTTGATCGACATTTTTTCCGTTGGAGCCTTGCTGAAGAACATGAACCAGTTCGTGAGCCAGAAGTCGTTTTCCCTGTGATGTGGTTAGTTGGTCCTGACCTGGACCCAATATCACATGCTGACCTATCGTATATGCCTTTGCGTGGATAGATCGTGCCGATTCTGTCGCCCGGCTGTCGGTGTGCACGCGAATGTGGGTAAGATCAACGCCCAGCCGTGGTTCGAAGAAGGAGCGTGTAGCTGGGTCGAGTTGCTGGCCGGAGCCGAGGCTTTCGACAAAACGATCGGGAACCGACGTTCTTATCGGATTGGCGCTAGCCTCCGGTTTGCCCTGTGCCGTTTTGTCCGCCTCACACTTTGGACACGGCGTCGCGCCCGTTTCGCAGGCCGCACAAGTCCGCTGAAGGCCTGGTTCAGGCATGCCCATGACCTGATCAGCGACACGATCGGCTTCCTGCTCGTACGGATCGCCCGCCTGGCTGATCGCAAGCTTCGCCCTTAATGCGCCAGACCGAAACAGCCGCTGTGTCGCTAGGTTTCCTGCAGCTTGGTTAGCGACGGGTATTTCGAAAAAGGGGTTGTGATCCTTACTTGATGACCTACGGTGGGCTCTACTGTGACACTCGGCAGCTTTTTCTAAAGTTTGAAAGCAACCATTCATGGTTCGTTCAAACTAGTATAGATATTAGTTTCTTAGCAATAGTAATCTCTGAACTCAATGACGGGGAGCAAGTTCCCGGTAACTCGCTTCAGTTGTCGGGGGCAGTCACCACAATCCCCGAATTGATCGAGGATAAAAATGCGACTTAGGATTGAATTTGGGAATTGTGGTGACTGTCCCCTTTACTTCCCGAGAAATGACAGAAAGCTGCGCGATTTACGTTGAGCCTCAGGTCACGGCAATATGTCACGGATGACAAACCAGGTTCCGACCGGAACGTCTATAATCCTAAATGGGCCTTTGACTGGACCATGCCAGTTCACATGTTGATTCACATTTTGCGTGAAGCCGGCCTCACTATTCCTCCCGGAATCGAGCGGCCACAGGTTTGCGAAGTCATCACTGCCGCCGAACGCGATGTCTTGCACGTGGTCGATATCTGCGCCCTCGAGATTGATTTTGTGAGCCTCGAGATGCTCTCTGAATTCCTTGGCACCATCTTTTCGGTGTTCCTGGCCTGTCTTCTTGACCTTCTTCCCCACCCGAGGCAAGTATTTGGCGTCGATCCCGGCCTCGAAGTCATCGGGCGGGTACCAGGTGTGGGGAAAAACATGAATGGTCTGGCGGCCGGGACGATCGGGCCGAGCCCGATGCAGTGCCCTCACATAGAAATCAAGCGGCTTGAACCACGTCATGGGAACCGGGTCGTCCTCGGTTCCTGTGTGGGGCAGATTGTCGAGCGACGGTTTCTTACCTCCAGCTGCCTTGCCGAGATTGCCCTTAAGCGCATTGACAAGCACCTTGCTTCCGCCTCCTCCGCCGTCACCTTTGATTTGCTTGGCAGTCACGGCGAGTTTAGACGCCTTGAGGAATTTCAACTCGGTCGACGCGCTAATTTCCCCCCCGAGCTTCTCGGCGATGGGAAAGACATCGGTCTCGACGATATCGATCGTCAGGAGCCCTGGGTCCTCCTCGGCCCCCTCGCTTTCCGAGCCCTTGAGGATACTCAAGATAGTCGCGCCGAGGCGCAGTTGCCCGAAGGCATCCAGGGTAAAGCTCAGACCGCCCGTGACCTTTAAGGTGAACTCGCTGCGTGTCAGCCGACCATCGCGGAAACGGAGATCGATGGCGCTCCCGACAAAACTCAAGAATGGTGCGACATCCAGTGTCAGCTGTGTCTGCAGAGTGGCGTTGACATCCACGACCTTGCTGATAAGCGGTACGCTGAGCCTGACCCGCAAGAAGGGTGTGTAGACCAACGGGAAGTGGCCCACGAGGGCGCCTGAGGTAAGCGTGGCGCTCAGTGCCTGCTCACCCACGAAAACTCCGGCCACCGCCTCGCCGAGACGACCGCCGATCTCACCTCCGCGCTTCGCACCGGCGATCGGATCGCCAACGAACCCTCCGAGTAAGCCACCGACGATCCCGCCGATGGCGGCGCCCTCTATACCAAGGCCCTTTGTCACGGTCTCCTTAGTGCTCCTCTTCGCCGCGATCAGGGACGCTGCAATATGCACGATCACAGCAGTGAGCTCCAGAGATGGATTCAGGAGATGTACTGGATTATGCGATCCGACCTCAACCTCAGCGGTGATTCCGCTCTCGCCCAAGGGAATAGGCTCCGTCGTCAGCGTCCCCTTTCCAATAGCGAACTCGCGCAGGTCGGGAAGCTCCAGCGGCACAGACATTCCGGGTGTAAGCGTGATCCACGCATCGCCCCGCAGGGGCAGTTCGGCTGGGTCGGCCTCACTCTTCGACGCGCCCGGAGCGGGGGCCGGGGGACTTGGACTCGTCGCTCCTGAGGCTGGGGATGGGGCGGCACTCGGCGGCGGGGCAGGGGCCGCCTGGCGCTGCACCACCGGCATACTCATGGCTGGCGATTCTGGGAAGGCCACGTGATCCTCGGACATCCGACGCGCGATGTTACCGCTGGCTGCACCCTGCTGAATCGTGTGCGTCAACTCGTGCGCGAGCAATTGCTTTCCTGCGCTCGACTCAAGATCGTTCTTGCCCTCGCCCAGAAAAATATCTCGCCCATGGGTGAACGCGTGCGCGCCAAGGGCGCGGTTCAACTGCGCGGCCTCGCTGCCAGTATGCAGCCGTACTCCACTAAAATCCGCCCCAAAGCGCGGCTCGAAAGATTCCCGAACCGAGGGCGGCAGAGGCTGGCTGCCGCCGCTTAGAGAGGCAAGCGAGGATTCAACTTGGGGCGTGATGTGAGGCCAATGGCCGGGCAATTCCTTGGCTTGAATCTTCTGCTCTTCATCGCATTTGGGGCAAGTTCCGCCTGCGGCGCAGGCGTCACATTTGCGCTGGATCGATGGAACAGATACGGAAGACATTACCTGTTCCGCCACGCGATCCGCTTCTTGCTCATACGGATCGTTGGGCTGGCTGATGGAAAGCTTGCCCTGAATTAATCCAGAATCGAGCAAGCGCTGAAGGGCGAGATTTCCGGCGCCTTGTTGAATGTCGGCAAGTCCCAACCCGTTCTGCGGAACATACGATGCCGGAGGCCGTGAGGACCCTCGAGCATGCGCCGGCGCATCCTGCGCTTTGCCGGCTGTGTCGACCGATTTGGCTGCGCTTCTCACCTGAGGAATCCTGTCAACTTCCCTCAACAATCAATGCGTGATACTGCTTGAAATCGATCGGTGAAGGAATCCGTCCCTGCTTCATCATCTGCCGCGCCATGGCTCTTACTAGCTGCTTCATCGTGATGACCTTTCCATCCTGTGCCGCGAGGAAGGCGGCATCCAGCGCAACATTGCGGATGTCGCCCCCGGCTAGGGAGAACTGCTGGGCGAGGAATGGGAAGTCAATGTCTTTGGCCAGCGGCACCTCGGGCGGGAACATGCCGCGCCATAGTCTTTCGCGATGGCTCTCGTCGGGAAGGGGGAACTCCACGACGTAGTGCATGCGCCGTGAAAAGGCTTCGTCGATGTTCTTGCTCAAGTTGCTCGCGAGGATCACCACGCCTTCGTAGTCTTCAACTTTCTGAAGCAGGTACGCGACTTCGATGTTCGCATACCGGTCATGCGCGTCCTTGGTCTCCGAACGCTTGCCGAAGAGCGCGTCGGCTTCGTCGAAAAAAAGAATCGCGTTGCTGCAGTCCGCCGCCCGAAAGATCCGATCGAGATTCTTTTCCGTCTCGCCGATGTATTTGCTTACGACGGCGGAAAGGTCGATCTTATAGAGATCAAGCCCGAGTTCGCGCGCCATAACCCCGGCCGTCATCGTCTTCCCGGTTCCTGAGGCTCCGGCGAAGAGCGCTTTGAGTCCTTTGCCATAGGCAATGCGCCGCTCGAACCCCACTCTCCGTAAACAATGTGCCGGTGCTTGATCGCGGCAGTGATCTCTTTCACTCGCTGCAACGTCATAATTCAAGACCCGACCCTATTCTCCCCTGGCTCCCCGCCCGTCAATGATGATTTTCCTTATCGGGGGATTCAGTCATCTGCATAAATCCTAGAGTAGACCCGGCTTTGCGCCAAAAGTCGGCCATGATTCACGTCAGACGCTCCACCCGGTGGGTCCGACGCTGGGCGCGGCGACCAAACGCATTGCGTCGCTCTCGGTTCATGTCCCAGTTCTTCTACAGGGCGGCAAGAGTACCAACGACCTCGTCGGCAACGAAGACAAATGCGTCAGCTTCCAAGGCGGTCTCGCCGGCAGCCGCAGCGGCGCCAACCAACACGTCGGCAGTTCCCGCCGCGAGCGCACCCTCCCCACCGGCCGTTGCGGCGCCCGCGACCGCGGCCACGCCGACCTCGGGCTGCAGTATCAGGCATGTGATAACCACGACGGCCGCGAGTGCAGCAATGGTGGTGAGGCTCAGCCCTGACTCGGCCTGCGCCGGCGGGGCGGTTGTGCCGGGAACCGCGGGAGCGACGGGAGCGATAGGCTTGGGCGGCAACGGTGGTGGTGCCCCCTGTTGTGGCTGGGCCCCGGGCGCCGGCGCCGGCGTGTTCGGCTCTTTGGGGACGGGGGTACCGTCTCGACGCGCCTTCCAGACGAGGAACTCTTGGCGTGGCGCCACGACCGCCGCCTCCAGCTCCGCAAGCGCCTTGGACGCCTCCTCTACGTTGGCGGCTCCGGCACCCTTGCCCGCGGCAGCGCGCGCAGCATCCCAGATAGAAAGGCTCGGCATCCCGGTCCAGATGGCGGCAGCCGCAGCACCGAGGAACACCGGACCACCAAAGATCGCACCCATCACGATCGTCTTCACGTAGTAAGCGTGCGCCAAGGAGTGCTCGCCGTAGAGCTGATCGACCTCGTGTTGCAGATGGAACGCCCGCGAGCGCAGGATGGACAACGCCATTGCCGGCTTTGCGAGTCGCGTTGCGCCGGCGCGGTCACGGATCTTCACCCGTTCCTCCTCTACCGGCTTTCGCTTCGACTTTTTCTTGATGCAATCGCTGTCGAAGAACTCCTTCTTCGCCTTCAGTACGGCGCGCGTAACGTGCTTGTCGCCGGGCTGAACCAGCTTCGCTCCCTCGAAATACGTGCGGCTACTCTCGTCACAGAAATAGCCGTAGACCCCGTCTCTGCGCGTCGACTTCAGCTTCTGCGGCTCGGGCAGAGCCACTCCCGGGTTTGGGAAGATCTGCTCTTTAGGCACTGGGGCGGCCAGCCGACGAACGGTCTTCCCCTGGAACTTCGGGTCCTTCGTCTTTTCGAGTATTCGTTGGTAGTACACGAGATCTTCTTCGCCACGCGCAAAGCCGTCCTCATGGCCGGGCTTGATCTCACCGATCTCGATGCTAGTCTCGTCCCACCGCGCCAAGTCAAGCCGGCCTGCACCGCGACGGCCTGCGCTCACTTTCACCTCGTTGTCGACCCCTAAAGCGCCCATTTTCGACTGTATCATCTCATGCGCGATGATCCCTGCTTGAGCGGGCTCGATGCAGAAGCCGCAGCCCGCACCCTCGCCTTCGTAAGCGCTTTCGCGTCCTTGTCGCTGAACGAGGCGCCCCGATTGGGGGGCCGCCATGCCTATCGAGGGATATGCCGCGTCTAGCGTCTTCGACTCCGCGAGTCTTTGGCCATATCCCTGCTGCGCCACGTGCGTCAACTCGTGCGCTAATAATCGTTGCCCTTCAGCGGATTTAGGAGCATATTGACCTGCCGCGAACGCAATGTTCCGCCCAACGGTAAACGCTCTGGCATCGATTGACTTTGCTGTCTCGGCCGCCGATGGCCCCCCATGCACCCGCACTTGACCGAAGTCTCGGTTAAAGCGCGGTTCGAAGAAGGCACGGATGGAAGGAGGCAGAGGCTGGCCACCGCCGTGCAGTGCAGCAATCCGCGAGGAAACACCAGCAGAGGCTGCTGGTGAAGAACCGTACGCGGCTTTCCTTTGAATTTGTTCTTCTCCGCATTTACGGCACGGTTCGCCGACTGCACATGCAGCACAACTACGTTGTACGTGAATGGGTTGGGATTCGGACAGTGATAATGTAGATGCCCGTTCCATCGAGACCGGCATGCGCATAACCTGATCGGCCACTCGGTCCGCCTCCTGCTCGTACGGATCGTCGGGTTGGCTGATGGAAAGCTTGGCTTGTATCAAGCCAGCCTGACACATTCGTTGGACAGCGAGGTTTCCGGCATTCTGTTGAATGTTGGCGAGTCCAAACCCATCGGATAGAACAGTCGGAGTCGAATGGTCCGCAGTCGAACGAGATCGGGAAGGCGCATCATGCGCCTTATCGGCCTTGTCGATGGCTTTGGCTTGGACGTTCATATGCAAATCTTTAATCTCCCTGCGAGATTAGTTCGTGATACTGCTTGAAATCAATGGGCGAAGCGATTTTCCCCTGCTTCGTCATTTGCCGCGCCATTGCTTTGACGAGCTGCTTCATCGTAATGACCCGGCCGTCTTGCGCGGCCAGAAAAGCGGCGTCGAGAGCGACGTTTCTAATGTCGCCGCCGGCGAGGGAGAACTGCTGGGCGAGGAATGGGAAGTCAATGTCTTTGCCCAGTGGCACCTCGGGCGGGAACATGCCGCGCCATAGTCTTTCGCGATGGCTCTCGTCGGGAAGGGGGAACTCCACGACGTAGTGCATGCGCCGTGAGAAAGCTTCGTCGATGTTCTTGCTCAAGTTGCTGGCGAGGATCACCACGCCTTCGTAGTCTTCGACTTTCTGAAGCAGGTACGCGACTTCGATGTTCGCATACCGGTCATGCGCGTCCTTGGTCTCCGAACGCTTGCCGAAGAGCGCGTCGGCTTCGTCGAAAAAAAGAATCGCGTTGCTGCAGTTCGCCGCCCGAAAGATCCGATCGAGATTCTTTTCCGTCTCGCCGATGTATTTGCTTACGACGGCGGAAAGGTCGATCTTATAGAGATCAAGCCCGAGTTCGCGCGCCATAACCCCGGCCGTCATCGTCTTCCCGGTTCCCGAGGCCCCGGCGAAGAGCGCTTTGAGTCCTTTGCCATAGGCAATGCGCCGCTCGAACCCCCACTCTCCGTAAACAATGTGCCGGTGCTTGATCGCGGCAGTGATCTCTTTTACTCGTCGCAACGTGGCGGCCGGAAGAATCACGTCCTGCCAGACGTGAATCGTCTTCACCTTCACCGCTAGATTCCCGAGGCTCTGATCGGATTGCGCGCGCGCTGCCTCGAACAGCGCGGCCACACCAAGTGAAGTCGCTGATTGCGCGTCTTCTAACGCTGCTGTGTCAACGGCAGCCACCACCGCGGAAGTAATCTGGCTTCCGGTGAGCGCAAAGCGGTCCGAGAGGGCCTCGAGGTCATGCCTGGCCAAATTTGCGTGGAACGGTGCGAGTGCCAGCTCCCAAGCTTGCAAGCGCGTGGCGTAATCGGGATCTGCGAAGCGGAAACAGATCGTGCGCTGACCGGCAAACAGTTCGCGCCAGTTCACACCGGGTTCGCAAGCAACAAAGATAGGTCCTTTCGCGGCACTCAGCGCTTTGATCAATCGGCAACTGTCCGGTAACAACCTGGACTCCTTATCGAACAACGCTTCGGTTCGAGTGAGATACAAGCCGGCCCCCTGTAAGCGCCGCTGTAGTAAGATCATGCGTGCCAGTTGGTCGATACTCTCGCCTGAAGCGCGGAGTGCCTCGAGATCGACGCGCAGCAGCGAAAGGCTGAGTTCATGGCAAACGGCCTCGGCCGCCTGGCTCCGACCTGTCTCGTCACGCCCGCTGAGAACCAGGATTGGCCCGACCGATGATGACCTAGCGAAGAGATCAGGAAGACGGCGCAAGGCTCTTTGCTGCTCACGAGAGATTGGCAGCCGTTCCCACTCAAGGCCACCCACCCGCTCTTCAACGAAGGGAGCTAGACGCGGTTCGAGGCAAGAAATACCTGAAAGATACTGAGAAAGTATCGGCGCCAATGTAAATCCCGTCGCCAGCCACGACCGCCCTTCCGTTGTTGAGGCGACCGGTCGCAGCAGTCCGTTGCTGAACAACGTTCCTTCCGGCAACAGGTAGCGGCGCCCTTCCGACCGCTTTTCGGCTGTCGTGGAGCAAACACGCAAGGCTAAATCGAACGTTGGCCATTTGCGCGTGATGTCGTTATTCAAGTATGCAAAAAGCGTTTCGTACTTGAGATCGATTTCCGGCGCGACCGCCAGGAGCAGGATGTCCTGTTCGATCGGCGAGAGAGAAAATTCCGCCACAAGCTTGCGCCAGGGAGAATCGTCGTTGTCTACATCGGCTGCATGCAGGTCTGCGGCCCGCTGCGTCAATTCTTCGGCCGCCGAAGTTGCACCTTCGTAATTGACCGACCGGTTGATGAGCTGATTTACCTGCTCGTCGCTAATATAGAGGCCGCGAAACTCGTCGAGAGATAACTGATAGGTCGCCCGCAGCCGCAGGACCTCCCGGTGCAGCAACAGGTCGAGCCGCTGCAACTCTACCGATAGGTACTGACGCGCATCCATCGCGCTTCACGCCTCCTGAAAAAGCGCCAGTGGGCGCTCGTCGAGCCAGCTCAACCGGTACGTCTGCCGCGTCATGCCGTTCATGCTCAGGATCAGGTGGAGGGGCGGCCGGCCGATCCTCACCACGCGGCGCTCAGGCTCCTCTTCGATACTGCCGGAGAAGTTTAGGAAGTTACTGAAAAGGTAAGGCAAGTTCGATCCGGCAAACCCTGGCAGGCGCCACGCAAATGAACGCATCACACCGTGCGCGGCAATGCTCAGCGTCAGATCGAGCGAACGGGCGAGTCCAAATGATCCTGGCAATGAAAGATACGAGAGATCATCCGGGAGCTTATCCAGACGAGCGAGAATCTGGGCGATCTGCGGATACTCTTCCCCCACGATCCTTGCGCCAGCCTCGAGCAGGGTCATCAGTTTTTGATCCGGCAGCGCGGAGCGCAGCAATTCGACAAAGACTGGATCGCTAAGGAGGATGGTTTCTTTCCGGTCGTCTTGCGAGAGCCAGCTCTGCAAGGCTTTGTGCATGGGCTCCGGTCTCCGCGACTGAAAACCGCGCGCGAACAACCAGATCCCCCGCTCGCCGTCAAGTAAAACGGCAACCGGCTCACCGCACCCGGTAACGCGCGCCAGGATTTGTCGCTCGCGAGTTACCGAACCTCTCGTATGATGCCAACTTGCTAACGTCTCCAGAAAAGCATTCTGGTTCGCCGCCGAGATTCCCTTGTGCCACCTGGTCAGGACTATCGGGGAGATCGAAGGCGGTATCTTCATGAGATCGCGCAGCAGAGGGTCGTAAAACACACGGTGAGCGCGCGCTTGCCCGCAACACTTAACAAGCAAGATAAACCGTACCAGCGCGACAGAGGCAGCTTCCTCCAGATCGGGCCAACCTTCCGTGGCTTCCGCGAGCGGCAGCTCATCCAAAACCGGCAACAAGAAAAATGTGCCCCCGAAAACCGTATCCCGAGGGCCAGCCGGCAAATCGTCCGGCTCTACAGCGTGATGGCTTATGCGTGAAGGCGGAACGCGCGCTACCGTCAGAACTGCCGTCTTCAGATGGGGACCGCCAACGTCCGTCCTGTCACGGCTCGCCTCGAGATAAAGACGCAGCGCGTTGCGCGCTTCGTCCGCGTCGTCATACGGATCCCATTCCGCTGCTTCCCACGCGGTTCGCGCTGCCTGGAGAGATCGCAATTCCTCTCCCGCAGGGCCGGCTGCGGCAAAGCTGTCCAAAATCCTGCGCGCATCCTGAGCCGTCAACGCCCGCAGCACCTTTCCCAGTTCATCGAGAGGAAGTTGATGTAGTGCCGCCAGGCCGATGGCCGGCTGCTCGCAAATAGCGGTTCGCAGCACAACCGACGTCTGAAGCGGACGCAAACCCGCGAACGATTCGTAGTACCATCTGTTCCAGGCGTAACCTTGCGCCGCCTCAACCAGGAAGCGAGCTACATAGGCGGCGCGGTTGGGAAACCACCGGACGTTCTCGCCATCGGCGCCGTCTTGCAAAATTCTGTGAAGCGTCAGGGCGACCTGCTGCGCCCACGCGCGCGTTAACGATTCCCGCTCCCAGGCCGCATTGACATCCAACTCAATCTCCAGGCGACGAATCAGCCAGACGCTGGTGTCAGCATCCGAAAACGAGCGTGAAAGAATCGACGAGAGAGTATGCGTAAGGCTGTGAGTCACCGCCTCATCCAGCCGCGCTCTGAGGCGCTCCGGCGCTGGATGATCACGTGAGACGAGGTACCGGACGTGAAAGTGGCGGATCTGCAACCGGCTAAGTTCGGGGATGGCTTCGTCCATCGAATCCACCTGTTAGTCCTTCTTAGCGAGATTTATCGGCTTCTTGTGGCCCTTGGTTTGTTTTTTGCGGCGAGGGGTTTTCTTCGGCTGCCGCTCCATCTTGGCGAGGCGTGTTTTCAGGCTCCGAATTTCCGACTGAAGCTCTCGTATCGCTTCAATGGCCAGAGCCTCAAACCCGCGGATCGTCGTCTCCTTATAACCACCAGGGCCGGTGCTGACCCACTCAGGAAAAATCTTTTCTACCTCCTGGGCAACCAATCCTATTTGAGGGCCGGTCAGGTTCCCCATGGTTTCCGGCTCCTTCCATTCAAAATGGACGCCACGAAGTTTGAGGAGCCGGGTTAGAGCGTCCGTGAGCGGCTCAATTTTCTCCTTCAGTCTCACATCCGAAGAGTTTGTCCAGCTGCCGCCACCAGGCTTGCGCGCCGTTCCGGATACGGTGAGATCGCCGCCGCTTTCGACCATGAATTTTTCATCGATGCTGCCATCGGCTTTCAGCCGCCCAATCACAAAGCGATTTTTCGTCTGGCTGTCAGGTCCAAGAACAACCTGCAGCGCATGTGCGCCAATCCCTGGAATTTCGGCGCGCTGGCATCTAATTGGAACGAGGAGGTCTAGCCCGTCCGGCCGGCGAAAATCGAGCTTGCTACCGAACAGTTTTGCGTCACCCTCAATGCGTAGGCTCCCTTCGACCCAGACGAGATCGTCGGACGGTACCGGTGAATAATCCTTTCGCCGGTCACGCAGCCGGAGAACACCATCGGCTGCCTGCACGGACTCGGCCACTACGCCGATATACCGGCGCATACGGCGGCTGTCCGCCAGGTCCTGGGGGATTCGCTGTACGAAATTACCCGGTTGATTGGGATTAACGTTCGGCTTCCAACGAACAACCCCTAACGGGATCAGCCAGCGAGTTTGTTCGCCTTCATCGGGAAACTCTTGATAGGGAATCGACTCGTCGAATATAGCTACGGGCGGCGTCTGCGGATCGAGCTTTTGCTGCGCGTCCTGAGCATCGACCAGGTTCCCCGCGACGGAAATGCGCGAGTGACGATCGCCATGACCGGGGCGCTCTCCTATCTCCAACCGAAAAGTCTCCTGCACTCGCGAGCGCTGATCTTCCGCACCACAAACGCCAAATCCCGGCCGCGCGGGTTGCGTGGCCGATTCATGATAGCGCAGCCATACCTTAATCAAGCGTCCCGCCGGTATGCCGTTGTCGGTGCCGGGTGTAAAAACGTAGGACCCAAAATAATCTGCCGGTATCTTGTAGGGCACCAGCACAAGTATGAGCCTGCCGAACCCGTCCCAGGCACATCCCGGCATGACATATACGTCGACTGCTCCGCCGGGGAGCACCGTTTCTTTGAGTTGCAATCCGGCTGCGATGCCCCAGGTGTGCGCCCCCAGCGCGTGACGGGCGTTTTGAAGTCGGCCGTAATCTACGGCGGCGGTCAGATCTGCCGCGCCGAGGTATTGTTCTTCGTAGAATTTCGGTCGCTGGTTTTGATTCGCGGGCATGGCTTGTCTCCGTCCTTACTAGGTCATGTCTTTGAGAAAATCCTTGAACAGATCCTGAAGTTGCTTGAACACGAACGCTGGAGTAGGAGCAGGTATACGAAAATTGTCGATGTTCGCCGGGCCCTCCGGGGCTTGTTGAGCTGGCTTCTCGCAACAGAACGCCGCGAGATCGTCCGCCAGTTTAGATTTGCGCAGAAACGGTTCGAACCAGTACTCGAAGCTGGGTACCGTCGGGACGATGCGGCGATGTCCCCAGTTGCAGACCCGCACGATGCGGCAGCCCTCCTTACAGTTCACCGTGATGGTGGCAAGGGCCACGCAGTTGTCCTCAACCGGTTCGGGACAGGGTGGAAGCAACGCCAAGCAAACACATTCTTGCAGCACCTCTCTAAGCAGAGGGTCGATCGCGGGAAGGGCTACCCAAGGTTGGAGCGTGCTCCGGTATAGATCACAATTTGAGATTCCGTGTCGCTCCAGAAGCAAAAGCAGATTCTCTCGGAGCGCATTGAGCTGGCTCGGAGGCGAGGCGGCTGGAAGCGCAGTTACAGCCTGTCTCCACTCTGCCAGCTCTTTGAGGCACTCGGTTATGCGACCGATCATTTTCCCCAGATCCTGGTTCCCCATATTCTGGCCGCGGGCAGGTTGCGGAGCCTTGCAAAGTTGGAACGTATAGCCCTCGCAGGTAATGGTCGGCTCGCATTGCGGAAGCGCTCTCGTTTGCCTGGGGGCGTAGCTGCTCTTCATCGGATAATCGGACTTTTCATGGCAGCCGCAACCACAAGCTGACGATCCACCGCAACTGCACCGCGAGCAGCAGGCCGGGCCGCTGCTGCCTCGCAAAGCCGTAATCCCGCGCGACGGCTTCTCGTCGTAACAGATGTACAGCACCCACGGTTGGTCTTGATCGCAATCAGGCTCCGGACGAGGCCATGCCGGATCGCACTCCCAGTGTCTATACGTATCTTCGCGGCACCTTCTGAGAAGCTCGCAAACATCCACGGCTTCGTCGCGGCAGACCGCGATATCGTCGCCACAGGGGCTGAGCGCATAGCCGGTCTTGACCGTGACAAACCCTTCACACGGATGACAGGAGACCTCCAGGCCACAGACCACTCCCCAGCCATGCAAATAGCGATTGTGCAATTTGTTCTTTTCCACAATGTAGCGCTCTAACCGGTTGAGGTCTTCTTCGGTCAACAACTGGCCCGGGAAGAAGCGTGGGCGGCAGAGGCATTCCAGTTCGCCGCAAGCGGGGCATACCGGCTGGCAGGTTTTCACACGCGCCGGCGAAGTATCTACATGGTATGGCATAATTCGCTCCTAGTCTCGTTTCGTTTCAATCGTTTTACTGTTGCCTCTTCTAACTGCGTGCCTTCCATCGAGCGCTCAACCGTGCCTGATCTGGAACCAGCTTTCAAACAATCCGCCTTGGATGCCGAACTTGCTTCCGATCGGCCGGTCACCCGTCGGAAGTTCCGCGCGCACAAACTCGGCGTCTACGGCTCGATGAACTGTTAGGCCCGTGGCTGGATCCACGACGTCGTCCAGGACAAAGTCACCGCGCAGACGGACCCAGAGTTCAATGGGCCGTTGCTCTAGATCGAATCCTGCTCTAATCCTCTCCGCGATATCTCCCCGGAACACAAAGGCGAGGCCTTTTGCCGGGCTGGTTGTCTGTTGAGCGCTGGTAATCAGGCCGGTTAGTGTGTTGGGTTTAACCGGTAGAATTCTTCCTTGAACCGGGCATCGACAGATAACCCCTCTTCTACCAAGTCGTGGCTCGTCCTCGATTAACAAATCATGTTGGACGAGCACCTGAAACACATGGTCCGCTGCGCTTTCCTCTGTTTCATTGGGTATAGAGACGGGGTTGCTCAATCCAATTATGATGCCTTCACCAATATTCGCTCCAGCCAAGTCCGTTATGGGGCGTAGAGGACTTTGCTTATTGTGCCGCCAGCTTAGGGCCACGATCTGAGTAAGACCTTCTTCTAACCCGGGCCCTGCCGGCCCTGCCAGTCCACGTTCGCCGACACCCGGCGGCCCCTGGATTCCCTGGATGCCCGGTGGCCCTTGTTTACCGACGCCTCCCGGACCGTGATCACGCAAGCATTCGATCAGTTCGGTCAGGACCTGTGTGCTCGGCAGCAGGCGGCGTCCTGCGCGGTTATCTATCTTGCCATCGTCGATCCGGTCGCCGACACGGTAGTCTTTGATGGTCGCCAGAACCACGCAGTTGGGCACATCGCAATGCGGGCAACCGTTCAAGTGTTCCCAAAGGAGGTCTTCACACGCCAAATTTTTGATTTCGATTTTCGCCACGCCGCCGTCAAACACGTTGGCCGTCGCGCCGAGGTAGGGTACATAGAGCAGCGCGCCGGATTCAGAGACGACGATCTGCTGGCTTGCGTCCCCAACTTGTAGGGACTTGCCCGCAGTAACGGCCTGACTCTGGCTCAGCCGAAAGAGGTCTACCGCTTGGACAAAACTCTTCTCCGGCGCGGCGGTGTCCCGTTCTAGAACGTAGGCCCAGTTACCGCCGGTGGAGATGGCCAGCCCGACAGGAGAGTTATCCAGCGACACTACCGGAAATACTTGAGAGGCATTTGGATTAACGGGGTCGGGCCGGACCAGGTAGAGTGTTTTCCCATCATGATCGATGATTGCCAGCAGGTCGGCGCCGGTGCTTCGGACAACCGCAATCCCTGTAGCCTTTGCCGTCGCAGGCAAAACAGTAATATCGGTACCGAGCGATCCCGCCCCTGTGAGGTTGACTAACTTAATCACCTTGGTGCTGCCGGTCCCTACCGCATAGGCATGTTTGGCGTCGCTGGCAACTGCCAGGTCTTGCAGAGTAGTTGCCAATTTGACGGTTATAGGCGCGGGTGGCGCGGGGGTTCCTGTTAATTTAGCTACCGTCCATATGAGCACATCGCCTGGTTTTCCCACGAGAACGATCAGGCGCTTGTCCGACGCGATAGCCAGCCGAATGTCGCTATTGACACTGTTGGCTATGTCAAGAGCGCGCACCTGGGTCATGTCGGATGTCTTCAGCACCACCAACTGGCGCAGGTTCGTCGGGGAGCCTGTAGGCGGCTCTGTAACAACGAACAGATGCTTTCCGTCGTCGGAGACCGCGAGCTCCAGACCTTTCGCCGCGAGATGAAAGTTTGGGCCAACAATCGGCGTCGTCGTCTCAACCTGGTAGACGTCGTCTCCCACCAGCATGTACAGGCGATCACCCGCCTCGTGCAGGGCGATGCGCGAGACATCGGCCAGGAGAGTGACGTTGTTGTTCCATGCCAGTTGTGGCGCGTGGGGCGAGTCCGGGGGCGGCGGCGGATCCACGATCACATCGATGTCATAAGATTCCAGGATGCGATTGGGGGCGCACTTCGTGTCATCGCAGCCACACTCGTCGTAAAGGACGGGAATCTCTTCGGTGGGGCACTCGCGGTAACGGATGCAAACTTGAAGAGTGTGAGGCCGCCGGCTCTGTGGATCTTCGCTCTCTTTTTTCTTTAGCGCCTTGATTGCTTCCAGTACCGTAATATCAACACACTCTTCCTCTCGTACGAAGATTTCATGGCCGCAGCAATCAATCGCGGTCCCAGCTTCGATACAAATAAAGCGATCCCGGCATTGTTCCAGCGAATGTTGCTTGACCTTCAGACCGCAGACGACTCCCCACCCATGCAGGCGCTGGTGGTGATGACGCAGCTTTTCTATGTGAAAGCGGGTCTCATCGCTGAAGTCGCGCTCCAGCATCAACTTGCCGGTGAAGTAGTGATTCCTGATGAACGGACCGATATCACACGCGGGGCAGAGCGTCTGGGATTCATGGTAACCAATGTGTGTCATCCGATCTCTCCTTCTTGGCGCTAATCCAAATTAGTCGTGGTGCCGATGCGACTCTCGCCGACCTGTAAAGACGGACCCCCCTGATCGTGAGGCGGTGCGGTCAGGACGGATGCCCGGCCCAGCGGCGTTCCGTCCAGGGTGACTCCCTGGGGCAGTCGCCCGATCACAGAGTCCAGTCCGATCATGGACTGAAAACCGATGCGGAAACGTGGCTCCACATACTGAACATGATGCAGAGTGTGGGCAGGGCTCTCCGCTTTGAGGAGGTTCTCCAGTCCTTTGCGCCGGCTTTCCTCGCATCGATAGAACGAGGGAACGAAAACCGTGAACTTATGCGCGTAGACGTGGAAGGGGTCACGATAGGGGTCCTGCGTCGTAATCAGTTGTGAGCGTCCTACCTGCGCGCCTTCATCCAGTTGCGTACGGTTGACGATGCGTTTGCCCCATAGGACCGCCTGATCGCCCAGGCGCCCCATCCCGACGAACAGCCAGCGGCGCAGTTGGTAGTGCTCCAAAATCAAAGGCGGTGGTTGCCAGGCGCAGGGAAGCTGGATAACCGGGGCGCAATTAGCTGGCGGGGGCTGACACTTCGCGCGCGGCTGATCGTCGGGGCAGCATCGTTCAGCCGGTTCCATCTCCAGGAACAGGATTAGCTGTCGCCACAACCCTGCCCGCGTGCCCCGGAGGTTGTGGAGACGCCCGGCGTTCTTCAGAAATTTCCGTCGTTTGGCTTCAGACCAATGGCGGTCTAGCGACAGGCCGATCCACGATCCGAGCCAGCTCAAGAAATCGATGCCGGTCTTCGGATCACGTTCGGCGGGCGTTGAAAGTGGATCAAAGTAGCGTGCCAGATGATCAATCTTGCGTTCGACGCTGCGCAGCGTCGTGTCGAAGAGGCTAAGAAAACGATCCGTGAAGTCAGCGCTTATTGCTTCGGCACCAAAAACCGCAGGCAGGTAGCGGCGCAGGCTGATACGGGGGAATTCGATTTCGATGCTGTCGAGGCACGGCGTCACCATTCCGTTGCCGCGAAGTTCAAGCTTTAGCCAAAGAAAGCGTCCGCCCCCGCTGCGCACCAGGCAATCCCATTCGCACTTCGACATATCGCCGGAGGTCTGATTGGTCTCCCATTGGTCGCCCAGACTCTGTACCTGATCATCTGTCAGCAACGCTTCGGCAGTGTAGGTTGAAACGACGACGCGCGCTCCATTCGGAATTTCGCCGCTCAGAATGACACGATGCCACTGACACCGGTAGAGTTCACTGTCCAGCGCTTGGCTGAAGTAAACACCCTCTTTTTGGTAGGCCGGAGGCGCGGTTGCGGCCGGGGTTGGCGCCGAATTGCCGTGCAGGTCGAAAACCCCGCGCTCTCGTGCAGGTGATCCCTTCTTCTCACATTCCACAACGTCAGCGCAGAGCGGCCCGAGATGCAGATTGCCGGCTGCATCCACCGCGAACGAAGGGCACGGGAATGAACGCGTTAACTCCTCCGGACGGGAAGCGGGCCCGACGGCTTCTCCGTTGCTCCTGACGATGCGGACGTTCTCCGTTCCCTCGCTCACGACATGCAGCTGGTCCTGGCAATCAATGGCGATGTAGGTGACCTTGCCGAAGCCCGACAGGCACGTCTCCCAGCGACCGACAGGACTGAAACGGTGAATACAGCCGTTCGCGCCGTCAGTCACGTAAACGCGGCCCTGGCCATCGAACGCGACAGCGTAGGGTTCCCAGGGATTGACCAACTTAGCAGAACCCGGCGGCATCCAATGCCCGCGCAGGACAAACCTGCGCAGGGCAAAAACGCTCAGGCGGTGGTTGCCGGTGTCGCAGACGAAAAGATTGCCGGCGCAGATGCCGATGCCGTGCGGGCGGAGGAATTGTCTTGAGCCCTTCCCCTCTCCGCCAAAACAGGGAACGGTCTTAAACAAACACTCACAAGGGTCAAAGCGCTTCAACTGAATCGCCTCGCTATCGAGCAGGTAAATACTCTCGTCCGGTCCCAACGCCATGTTCGCCGGAACAGTCAACCCCCCGAAGCTGCCGTTGGCTTCCGTCAGCGAGCGGATGCTATCTGGATGGCGAGCAAGCGTTAGCGAATGACAAGGAGTTTGCTCTAACTGCTTTAGATTGGCGTAGCGCCAACCGGCGCGGCCATTCAGAAGCCACGAAGTCGGATCATGCGGTGGCTGCGGTATCGGCGGGAGAAATTCTTGTAAGCTCATTCTACGGTCACTCGGCGAAGCTGTACTCCACCTGAACGTTATGCTGTGTGGAGTAGACGAGCGCGCCTTCCTTAATCGGCACGTCCGTGCACTCCGGAGCCTCCTCGCCCTCCAAGACGATGACGAGACGCTTGATGCTCTGTACTCCCTTTGTCATAAAGACGCGCTGATAAACCCGTGAGTAAAAAATGGTCCCGCCGAACGGCCAGCCCTGGCCGTCCTCGCCTCCCTTGAGCGGATGGAAATAGGTCAGGAGCGCCTGCTCTATGCTTTCCTTCACTTCTGCGAGGTCGGCATTGTCATCGACAACGACCTCTGCACGCACTTCCACTTGCTGATAAGTCGGCTTGATGACGTAGAGCTCCGTTGTGAGTAGACGCCTCTGATCCAAATATGCGCAGACGGTGCGGAGCGTTCCGTCACTGGGCGTGGGATTGGGTGCGTCGCCGTCTGGCACCACGATGACAGTGATCACTCCGGGAACTTTGACTCCTGGAAAGCCGGGATGAAACAGCGGCAGCGCCTTCGCCCGCTTAATATTAGCGGCCTGCATAGCGAGGTACTCATAGTCTTCACTCGTCACCGCCCGGCACCGGCTTTTGATGGCGCGTGGGGCGCGTTTTTTTGCTTCGCGCAGTGTCTCTTCCTCTCGCCCGCCGTGCGCCGTCAAAAGATTTGAAACCTCGTTGTCATCCACGCCGTCGATGGGAGTGAGGAGAGTTTTAAGCGCCTTGGCAGGGACGTTGCCGCGCTT
>DASXTB010000004.1:0-9855 GCA_036505615.1 Acidobacteriota bacterium
GTCTTCAAGCTGCACGTTCAGAAGCAAGCGGATCTCATCAAAGACCTGGGCGTCTTCGATTAGTTGAGCTTCATCAATCACTATCAGATTCTGCTTCCCTTTTTTGACGTTTTCAAAAGCGTATTGAGAGATCCGATGAAACAACTCCAGCCGACTTCCCGGCGTTGTTTCTACGCCGAACTGATGCATGATCTCACGCAGG
Source organism: Acidobacteriota bacterium (assembly GCA_036505615.1). Classification (GTDB taxonomy): domain Bacteria; phylum Acidobacteriota; class UBA6911; order JACQSX01; family JACQSX01; genus DASXTB01. The sequence goes on from DASXTB010000004.1 coordinate 203, forward strand.
AATTCCCCGGGGGCAAAAATCGGGTAATTAATCAGCGATAAGTCGTACTGTTTAGGGTCGAGGGAATCCACCACCGTCCTCACCAGGACGGTCTTGCCACACCCGTACTCGCCGGTGAGCAAGGCACAACCCTTGTGGTCGCTGATGGCATAGAGCAGCCGTTTCAAGCACTCACGGTGTTCCCCGGAGAGATATAGGAACTTCGGATCGGGGGTGTTCTCGAAGGGTTTTTCTTTCAGCCCCCAGTACTCGAGGTACATTGATGCCGCTCCCTTGCTCGCCTATTACTTCAGGAAGCCCGAGCGTACTTTGTTGGTGAACCCCTCCAAATTCTGAACGAATGATTCCAACTCGGACCTGACTTGATACCACCGGCTCAGTTGGCTTTCAAGATCCTTGATTGTGCCCTGATGCGAACGGAGCTCGCTCTCGACCTTCTGCCTTTCCTCAGTTCCTTCCATCAAAAGCTTCTTGATTTCACCGATGTCGGATTGTTGGAGGCGGTGATTGGCTTGCGCCTTTTCCCTTTCTTTTCTGTCTTCAAGCAGCACTTCCCGGATCTCTGTAATGGAATGCTTCAGCAGGCGGACCTCAGTCTCAAGCTTCAGCTTGTCTTTCCCCTGTTCAACCAGCAACTGCCGCACTTCGGCAATCGCTCCCGCTTGAAGCTGCATGGTTTTTTCGAGCTTCTCTCGTTCCGCCTTGCCTTCCAGAATTATTTGCTTGAGTTCGGCGGTTTGAATGCGATCGTTAGCCGCCGATTTTTCTTTCTCCTTTTTTTCTTCAAGCAGCATCTCCCGGATTTCTGCAACGGCGTGCTTTTGCAGACGAACCTCAGCCTCCAGCCCTTGGTTCCCCTTCCCCGCATCGGCCAGTAGCTGTTTGATTTCAGCCTCCAGCCCTTGGTTCCCCTTCCCTGCATCAGCCAGTAGCTGTTTGATTTCAGCCTCCAGCTTTTGGTTCCCCCTTCCGGAATCGGCTAGTAACTGTTTGATCTCTGCAATAGCTCCACTATCAAGCTGGAGAGCTCTTTCAAACTTCTCTCGCTCCCCTTTACTTTCCAGAAGTACCTGCTTGAATTCGGCGAACGCGTCCTTTTGCGATTGCGCGCCGCCTGCCAGTTGCTCCTGCCTGCTTCTGCTTTCCGCCAGCGCCTGCTTGATCTCCGCCAGTGCGCCTTCGTGCTTGGAGATTAAGGCACGCAGTTCTTCATTTTGCCGTTGCACCGCGTCCCACTGCCCTTTCAATATTTCGAGGGCCGCTACGGTAATCGTTTTGTCCGGAGAAGGGGGGGCGACAGCGCTTTGTGGTGCAGTTTCTACAGCGCTCACAACTTGCGGTTCTTTTTTTGGAGCAGGCGGCGGGGCTGCAGGTCGCTTGGGCGCAGGTTTCTTCCCTGAAGACTGCGCTTTACTCCACAATCGATCGAACTCCTCCATTCCACCCTTGGCTTTGCAGCTGAGGCAGAAGAATTCTCCATCTTTTAAATTGAAGACTATGAAGGAATCACCGGCCTTATCCTCCTCAAAAGGACAAGGGCCTTTCCAGCCGGACGGCCTTTCAACAAAACTGACACCGGCTTGGGTCTCGATGTGTTCCTTTAACGCGCGCCCATTGATTGACATCAACCCTCCAAGTTACGCGCAGCCTGACTGAGCGCCTCCACCGTTTTCTTCTGCAAATCCACGGCCCAAATGTAATGCTCTTCCCCATCCCTTGCAACGACAATGTCTATCCAGATCAGGCCATTGTCTTCCTTGACCACGCTCCATCGGCTCGATCCCTGGGAGACTAACTGTTTCATTTTGGGCCGGTTTGAAAGCACCAGGTTGTAAGCGGCGCTTCCGGAGGCCTGCGACACCGGCGCGCTGCGCGGAGGATTCTGAGCAGGCTCCGACTCGCTCTTGGGGCGAACCAGCTTGGGTTGCGGCTGCGGAGGCGCGCCCGACTCCGGGGCCACCTCCTGCCTGGGTGTCTTCTGCTCATCCTTCTTGCGGCCCTCTCGGCGAGGTACCTCGGCTGCGGCTGCCGGAACATGGCGACTTGATTCGAAATTGGTTGTGTCGGAACGCGGAGACCTAAAAAGCTCGATGTTTCTTGCGCCTCGCCTGATGCTTCCCTCGGCTTCTGTCGCAGAAGGAGCGGCCTGCTGCTGCGAACTATCACGGGTGGTAATGGTCGAAGCCTGAGCAACCAGGTCGTCTTTGACCACCTGGCGCACCAGAGACTCCCGCGCCTTTTGCGCCAGCACGAGCCAGAGCGCGCCACCGATGGATCCGGCTATCATGGCGGCAGTGACAATGCGCTTTAGATTCGCAATTCCAGCTTTCCGTTTTTGCCGTGCGCCCAGCGCGTGGCGGAGTCTGGCGATCTCAGCCTTCAAGCTTTCTATAGTTTCAGGGTCGTCATACTGGCTCATCAGTTATTTTTCTCCCGTCTTTTCCTTCTCCGCTGATTCGCGGATCGGCGCCTTCTGTTGTTGCAAGTATTCAATGATGAATGGATCGATTTTCCCGTTCAGCACGCGGTCCACGTCTCCCACTTCCTTCTTTGTGCGGTGGTCCTTAGCGAGGCGATAGGGGTGCAGGACATAACTTCGGATCTGGCTGCCCCAACCGATATCCGATTTGGAATCCTCAATCCGCGCCAGTTCCTGTCGCTTTTTCTCCAACTCAAGCTCGTACAGCTTTGACTTGAGGATCTTCATAGCCATGTCCCGATTTCTGTGCTGGGAGCGCTCATTCTGGCAGGAGACAACGATTCCTGTGGGCAGGTGTGTAATACGAATGGCGGAATCAGTAACGTTAACGTGTTGTCCGCCCGCTCCGGACGATCGATAGGTATCGACGCGCAAATCCTTCTCTTCTATTTTCACTTCGATGTTCTCGTCGATTTCTGGGGAGACAAATACAGAGGCAAAGCTGGTGTGGCGGCGGGCATTGGAGTCGAAGGGCGAGATCCGCACCAGCCGGTGGACCCCGATTTCTGAACGAAGGTAGCCGTAAGCGTAATCTCCCGTGACGGTGAAAGTGACGGATTTGATGCCTGCCTCTTCACCGTCCTGATGATCGATCATCTGCACCTTGTAATCGTGACTCTCGGCCCAGCGCAGATACATCCGCATCAGCATCTCAGCCCAGTCCTGACTTTCCGTTCCGCCTGCGCCGGGATGTATGGTTACTATGGCATTGGCTTGGTCGTGCTCGCCTGAAAGCAGCGTTTTGATTTCCATAGCGCTGCTTTTTTGTTCCAGGCGGCTCAATTCGGCGTTCAGATCCTCAAGTACGGGTTCGCCCTCAGCCTGCAGCTGGAACAGAGCTTCGATATCCTCCACTTGGCGCTGCAGCTCCTCGGCAGATTTCAACTCGTTTTCGATCTTGCTGCGGCGCTGGAGGATGGGCTGCGCGTGCTCCTGCGATTTCCAAAAATCTGGCTGGGTAATCAACTGCTCAAGACGTTGGAGTTCTTGCTCTCGGGTGGAAATGTCAAAGATAGACCCGAATGGAATGGACTTTCTGTTTGGCCAGTTCAAATCTTTCACGCAGTTCTTCAGTCAATTTGGTTTCTCCTTTAGGCCGCAAATAAACGCGCATGAACGTAGGAACAGACCCCGTTTCGTAAATGGGGTCTGTCCCCTATGCAACGGGTCTGTTCCCACGTTCACCCGCGTTTATTTGCGGCCTTATAAATTCTTCCCGCCAGAAGCCCTGCCAGAAGCGCAAAGATGCAAAACTCTGCGAACTGGTTTCCATAGCGCACATAGAAGGTCAGTTCCTGCCGGGGACGGACCCCGGCGATTATGTCTCCGCGCTGGAAGAGCCCCAACTGCTGCTTGACGCGTCCTGCAGGGTCTACGACCGCCGAAATGCCGCTGTTGGCGGCGCGCACCAGAAAGCGGCGGGTTTCGACGGCTCGTAGGCGCGCCATCTGAAAATGCTGCGCTGCGGCTGCGCTTTTTCCGTACCACCCATCATCGGTAATGTTGACTAACAGCTCTGCGCCTTCGGCAACAAATCTGCGAACCAGTTCGGGAAAAATCGCTTCGTAGCAGATGAAGCCCCCGACCCGAACTCCGCCCAAATCGGTTACCAGGATCTCGTCACCAGCCGAGAAACTGCTGACTTCCTTCACCAGGGGACGAACAAAAGAAAGCCACCGCGCCGCCGGAACGTATTCTCCAAACGGGACCAGATGGATTTTATCATATCGCCCACCCGGAAGACCGTCCGGCCGCAGAAGGATCATGCTGTTGTAGTAGCCCCCGGAATCGCTCAACGTTGTATTGCTGAAGATCAGCGCCATCTTGTGATTGGATGCCAGCCGCTCGAGCAATAAGCTGAAAGGGCGATCGCGATAGTAGTCAAAAGCCACCGGCGCTTCCGGCAGGACAATCAGCCGGGCGCCTTGTCTGGCGAGAGCGCCGATCAACGACGGGATTTCGATTAAGTACTCCTGCGATAACTGGGACTGGGAGGAGTTTACGTCGATCACCGGCTGGACAACTCCCACCGGCAGATTCGAAGGCAGATAGTCAGCCTTTTGCTTCTGCCATCCGTACAACGCCGACAGGGTCAGCATCGACAGTACAATGATCAGAGGGAGAAGTCTCGAGCGGCGAAGACAGGCGTAGGCCAATGCGCTGTTTACGGCCACAACCAGGAAGGTAAGCAGATAAACTCCTCCGATATCCGCGATTTGAGCCCACAAGTAGTCAACCTGGGTATAACCAAGCGACCCCCATGGGAATCCATTGATCATCCAAAAATTTCGTACCAGATCGCAGCTGACCCAGGCGAAGGGAAACAAAAGATAGGCGTACCAAGGACGAATGGCTCCAGCAAAAATGAAGCAAAGAATCGCAGGCGAATAGTATAGGGCCAGGCACAGACAAAGGACCAAGTAAAGAGGCACGCTTAGTGCCCAGTGAAGCCCCCCAAAGGCAACCATCACCCGAGGGATCCAGTACAGCAGAATTAGAAAAAAGATAACCAGCGTGCTGAAAGGAAGAAAAAAGCGGGATTTCCCTGGAGCGTTTTCAAGCAGGTAAAAAAAAGGAAGCAGCGCGAAAAAAGCCAGGCCGGAATAGCCGAAGTTCGGGAAAAGCGCGGCGAGCAGAAGCCCCGACAAAGAGCAAATTATTCCCAGTGTCACTACCGATTCCGCTGTTACAGGCAACTAACGATTTGAGCCGCTCGGCAGAGCTTTGGCTCGGGCGGAAAACCCCATTTTCGCCAACTGGCGCGCCACCGATTCAGCCTCATTCCTGGCGGCGAATTTGCCCAGATATACCCGAAACCCTGGGTGACTGCCTCCGCCTGCAGGAAGCACAACGCGAGCGCTGTAACCTTGTCGGGCCAAATTGTCGACCACTTGCTGTGCGTCCTGCTCCTTCTCAAACACACCTACCTGAACGCAGAAAATTTCAGCCGGGGCGGAGTTTTTGCTCTCCGCTAAGAATCCATTGCTTTTCGAGCGCTTCGCCGCGCCGTCCAGCCCGGCAGGCGCACCTTGCTTGAGACTCGAGTCGTTGTTCCCCGCTGCGTTGATGAAGTCCAGTTCGCTGCGAAGATCGCGGGCCGCCGTTCTCAGCTTCCCTCCGGTTTGGGCGGGAGAATTCGCTGCCGGCGTAGTTTCCGTCTGCGTGCGGTCCAACACCAGCCCCAGGCAATAAAACGCCATCATGCCCAGCAACAGAACCGAAAACCCCGCAATCGCGTTTCGCTCTCGTATCAAGCCGGCTTTTTCCCCGCCAAAAATGCCTCCAGGATGTTAATCGGTACGGGAAATACAATGGTAGTGTTTTTTTCCACTCCGATCTCCGTCAGCGTCTGCAGGTAACGCAACTGCAGCGTGACCGGCTCCTTGGCAATGATCTGCGCGGCGTCGAACAAGCGTGTGGCGGCCATGGCCTCACCTTCAGCGTGGATGATCTTGGCGCGCTTTTCGCGCTCCGCCTCGGCCTGTTTCGCCATCGCCCGTTGCATATCGGGCGGCAGATCCACCTGTTTGACTTCTACCAGGGTAACCTTGATTCCCCAGGGATCAGTGTGCTGATCCAAAATCGTCTGCAGTTTCAAATTCAATGTTTCCCGCTTGCTCAGAAGGTCATCCAGCTCCACCTCGCCTAAAACCGAACGGAGCGTCGTCTGGGCCAGCTGTGACGTGGCATAAAGATAATTCTCGACGCTCACAATGGCCCTATTGGCGTCCACCACGCGGAAGTAGACAATCGCGTTTACTTTGACCGAAACGTTGTCGCGCGTGATGATGTCCTGAGGTGGAACCTCGAGCGTGATGGTCCGCAGGCTGACGCGCACGATTTTGTCGATGGGCCAGAAAACCAGTATCACGCCTGGCCCCTTGGAGCGCTCCAGAATCCTCCCCAGCCTAAAGACGACGCCTCGTTCGTATTCCTTCAGGATATTGATCACGCTGAAAAGGTACAGAAGCAGGATCCCGATAAAAATCAGCAGTGGATTGCTCATATGATCTCCATTTCGTTCAGAATTCGAGATTCTTCATTCGCCATTCCCGATCGCTTCGACATTCAGTATCAGATTGTCCACCCTCACTACCCGCACTCTCTTGCCTTCATCGATGGGATTCGATGAGTGCGCGTCCCAAATCTCGCCGCTGACAAAGACCTTGCCCTCTTTAAACACAGGACTACGAGCGGTTCCGATCTGCCCCACCAGCGCCTCTAGCCCGGTTTGGACCTGCCGCCCATGAGTTTTGATCACCAGACGCAGAAGCACGATGAAAATCACGGCAAACGGCAGAGCCACTCCCAGGGCCACGGGAAGCCGCACTCGCAGGTCCGGATTCGGCGTTTCCACCAGGAAGAGGATCCCCAACACCAGCGCGATGACGCCTCCCACACCCAGCACTCCGAACCCCTGAATCTTGACTTCGGCCACAAAAAGCGCCAGTGCCAGAAGAATCAACATCACCGCGATGTAGTTGATGGGAAGCAGAGAAAAGCCCAGCAGCGCCAGAAGAAAAGCGATCGCCCCTACCACGCCCGGCAGGATGAGCCCGGGATGTGTAAATTCTACATAGATTCCCAGCAGTCCCAGAATCCCAAGAATGACGGCCAGATTGGGATTTGAAAGCGCGGTCAGCAGCTTTTCCCGAAAACTCATCTCCAGCGTCTCGACAGGCTGGCCGGTCAGCGGCCTGTGAATTCGCCCGCCGCCGAGAGACGCAGTTCTATCAATCTGGGACAAAAGGTCTGCCTCGTCTCGAGCGATTACATCAATCAAGCGCGCTTCCAGCGCTTCCTTTTCCGTAAATGCCACGCTTTCGCGCACCGCTTTCTCGGCCATTTCTTTGTTTCGGCCCCGTTTCTCGGCGATCCCGCGCAAATTGGCCAACGCATCGTTGGTCACTTTATCCAGCAGAATCTTGTTTTCGTTCCCCAGAGGAAAAATCGGGTGCGCTGCTCCGGTGCTGGTGCCAGGAGCCATAGCTGCGACGTCGGCGGCGAGGAGGATAAAAAAACCAGCGGAGGCGGCATGGGCTCCACTAGGCGAAACATAGACCACTACCGGAACCGGTGAATTCAGGATCTTCTCAACAATGTCCTGCATCGAGACCCCCAATCCGCCGGGTGTTTTCAAGTGAATTAGCAGGATGCTGTTGTTTTGATGGGATGCCTGTTCCAGCGACCGTTGAATAAATGCAGCGGTGATCGGGCCTATCGGTCCGTCGATCTCCGTCCGCAATATAGCAGCTTGGACCGGCGCAGCGATCAAAGTGAAAATAGCCGCGCTCAAAACAGTTTGTCTTGCCAGACAAGAAACAGAGACCTTCATGCCGCCTCAATTATATGGGATTTTCTCAAAACTACGTTTGCTCAATGTCGACGGTCAGGATGCGCCAAGGCGTCAAGCGCCGCGAAACGGCCGCACGTAGAGATGCGGCACGCCGTGTCGGAGTTGGTCGCGACATGTCGCGGCCCTGGAGTTTCTACGTTTCGGGAGCGGAGAGACGGCCTGACGGCCGTCTCAGCCCCATTCCCCTGTTTTCGCAAAATCGCCTCCTGTCCGGTCATGCCCTGCATGACTCTTTTTCGGAAACATCCACAGCGAGAAACAGTTGAAGAACTTGAGAGAATATCTCTCGTTGAAGCGCGGAGATGGGAGATGTAACGGCAAAGTTAGGAAGGATTCCTGGGTGGGTCGGTCGCAGGCTTACCGACTGCACACCTGAGACGGCCCTCAGGCCGTCTCTCCGCTCCCAAAATGGTCGAGTAGGCGGGGTGCTCGCGCTGCCCGCCCCTCTCGGAACCGGACCCCGAACTCCTCAAATTTCGGTATACTCAGCACAGATGAACTTACAGGTGCTGTTGTTTGCCACTTTCGCAGATATCGCCGGATCAAGGAAAGTGACGCTCCAGGTGGACGAACCCTACACTGTTGCCTCGCTTGTTCGCTCCCTACAGAAGAAATTTCCAGCTTTGCTCGACTACGACCTTCAAAGCATCCTGGTTGCGGTCAACCAGGAAATGGCCAATCCGGATCAGAGGGTCTCGAGCGGCGACGAAGTGGGAATATTTCCGCCAGTCAGTGGAGGATGACATGATTGCGCTTGTAGATGAGCCGATCCGTGCACTGGACTGGATATGCAGGCTGGCGTGCCCTGCAGCCGGCGCGGTTGCCACCTTTGAAGGAATCGTTCGCAACCATGCTCATGGCAGGAAAGTCTCCTCTCTTGAGTACCATGCTTACCGGCCCATGGCCCTTCGGCAGATGGAGAAAATCGAACAGCAAGCCAACAAGCAATTTCCCATCATTGGCGTGGCGATGGTACACAGACTGGGAGCTTTGAAGATCGGCGAAACCAGCGTACTGGTTGTCGTCGTGGCGGAACACCGCGATGCGGCGTTTGGCGCCTGCCGCTTCTGCATAGATACCCTAAAACAGCGCGTTCCCATCTGGAAGAAGGAGCACGGCGAATCTGGCGAATACTGGATTGAAGGAGAGCAGGCATTGCGGAGTGCGGATTTCGGATTGCGGAATGCGGAGTGAACAAGTATCGGACGTGAACATCCGAGTTGCCCTGATCACCATCAGCGATGGTTGCTTTCATGGAAGTCGGCAAGACGTGTCAGGAGAGGTCTTGGTTGACGCAGTGAAGGCCGCCGGCTGGGAAATCATCAGTCGCGAGGTGCTTCCCGATGAGCAGAAATCGCTTGAGGCGAGATTCCGAGACCTTTGCGATCGTGAAAAACCTGAGCTCCTGATTACAACCGGAGGCACGGGCCTGGGGCCTCGAGATATCACTCCGGAAGCGACTGCAAAGGTGGCTCACCGCCTGGTACCGGGTCTGGGCGAACTGATGCGCATGGAAGGTCTGAAAAAGACGCCGCGCGCGGCACTGAGCAGATCGCTTGCGGCCATCCGCAATAAGACACTGGTCTTAAACCTTCCGGGCAGTCCGAAAGGGGCTAAAGAGAGCTTGGAGGCAGTGATGGGCCTGCTGCCACATGCCGTCGAGATAATACGAGGGGGAGGACACTAGGGGATTGCGGATTGAGGATTGCGGATTGAGGATTGCGATTGAGGATTGCGGATTGAGGATTGGGGATTTGAGGATTGGGGATTGAGGATTGCGGATTGAGGATTGCGGATTGAGGATTGCGGATTGAGGAT
>DASXTB010000005.1:0-5262 GCA_036505615.1 Acidobacteriota bacterium
AAGCAAGCGGACTCTTGGCGATTTCCGTAAAGGCTCAACGCAAAGGCGCAAGAACGCAAAGACGCAGAGTCGGCAGAGCCGCAACCCAATAAAAGCCGATCACGACCACGATCACGATTACGTCCACGCCTACGCAGACGAAATACACAATCGCTCACGATTCGATTGGCCATAGTCGTGGACCTTGACGTGCTCGTGAACGTGAACGTGGTCGGCTGTTCAGCGCCAAATTTTGCCCAAAGCGCAAGATTTCACCAAATGGTAGTGCAGAGTCGGTGAGGGCGAGTAGATGTGCGCGCCTCGGAATAACCACTCACAATTTCCCGATATCCTCATTCCACAGATCGGGATGCTTTTTGATGAAATCTCGCATCATCTTCTTACACTCCTCCAGATTCAGATCGATGACCTGAACGCCGTGGGACACCATAAAGTTCGCCGCACCGGCAAAGGTTTTCGATTCGCCAACAACTACTCTCTTGATTCCAAACTGAACTACAGCACCAGCGCACAAAAAACATGGCATCAACGTGGAATATAGCACCGTCCTCTCATAGCGGCCGATTCTTCCGGCGTTTTGCAGGCAATCAATTTCGGCGTGCAGGATGGGGTTACTTTCCTGTACGCGCCGGTTGTGTCCTCTCCCCAGGATTCGGCCTTCTCTTACAAGGACCGATCCGATCGGAATCCCGCCTTGCGCCAATCCTTGCTTCGCCTCCTCAATTGCCGCCTTCATGAAGTCGTCCAAAGTGATTTACCTCGCCAGTTGTGAAACCGATTACCCACCTGTCAACGAAGTGACGCTCGTTGTCAAATTCTGTCACACCTTGTCCCTTCTGGCCGATCATATAACCCGCGATTTATCAATAGATTGAACCAACCACTCAAAAGTCCGACTAACCCGCGCAACCGGCACGCACTTTGCTTGTCTTAACGATTAGGAGGGCCGACGGGGTGAACTTAATCCGAATCGGCTGCCAATGGGAAGCTTGGATCTGAAGACAATGCCCGGCGCCGAGAAGCTCGAAGCCGATTACATTAGTTTCTACCGCGAAGCGGGGAGCCATACTTATTACGTCATCGACCAGGAGCTGCGGCAGGTCTACCAGGCCCATCCTACGATGAACGGCGATTTCAACTACGTTCCAGTCTCTGATGCAGAGCTACCAAGTGAAGTGCTCCAGGTCGTTCAGGACATCAGAGGCAGGTGGCTTGCTGCGTAGGAAACTCCCAACCCTGCTGTCCGACTTTACTTCACTGGGCTCATCCTTAATATTCTGTCATCATCGAAAGCAGGCCGGCCGCGGCCGTCTCGGTTGGATGTGCAGAAATAAATCGCGCCGTCGTATCCCTCTGCAACATCCCGAATGCGTCCATACTTCCCTTCCATCAATCTCTCCTGAGTCAACACTCGACGTGTGTCCAGCATGACTCGGATGATGCACTGACCGCGCAGGCACCCGAAAAAAAAGTTGCCGCGGAACTGGGGAAAGGAGGAGCCGCGGTAGAACGTCGCTCCGGACGGAGCCACGGCCGGCGTGAATTCGAGCAGCGGTGATTCCATCCCCGCGCGCGTCTCCCGATGATGAATCACCGGCCAGCCGTAATTTCTGCCACGCTCGACAATATTGACCTCATCCCCTCCGCCCGGGCCGTCAAAGCCGGATGGTCCATGTTCGGTTTGGAACATCAAGTTGGATCCCGGCTGCCAATCCAACCCCTGGGAATTTCGGTGTCCCCAGGACCAGATTTCCGGGCGGGCGCCCGCCTGGTTGGTGAACGGATTGTCAAGAGGAACCGTTCCGTCGTCATTCAGCCGCAAAGTTTTCCCCGCCAGCGAATCCAGACGCTGCGCGAGTTCTCTCTCAGCCCCGTCCCCCGTCGTAACGTAAAGTTTAGCGTCCGGACCAAACCGCAGACGACACCCGGCATGGAGGCTGGCCGCCGGAATATTCTCGATGATCAGCCTTCGCTCGTTCAGCACGCCGTTAGTTTCACGAAACCTCACCACCCGGACGCGAGTGCCGTTCGCCCGGTAGCCGTATGAGAGATAGAGGAAATGATTCGTGGTGAACTGCGGATGCAGTGCCAGGCCCATCAGGCCGATCTCGCCGGAGTGTTCTACATCCGGGATTGTAGCCAGCGGCTGGGCGCGTAGCTTGTTGTCCTCTATTAAACGCACCCTGCCCGGCCGTTCGGTAAACAAAATCCGGCGATCCGCAGTAAAAACAATCGCCCAGGGGACTTCCAGGCCGGACGCAACGGTTTCGATGCGAAAATGAATTGCACCTGAAGCGGCTGCCTCCGCTTCACCGGCTCCCCTGCCCGCCGGAGGTTGTCCGCATGTTGTCATCACTGAGAGCAAGGAAGATGCGAGCGCCAGGCGATGCCACACAGTCGGCAGAAAGTGGAAAGCCGCAGTATTTCTTTGCAAGTGTTTCATTTAAGGTCTTCGCTATTTCTGCGGGGGCGGAAGTGCTCCAAAATATCTTTGATCTAGTTCGCCAATGATCGTCAGGAGATGCGAAAAAATGGTACCACTATTAGGGACGCGTTTCAGCTCAACGTGTTAACCGTCGAACGCAGCGTGACGAACCGTGCCCGGTTTTTAAATAATCGCTGGACACCAGTGACCCTCCCTTTTGGAAGTGGTTTGTCGGCGGGCGACTGATAGATCAGGGTCGTTTGCCTGGTCGTTGACGTTGTTACGGAACCGTGAAATCTGGTTTTTTTTGACCACTTTTCGCCTGCCCATCGCCCCGCACATCTTCCAAAACCCGAAGGGTTTACAGAGTATAGCCGGCGGCAAAGCCCGCGCCTTTTGCGGGCGACGCCGCCGGTTGGCCGGTCCATCCAACACGATCCGCCCTCCCAAGGAACAACCCATGTTCCTTGGGCCGAATTGGAGGGCCAACGGCCGGCCCGATGCTGAAAGGGCGCAAGAACTCTTGGCAAATTTGAAGGCGAGCCTGTTTAGTTCACCAGCGACACGGTGTTTTATTTAATACACGCTATCTGTGGAACTGGTGTTCGTTTTCTACTCCGCGCGCAGCGATTCTCACTGGACCGCGAAGCGGTCACCACCCTGCCACTTCATGAACGTCCTGATGATGCACATCTGCAATATGGAGCTCTCCATCCGTGCTATCCATCCAAGCCACTTTTTGGTACTTGCAATGAAAGTCAGACGGTATGAAAATCGCGATGACGGCTCCTTTCTAAATTTGGCGTTCCGCGTCTCGACGGACACTGGACGCCATTTTAAGGGAGTCGTCGTTCTTATGACATCATGAGGGCCGTACCCAGGCCCCTTTCAGCAGCCTCTGGAGTTTCTACATTTTTTTATGCTGCAGTGCGCTGCAAACCAGGGCGTCCGCGAAGCGGACCAATAACAGTAGCCGGGGGTGCCGAAGCGCGAAGCGCGAGACACCCCCGGTAAGCAATCCCAATATCGCCCGGACCGCGCAAGCGGTCCCATCAGGTTCGGCAGTCATGAATGCCTCAGTCCCAAAGATAACGCTCGTCGTACTGCACCCGGTGTTTACTGAGTAGCTGCAACAGCTCCTGCTGAAAGGACATTCTCTTATGATGTTGCTTCTGGCCAGCAATGTAGCGGCGCACCCGCTCTAGATGGGACTCACTGACCGAGAAAGCTGCATAGCCGTCCTGCCACTGGAAATCGCGCCACTCCCTTCCCTTGGGCTGCCGGGAAATTTACGAAGAAAAAATGAAGGAAAAATGAAGGAAAAAATGGGACCGCTTGCGCGGTCCGATTCCGTGCGGGGAATCGCTGACCGGGGGTGCCTGGCGCTCCGCGCCTGGGCACCCCCGGCTACTGTTATTGGTCCGCTTCGCGGACACTGGAGTTTGGACATTTTGGAGAGACGGCCGGTGGGCCGTCTCCCGCACAATCTTTCATCGTGCAGGAGACGCCCCGCGAGGCATCTCTCCAATAGCGCCGCTTCGCGGCGTCTGGCCGCTGAAAGCGCCCTCTGTCCGCGAAGCGGACAAAGGCGGCGACAATCAAGTTCTGCGATGCTGAGTTTTCAGAAAACCCACCCCCGGGCGTATGATACAGCTTCTTTCTCTATCCGAAGGAGGCCTAGGCTATGCGCGCCAAAATTTCTTGGAGCATCCTTTTACCGATCTGCATCACATTTGCATTCCTGATTATGGGAGTAGCAACCCCGCAATACCAAACCACTTCCCCGGGATCGGCGCCCCTGTTGAACTATAATCCCGTCAAGAAGGCCCTAAAGGAGGGGAAGATCGTCATTGGCGTCACCGTGAGCGCTGCCAACGTTGATGTTGCCTTCAACCTGGCCGGAGCCGGCTTTGATTTCCTGTGGATCGAGATGGAACACAGCCCGCTGACGCTGGAAACAGTACGTTCGATGATTCTGGCCACGCGCGGTCAGAAGGCGATGCCCATCACGCGCGTGCCTGTCAACGAACCATGGATGGCCAAACGAGTGCTCGATATTGGAAGCCTGGGCGTGATCTTTCCGTTTACCAGCACCAAGGAACTGGCCGAGCAAGCGGTAAAGTCATGCAAGTATCCGCCTCTGGGAATTCGGGGCTTCGGCCCGGGCATGGCGACGTCCCGCTGGGGAATGAGCGGACCGGATTACGTAAAGTTCGCCAATGAAAATGTGCTCGTGGTGACAATCATCGAGCAGAAACAGGCGATTGAAAATATTGAAGAGATCGCCTCTGTGCCGGGGGTTGACGTGCTTTTTATTGGCGCAAACGACCTCTCTTTTTCGCTGGGCGTCGGTGGCAAGTTAACAGATCCTCTGGTGGAAGGCGCGGTAAACCAGGTTTTAGCCGCAGGCAAGAAGCATGGCATTCCCGTTGGATATCCGGCAGGCAGTCCGGCAGAAATCAATAAGAGAATTGCCCAAGGCTTTCGCTTCTTCCAGGCCTCCAGCGACTTGGGGTTGATGGCCGCAGGCGCGCGGGATTTGTTGTCCAAGATCCAGAAGCCCGAAGAGCAGACAGAAGCCAGAAAGTAGGAGGCAGGAGGCAGGAAGCAGGAGGCAGGAAGCAGGAAGCAGGAGGCAGGAGGCAGGAAGCAGGAGGCAGGAGGCAGGAGGCAGGAGGCAGGAGGCAGGAGGCAGGAGGCGGTACAACCTAGGGACATCGTTGACACTTTGACCTAGGAACATCGTTGACACATTTGCCAAGGTACAAGCTGCACAAGGGGGTGCACAGGATGCCTTGGAAAGAAAGGTCGACGATGGATGAGCGAGTGAGGTTTGT
>DASXTB010000006.1:0-6192 GCA_036505615.1 Acidobacteriota bacterium
CAGTGCCGCGAGGAATTGGGAAGTTTAGGAGCCTGTCCAGACGAACCAGAAAACCCCTCTCTCTGGGCAAACGTTGCCAGCCGAGGTGCTGCTAGAGTTTTATGAATCGGTGATGCGCTTCGAGGGGATGTATCGGACGGCTAAAAATTGATAGGGTCGGGTATTTCAAGCCTGCCCTTCCGGCCAAGCGCCGCTTCGCGGCGTCTTGTCCGCGAAGCGGACCAATAACAGTAGCCGGGGATCCCCAGGCGCGGAGCGCCACGCACCCCCGGTCAGCGATTCCACACACGGAATTGAACCGCGCTAGCGGTCCCATCCTTTTCCTTCATTTTTTCTTCGTAAATTCCGTATGACGAGCGTTATCTTTGGGACTGAGGCATCCATGACTGCCCAACCTGATGGGACCGCTTGCGCGGTCCGGGCGATATGGGGGATGGTTGACCGGGGGCGCCTGGCGCTTCGCGCTTCGGCACCCCCGGCTACTGCTATTGGTCCGCTTCGCGGACGCCCTGGTTTGCAGCGCACTGCAGCATGAGAAAATGTATAAACTCTAGAGCGCCGCTTCGCGGCACCGGGCCCCTTGGGCCTCTAATGCGCCCTAGGCGCGGCGTTACCTGTTTCTTTCGCCACCAGCACTTGATTGGCCCGCACATCGTCGAGATGCTGAACACGTCCCGAGGGCCAGCGAATCTCCAACTTCGCAGAGCTGTCGCGTCCCAGGCCGAAGTGCACACGACGATCGCTGGAAGAGCAGTAACCGACGGCGGTGTTGACTGTCGCATACTGAGTCAGGCCTGATGAAGAGGTGACTTTTATTCTGGCGCCGATCCCGTCGCGGTTACTCTTTGTTCCTTCAGCGCGGACAATCAGCCAGTTTCCGGCGGCGTTGCCGCCGTCGTTGCGCAGGACGTATGCTGCCTGGCCGGAATTTGACGCCACAATGTCGAGATCGCCATCATTGTCCAGATCGCCAAACGCTGCTCCTCTTCCCGCCCAAGATTCGGTAAAAGCTTTGCCCAGTGAAGCGGAGACATCCACGAATTTTCCTCCAGCGTTCTTGAGCATCAACGGCGGCTCCAGATAGCGCAGATTACTGGCGGTCCGCTCAATCGTGTCCAGCACGTGTCCCTGAGCCACCCAGATATCCTTGCGGCCATCATGATCGAAATCGAGGAAGCGTGTGCTCCAGCCGGAGTAAAGGCGCGTGGCCTGACCCACGCCCGTGTTGGTAGTAGCGTACGAAAAAGTGCCGTCTCCGCTGTTGTGAAAGAGCGCGTAAGTCTCATTGGAAAGATCGGTAATGAAAATATCAAGCCAGCCATCGTTGTCATAGTCGGCGCAGTCGATCCCCATTCCGGCGAAAGATTTTCCATTCTCGTCATAGCCCACGCCCGCGCTCAGCGCCAGTTCCTGAAACGTCCCGTCCCCCTTATTGCGAAATAACTGCTGGGTAACCGAGTCATTGGCCACACAAATATCGGTCCAGCCGTCACCATCGTAATCAAGAAACGAGACCCCCAGCGCCTTTCCAGGAGAGGAGGCGATTCCTGATTTTTGTGATACATCCATGAAGGTACCGTCGCCGTTGTTGTGAAACAGCAGAGACGAAATCGGCTTGAAGTGGCTGGGGTGACAGTAAGCGCGGTAGCCGGGCTTGTGCTCTCCGCAGTACAGGTTCATCGAAAAATCCCACGCCATGTATCGGCACACGAACAGATCCAACTTGCCGTCGTTGTCGTAATCAAACCAGCCGGCGCTGGTACACCATCCGCTCCCACCCACGCCGGCGCGCGCAGTCACGTCCGTGAATGTCCCATTTCCGTTATTGTGATATAGCGTGTTGCCGCCAAAACCTGTCACATAAAGGTCCGGGAAACCATCATTGTCGTAATCTCCCACCGCGACTCCCATTCCGTAGCGAGAGCCCTTCACTCCCGCCTTTTCGGTTACATCGGAAAAAGTTCCGTTTCCGTTGTTTCGATAGAGCCTGTCAAAGTAGCGGCTGTCTTGCTTGTCAGGACTTGTTCCTGGGGGCATGGGATCGGAGAGTTTGCCTCCATTGACGAAAAAGATGTCCAGCCAGCCATCGTTATCGAAGTCGAATACAGCCACGCCGGATCCCATCGTCTCGATCAAATATTTTTCGCTGGTCTTGGAAGGTTCATGCTTGAAGTGGATTCCAGAGGCCGTGGTGATGTCGGTGAAGGTGATGCTGTTTTGCGCGGCAAGCAATGGAATCATGAGAATGAATGCAAATATCGCAAGAAGGTTTCGGGTGTCGGGTGACAGGTGTCGGGTGACGGGTGACGGGTGTCGGGTGTCGGATATCGGATATCGGGTGTTAAGTGCAGGGATTTCGTCTAGGCAAGTCGCCACGCTCTGCCCAATTCGCTTGACAAACTTAGAATGACCTAACAATTCACCTGTCACCCGACACCCGATAGATTTACTTCTGAAGTACGCCCTTCGCCTGATCAATCGTGATGATCCAGTCCACTTTTGGGATCTTATACTCGACCGTTCCGCCATTGGCCCAGCGCACTTCAAGACGCTCCACGCTGGTTGCGGGCCCCAGTCCGAAATGGACGCGCAGATCAGACTGCGACATGTGACTTCTGCCGCTGGCCACTTCGCCTCGCATGCGGATCCCGTTGGCGGAACAAAAAATTACGGAGCCAATCGCATCGCGCGGACACTTTTGCGCCACGCTCCCCACAAGTCGGATCTCCAGCCAATGACCGGCTTTGTTTGCACCTTGGTTGCGCAGCAACGTGGGAGAATCATCCATATTATTCAAAAGAAGATCCACGCCCCCGTCGTTGTCAAAGTCTCCTGTGGCGGAACCGCGCGAGCATCGTGGTGTATACAGGCCCGCGCCTCCCGATGAGCCGATTTCGGCAAACTTCGTCTTTAGATTTCGAAACAGCAATGCGCGCTGCTTATAGGACGTGTTCCAGTTGGTGTCATCGACTTGCGGATAGACATGGCCATTGGCCACGAAGAGGTCGAGCCAGCCGTCATTGTCGTAATCGAGGAAGTTTGTTCCCCATCCTAGAAAGGGGACAGTGATTTCTCCGATTCCTGACGGAAAAGTGACGTCTGAGAAATTTTTGCCGTCATCGTTATGGTACAGAACGTTCGAGTCATCGGCAAAATTGGTAATGTGAATGTCGTCACGTCCGTCATTGTCGTAGTCGCCGATGGCGACTCCCATATGTGCCTGCTCGCGGCCGTTCTCGTTGAGCGCTGCTCCAGAGCTGTAACTGACATCTTCGAAAGTCCCGTCGCCGCGGTTGCGGTAGAGGTAGTTGGGAGTGGAATCATTGGCCACGATCAGATCGAGCTTTCCGTCGTCATCAAAATCAAACCATGCGACGCCAAAACCATAGAGCCTCTTGGAGTCACTGACACCCGCTTTCTCGCTTATGTCGGAAAACGTCCCATCGCCATTGTTGTGGAACAGATAATCGCGGGCGCCCTTTAGGCCGCGCGGGCCGCACATCACTCTCTGGCTGCGATACTGGCAGTAATTCGCGCCTACCGAATACGCAGCCCCCACCCCGCCTGCGGCTGTTTGATCCTGCGCCAGTTTTTGATTTCCCCGGTCCGCTCCCTGACGGTCGCTGTTGGGCGCGGACTCGGCTACTGCGGGTGGAGGTAAATGTTTCAAATCGAAGTCAACGTAGCCGGCGACAAATAAATCGAGCCTACCGTCACCATCGTAATCGCCGAATGCGCATCCGGTGCTCCAGCTATCCACAGCCACTCCCGCCTTCTCGGCAATATCGGTAAAGGTGCCGTCGCCGTTGTTGTGGTATAGGCGGTTTTTTCCGAAATTAGTGACATAGATGTCTTCCCAGCCGTCGTTGTCGAAATCGCCGATGCAGACACCTTGCCCCCACCGATCATTGGAGACGCCCGCTTTGGCCGTAACATCAGTGAACGTTCCATCTCGGTTGTTATGAAAGAGGGCAGCATGCGGGGCGGGCGCCTGGTTTTGGAGCGCTTCGTACGTGGAGCCGTTCACCAGATAAACATCCAGCCAGCCGTCGTTATCATAATCCAGAAAGGCACAACCAGAGCCGGGAGCTTCAATGATGTAGTTCTTCAGGCGCGTCCCGGATACGTGCTTGAACGACGCCAGGCGGGAGGAGATGGTGACATCCTGGAAATGGACGCCCGGCGTGGCAGTCGGCGACGGACTTGGAATGGCAACCGTGGGCGCAAGAGCCTTTTGCGAATAGAGGAGGCAAGTAAGCAGGAGCACCAGTAAGGCGGCGTTTCCAATTCCTGGTTTCAGGTCTCGGGTTGATGAAGCGCGTGCTCGGCCTTCAACCATGATTACAGCAATACGGATCTAAGATCTTCGCAGACTGTGGAAAAAACGTGCTCTTGCGACTAGCAGCCGCTGCGCAACCGGCCTTACTTATTGCTCTTCTCGACTCGCTGGCGGCCATTCAGGCCAAAAGCACGGCGCAATCTAGTCTCAACCTCAAGCATCGTCTGTTGTGACAGGGAGCCAAGGATTCGTTTGATGATCTGCTTGTCCACTGTCAGCACTTTTGAAATACGAATAGTGCTGGGATGGCGCAGTCCCACAGAGCGCCATCTCACTAGAGGGCAATCACCGGAACCGGGGCGGCTAAAATAGCGAGGCTGGCGGGACAATTGGTTCTTGACTTCGGCAATGCTGGCAAACCTCATGATCCCTTTCCTCTCTTCAATCTGGCCATAAATATAGCCATAATTTCACGGATTGGCAACGTAGATGACTTTCCCCTTGTGGTGCTTTGAATATGCATCGCCGAGTAAAGCCCCGCCCACCGCCCCCATCGCGGCGCCGATGGGAATAGCCGCGTTACTGGTGCCTTTCCCGCCGGCCACTGCTGCGCCGATACCTGATCCCAGCGCAGTTCCTATGGCCATTCCGACACCCAGAGGTTTGGGCGTTTCCATCCGAGGCTCCTTTATCTGCTGAATATCTTCTTTTCGCCAAGTGATCATCTCTTGGGTTATTTCATTTCGTATCGTCACCGATTGGGCAGTAGAATCCCGCAATTTACCTCGGATAATAGCGCCATCCCGGGAGGTGACTTCGATCCTTTTGCCTTTTCGCAGTTTCAGCACGTTCTGCCATTCGCCCAGGTCCTTGCTCGTGTCTACTTTCTGCTGAACGGAGGGGCGAGGGCCATTCGCCTGGACGATTGACTGTGTTCCAAAAAAACTAAAAAGAAAAGTCAACGCGAAAGTCGTTCTCATACGTACCATCATCAACCTCCGGATTCCAGATTAACCGGTAACATTAGCACGTAACGGCTCAGCGGCAAGGCCGAGCTGCGCGGCGAAGCCGCGCCCAGGAGTTTCTACATTTTCGGACCGCTGTGGGCAAGGTCTACAGTGGCTCTGCCGCCTGCCTCTGGCGGCGAGGCTCGCCTCGCCGTCGATGATCTCTCCTCGCATCTTCGAGGCTCTGCCTCGAAATCCACACAAACTGTCCCTCTGCCGCAGATTTCTTTCGCAAAATGCCACCCTGGCCGGGTGCACTGGCGCAGGCTGAGATAAGCGAGGCGCAGCCTCGAAAGAAAAGAAGGGGGCGAGCATCGGCGAGGCAAGCCTCGCCCTGGAGTTTGGACATTTTGGAGAGACGGCCTGGGGGCCGTCTCCCGGTAGTGGGCTACTTTGGTTTTTACCGTACTTGACAGGCTGTTTGCTACCTCACATACTGGAGGTATGCCAAAGCGGTTAAGCAAGGGCAAAAGACCGAAGGATGTAAACCAGCTCGCCCACTACTTGGTCCGACAATCGACCGAATCGAAGGATGAACCAAATGAGGGCCGAAAGTCCTCAAAATCGGAAATATCCCGCGTGATGGCCGAAATGGGACGAAGAGGCGGGAAAATAGGTGGAAAACGGCGCCTAGAAACAATGACTCCAGAGCAAAGGCGCGAAATCGCCTTCAGAGCTGCGAAAATTCGTTGGGCTAAGAAAAGTCGCACCGGCAAATCCTAAAAACCTTGGATCTTTTACAACAAATCCTCGTTTTTGTGATCAAACTTCCTTGATTACCGTGAGACACCGGCTATAGTATGACCAAAGAAAAACGGATTAGAAATATGCCAAAATCTAAAACTAGTTCACGTATCCTGTTGAGGGGTCAGGGATTGTGGCTTGAGTATTTCCCGCCTTCCACAA
>DASXTB010000007.1:0-8503 GCA_036505615.1 Acidobacteriota bacterium
TAACGACCGCTGTCAATATTTCATAAGGACGCAGCAACGGTTGAGGGAATTAGGGGAGAAATATCCAGGCCCTGAAAACGAAAGGCGCCGGCAGGATGAAATTTCCAGGGAGTTTGGGCCGCCTCCTCGCGTCACTTGGGAAAAAATTATTGACCACATCGACCACGTCGCAAAGATCGCAGGAGCAGACCACGTCGGCTTGGGATCTGACTTTGACGGCGCTACCATGCCGCAAGGGATGGAGGACGTCAGCAAACTTCCCAAAATCACCGAAGCCCTGCTACGCCGCGGCTACAGTGAATCGGACATCAGAAAAATCCTGGGAGAGAACACTCTGCGCGTGATGGCTGCAACCGAGCAGGTGGCACGGCAGATGAAATCGGGGAAATAAAGTCGCAGGTCGCAAGTCGCAGGTCCAAGGTCGAAAGTCGCAGGTCGAAAGTCCAACGTCGAAAGTCCAAAGTCGATAGTCCAAGGTCGAAAGTCCAAGGTTTGAAAGTGCAAGTTAACGGCTGGAGAAAATCGTAGTACAGAGTCCTGCTGAGGGGATTGTCTGGGCGCACCGCCGCGCGCCCCTACATTTTCGACTTGCGACCTGCGACTTTGGACTTTCGACTTTGGACTTTCGACGTTGGACTTCGTCCATCACCCGGATCCCGACGGCGACAATTGACTTCCCCAGCCCACAGTTCTTATAATTTCCCCTGCCAAAAAGAGCGGGAATAACTCAGTGGTAGAGTGCAACCTTGCCAAGGTTGAAGTCGCGGGTTCAAATCCCGTTTCCCGCTCCACTCCCTTCCTTAATCTTCTCAGTGATTTAAACGACAAAAATAAAAACGCCGTGGAGCGTAAGAACGTTTCCAGGGCATTCAGACCTTGTTCGCGCTCAAATACGCTCTGATCGTTTCGGCCATTTCGTAGTAACCAGGGAAAACACGCAAGTTGACGAAGGCTTCTTCGCGCGTGATTGTCGGCGGCTGATCCTTTGGATGACCGAATTCGTTTCTCTGGCACCGAATGAAATCGTAGACCACCGAAAACATCACGTTGAAATTATCAGGGAGCGCGCGTGTGTTGCTCTGAATCTGCTCCATCTTCTGCAGTACCCAATCTAACTTAGGCTTCATTGCGATCCTGTCGAGTAAGTCCTCAAATTTCTTTTTCTCGGCTAGCTTGTTCAGCGCTTTGATTAAAGACTCGCACACCAGCAGAAAGACTCGCTCCGCAGCGATACCCAACATGACGGTGGATGCTACCAATGCGCCACGATCAAACGCCTCCACACTTTCAGCGAGGTATGCATACACTGTCGCATCTCGAGTCGGAAACCTTTGTTTAAAATCGCTGAGGTAACCACTGGGATCGTGAGGAATGAACTTCTCTTCTGCGATTACCTTTCTCCCGTATCGAGTAACGTGAAACCAAGGCAGGTTGGGATTCGATGGGTTTAGCCCAGGTGCTATTACACGCTCAATTATCAGTTCCCAGAGCACTTCATGAACGAGAAAAGCTAGGCGGTTGGGATCCGGTTCGCCGACGTATTCCACATACGGATCAAAGTACTGGCCTGCATGCTCGAGCTGCTGCCAGTTTGAATCCTCGCGGAGCCGTTTGAACACGACGCGCCTTACGAGTTCTACGCCATCGGCGCGTGGGTTGAAGGCGATTTTTGAGGTTTCGGGCATTGATTTAGTGAGGGCGAGAGCCCGACTAGAAGTCTCTTCATGGCCCCTTTTGGGGAAGGGTAGGACAGCTTATTCGTACTTACCTTGAATTATCCTGCATCGACGTGCCCTCCCCACAGTTCCTCTCGCTGCGTCATTGAAGCCGTGTCTAGGAGTATTGCATTGACCACTCGGACCAAAAGGGACGTTCTGGATGTAGGTCTGCCCGCGCAATCTTGGTTTTGGCCTGACCATCTTCCCCAAAAATTACCAATTCATCATCGGTCAAATCGGCGACCCTCTTTCCATACAGCCAAAAGCTTCCGCGGTTAAGATCCGGTGTCTCATTCGCACGAATCGATTTGCTCGAATCCTTCCCATTCTTCAAGGTGAAATGTACTATCTCCGCTCGATCAAATTGCATTTTTGTCTTTGCTCCTCGCTTGTTGCCCACGAGAGTTTTAAGCCCCATGTTTTAACCTGCTTTACGTTCTCGAAGTTCTTCAAAGTGATTTATTCGAACCGTTCCTGACGAGAAAATGGCTCTGATTTCTAGAACTCCGCCCATTGCTTTAATCATGTCTTGCAATGTGCTGACATACATGTCCGTGCGCCGTTCGAGCTTGGAGATTGCCGACTGTTTCACGCCAAGAATCTTGGCGAGATGCTCCTGGGTTAAATCACGCGCAACTCGCAATTCGTCTAAGGCCATCTCATTAATCATCTTCTTGGCTTTAGCCTCTGCACGAGTGCGTGCCTCGGGAGGCATCTTCTCCAATAGATGTTTGAAGTTCTTAGTCATCGATCAGGCCCTCCTTCTTAAGTGTACGAATGTGTTCATCATAGACTTTGTCCGCGATGGGAACAAACTTCTCATACCACCTATCGTCACCAGTTTTGTCGCCACCGATGAGCAAAATTGCACAACGGCGTCGATCAAAAGCATAAAGAACTCTGTACGGTCTCCCGGCATGCTGGATTATCAGCTCTTTCATGTTGGAGTGTCTTGATGACGCGATTACATCTGAGTGTGGTCGCCTTAGCGATGGTCCAATCTGTCGTAGCAACAACACTCTCGCGGCCACGTCTTCCTGCTCCTCTGCTGTCAAACTGTTCCACCAAGCTTCAAATTCATCAGTATATTCGACTTCCCACATTCCACTGATGGAATATAACCTAAAGGGAATATCGTTTCAAGTGATTTTGAATACACGTCGTTAGCAGCGTGGGGGGGGTACGCCTGGGGTGCGGAAGTGCGGCGATTTTTCCACTTTATTCCTCATCCTTCACGGTAAGCCTCCGTCGAATCGACGAAAAGAAACGGACTTGCCAAGGTTGAAGTCGCGGGTTCAAATCCCGTTTCCCGCTCCACAGAAACTCCTACCCCTGCCGTCGAGCGAGGTTTAGGCGAAACCGGTACTGAGCCATCTTAGCCCACAGCCATACGAGTTGCAGGTGTGCGTGGGGTGCGGAAAGTGCGGTGAAATTCCCTGCCATGCCGCTGCACGCAGTGCAACTTTTATGGACACGCGGCATCTCTTGTTTGTCCCGTAGGGCGAACTCTCAGAGATCCCCGGGGGAAGACGTGTGCGCGACGTTCCGATCCTTGAAAATCATTCTTTTCATCGAAAGTTCGTGAACCAATTGATATTTGAGGAGTAATGGCATGTCCCCAGTTCGTTTGACTCATATTGTCGCACTCATTTGGATTGCCGGCTCTCATTTAACAACCGCCCAGACTCAAGAATTGATCCTTCCGGTTGCTGTAAATGGCGTGGTTAGAAGTCCGCTGCATTTCCAGACAACCTACCGGATTCTAAATACATCGGATGCCATCATCAGTGTTACTTTCGAAGCTCGGCGCCAAGACGGCAGCGAAACGAATCTCTTCAAGGACCTTTTTTGCGATGTAGGCCCAATCCCGCCTCCAATATTGAGCAAAACTATTTTCACGCTTCAACCTAACGGCGCAATTGAGCTTCCCAGCAAGAGTGCAAGCGACGCTTTATTCAATGGCTGGATCCGGCTTACTTATGTCTCGGCAACTCCGAGCGCTGTTCAGGCAAACAGTGAGGTCACTTTCGTGTCCGCAAATCCAGTCCCATGTCCTCCAAACATTGCAATATGCCAGCGACCGTCTGGCGACATTCTGTCCAGCGCGACAGTGTCGGCGGTGAAATCTCAAAAGGAATTCCACCTGCCCGCTACCATCACGACAAATCGCCATACGGCCATTGCTGTGGTGAATCCCTCTCCAACGCAAAAAGCGACAGTCACTCTGACACTTCTTGATTCGATTGGAAGAGTATTTCTCGTCAACGGAGCGGCAATTTCTAGCAAGCTGGAGATTCCTCCTGGAACAAAGCTTAGTAGTTTTCTATGGGAAGCCTTCGTGACGTGTCTACCTTTCCAGCCATGCATACCCACTCAACCGCTTCCACCACCAGCACCCGAAATGTTCCACGGCTCGCTCAAGATCACCAGCGACAACCCAGTCGGTGTGGCCGCGCTGAATGTTCTCTTACCTGAAGGAAAACTCGTGAATATCCCCGTCGTCTCCATCGAGCCGTAGAATCCGTGGCCTTGCTAAGTAAATCGCGTTCATCTGCGTTCATCCGCGGCCAACTCAGTGTTCGGCCCCGGAACCCTCGCGAGCGCAAGCTTAAGCAGGGCAGCGGACGCGCACCGGTTCCTGGCTGCGCGGCAGCCTTCGGACAAAATTCACCAGCGGCGGTCCCATACCTTCAAATTCGATTTCCACCCGGTCGCCATCCGACAGCGGCTCGCACTGGCCAAACGACAGTCGCGATGTGCCAAAGAAATGGATGTGCACATCCCCCGGGTACCGGAACTGACTATTCTTGAAATGGTGATCCTCCAGATTCGCGAGCGAATGACACATATTCTCCTCGCCAGTGGCTATCGCTCCAGAATCGTAGATCAATCGGGCGCCGCGAAAAATTCTAGCTCGCCCGCGAAGATCGCGAAATGACTCGGTCACAACCAGTTCGGGCCCGATCGAACAGGTGCGCAATTTGGATGGCGCCAGCCAGAGGTAATTTCCCTTCTCCAGCGCATGGTCGGACCATTCGTTTCCCACTGTGAAACCGAGCCGGCATGGAATTCCCGTTCGATCGACCACGTAGCAGCCCGCGATTTCCGGTTCCTCTCCACCGTCCTCGGCAAATTCGGGGACTTCGAGAAAATCATTATGCCCCTTGAGCATTAGCCCGTTCCCTTTGTAGAACCACTCGGGCTGAACCCCTCGCCCAGTGCCTGGCTTTCCGCCCCGCTGGCCCATTGCAAACATCTTCTGAGAATCTGTAGTCATAGCAGGATCCGCCAGATGCATCTGATCGCGCTGCGCGGCACTTCCAAGATGAGTGAGCCCGGTTCCAGAAATCAGACAATGTGCCGGATCCAAGTGATCCAGCGGAGGAAGCAACCAGGGATCGCGCCCGCCCGGTTGGGCATTCAGCAATGAATGGTAAGCCAACGGTTCCAGTTTTCCTAATGGCAGGCTCTCGAGAAAACTGGTAAGACTAACTGCCTCCGAGGAGGCGCGAAAAAACAGATCGTGGACAGTAACAATTTTTGGATAAGCGCTGGTGAGGTCAGCGACAGATTTACCATCAACGAGACCGACACGCCGTCCTTTCTGTGGGAATTGAAACTGTACCAGACGGAGACTTTGCCGGCTCACGGATGCTTCGAGGCAGAAGTTTACCACTTTGACGACCGCCCGCCAAAAATTCTTCGCGGCGCGCGCGCGTAAGCATGCATCATTCACAAATATTCACCGCTGAGGACGTAGAGAACGCAGAGATGCCGCAGAGAAAAGGGGCTGAAGCTTGAAGTATGAAGACTGATAGTCAACCTCGGCGCCGAAGCTATAGATCGCAATGTTCGGAAGCTCGCCTCTGATCCGGCTGTTTCTTTGTGCCTTACTTGCCGAACTGGGACCGAGCGCAGGCCGTCCTAATCGAGGTGTAACAGCAACGCCAATGTCGCGCGCCTATGCCTTTTCTTAACCTTCGAGCTTGACTTCTTTTAACTACACGTCTGACTAGTAGCAATCGATTCAATCCGAGTAAGAATTCGAACGCCCTATCATTCCGCCACTGCCGAGCCACGACGGGAGTTCGAAATGGAGATCAGTGCCGCAGGCTGGTCGCGTCAACTTTAGGGTAAGCCCGACAGACGAGCAGTTACTGATCGCCCGCGACCCGCCTTGCTGCATTCTGGAGACAAATCCCACCGGGTGCCTGTTGGGCTTTCAAAACAGCCTTCCTGTTCTGCGCCAGATGCAGCAAAAGGCAGCACGCGGCAAACAGGCTCAGCAGAATGAAGCCAAACACATAACTCCCCAGGTGATCGCGGAATACCCCTAGCACAAGCGGTGGGAAAAAACCCCCCAGGCCTCCTGCAGCTCCCACGACTCCTGTCACCGTTCCGGTCTGTTTGGGAAAATACTGAGGCACAAGCTTGAAGACGGCGCCGTTGCCCAGGCCCAGCAATGCTGCGCAGCCAAGCGCACCCACAGTAAACACCACCATGTTGGGACAGGCCATAAACCAGGCGACGGCCGCCAGGCCCGCAAACGTGACCGAGAGCACGCTGTTTCCTCCGTATTTGTCACTGAGCCAGCCTCCCATGGGGCGTGCTGCCGTGGCCAGCAGGACGAATCCTGCCGTACGCGCGCCGGCATCGGCAGCAGAAAGCGAGAAGATTTCGCGCAATAGCGTGGGCAAGTAAATCGCCAACGCCACAAAACCTCCAAAGGTCAGGAAGTAAAAGAGGCTGAGGATATAAGTCTGGCGGTCCCGAAAGAGCCGGATTGTCTCGTTCGATTTTTTTACCGGGCCAATCTGCGGCGCATTTTTGGCCAAAGCCAGAAACGACAAACCCCATAGCAAGGAGGCCAGGCCAAAAAGCAGAAACGTTCTTCCTATTCCAAACTGCCGCGCCAGCAGAGGCGCGAAGAACACTGCAATCGACTGGCCAATATTGCCGGCGCCGTAGATTCCCAGCGCAAAGCCGACCCTTTCCCGCGGAAACCAACCCGAGACAAGCGCCACTCCCACGGGAAAGGAAGTTCCGGCCAGTCCGAGAAAGAATCCCCAGATGAGAAGTGAGTGAAACATGTGATCGCGGCTGAGCGCTAATGGAGGGATGACGCCAAGCAGCAGAAGCGCTCCCATAACGGCGCGCGGTCCAAAGCGATCTGCCAGCCAGCCCATCGGTAAACGCCCGACCGATCCAAGGATCACCGGAATGGCGATCATGAAGCTTGCTTGCGTGGCGGTGAGCCTATAGGTGGCCTTAAACGCAGGTGCCAGGGCCGCAATTAATCCCCAGGTCGAAAACGTAATAGCAAAGGCAATCGTGGTAACAGTCAGGTTCTTGTTAGGCTCGGTCATAAATTTCCGGTTTCAAGTTCCGGGGAACGCATGTTGCGTGCCAGTGTGATCCTAAACGAAGCACGCTAGAAGCGTGCGCTCCCAGCCCGCGCGAGACGCGAGATTTTCTTAATCCGGCAAATAACGCAACAATCCGAATGCGAGTAAGAAACAAATGCCGGCAACCAACGCGGCCGGTACCGCGACGCGGTCGTTGCCGGCCAAATAAGCCTCCAACGCCGCAGTAAGAAGCCATAGTTGTGCGATCACAAAAACACAAAGGATGCACGTGACTCCGGCCAGAATGACGTTGCGCTTTTGCGGTGTGATGTTTCTTTGTGCTGCTTTGTAGTCGACTTTCATACTTCCCACCCGACGGCGTAAACGCGGCCATCTGAAATTTTCAAGGGAATGCGCGGCAACGGCCTGGGCGGCGGACCAGCGAGAACATGGCCGTCACGGACGTCAAAAAAACCGTGGTGACACGGACAAGTAATTTTGCTCCCGCCTTCCCAGAAAACAGCACAGGAAAGGTGCGTACATTTCTGCCCGTAAGCTACTAGTTCGTTCTTTGAGAGGCGAATCAGGATGGCAGGAGATTTCTCGTCCGGGTAGTGGAACTGCTTCATTTCGCCTATTCTGACCTCATCCAGCGAACCAATCAGTGTATCCGGCGGCGGTTGCTGCTTGGGGCGCAACCACTGTTTGGCCGCGATCCAGCAATTACCGATAAACAAGCCAAAGCTGGTCAGCACTAGAAACTTGGCAAATTCACGCCGGCTGACGTGCTCTTCTTCCGCGTGATCGAGCGGAAAGTCCTTCTTCCATTTTGGCTGTGTCTGTTTCATCGCTCTCATCCTCACACGGAGTCAACCAACCCCGACCTTCGACCCTTCGACCTGTTGACCAGCGACGCTGCGTCACTTCTTCATCCCTGTAATCTGCAACAGCTTTTCTCCACGCGGCATCATGATGTTGACCTTGGTCCGCACTGCCTGCCTGCCGAACCTGAATTCGTTGACCGGGATGCTGTTGCGCTCCTGCAGAATCTGCTCGCGCGGCCCATACCAGAGCGCGCCCGATGGACACACCGTGGCGCACATGGGGCGCTTGCCCACCGACGTTCGGTCGTAACACATATCGCACTTCATCATCAGATCCATCTGCGCCATGTACTTTGGCACACCAAAAGGACAAGCCAGCACGCAGTTGGAGCATCCGATACAGCGCGGCGTCATCGCAGATTGCACCACACCATCGGGAGTCTTCTGAATTGCGTAAGCGGGACAGACCTGCGCGCAGGTAGGGTCCTCGCAGTGCATGCAGACGGTAGCCACAGTCTGCGTAGATGCAGCCCGATCGACATAATCGACGTGGATCATGGAAACGCCCGGATGGGTCCCGCATTCAGCGCAGGCCATCTCACAGGCATGGCAGCCG
>DASXTB010000008.1:0-3241 GCA_036505615.1 Acidobacteriota bacterium
GGCTAGATGAACGGTGAACCCGCAGCCAAGGATGTAAGAGGCCGTCGGTGAAACCCGAAGGGTTTACAGAGTATAGCCGGCGGCAAAGCCCGCGCTTGTTGCGGGGCGTCGCCGCCGGTTAACCGTTCCCATAAACCGTCCGACGCTGAAGGCGTCGCAGAGCCTGAGTGCCACAGATATAGCGGGTCGAAGAAGTAAACCGGCTTTGTTTCAAATGTGCGAGAAATTCTTAGGCCCTTTCAGGGCGGATCGTTGGGGGGATGGCCGACCGGCGGCGTCGCCCGCCTGAGGCGGGCTTTGCCGCCGGCTATACTCTGTAAACCCTTCCGGTTTTGGGATCGAAAGGATTGCCTCTCGACAAATTGCAAAAGAGCATGAACCAGAATTGATTATGGATCAGGCGGCTCTAATCAGACTACGGCACGACGGCGTCCGGTGGGATCTTCTGCCGGAATTCGAAGAAACGCTGGAAGAGGTACTGCATGCCCCAGCCGCCACCTCGTCTGGAACGCCCGTCAAAGCAATTACGCGCCATTGGGTGCGGGACCGCGTCTTTTTCGTGAAGCGATACCTGCACGGGGCACGCATGGCGAGGCCGGCGAAATATTTCTTCAAAGCGCCAAGAAGCCGGCTGGAGTGGCAGCGCGCGCTCTTTCTCCGTGACAGAGCAATTCCAATCGTTCCGCATCTAGCTCACGGAGAGAGATGGGGCACTCGTGGATTGCTTGAGTCCATATTGATAACTGAGTCACCCGACGGTTATCTTCCACTGTCAGCCGTAGATGACCTGGCCTCAGAAAATTTGCAGCGTGCTTTGGGGGATTTTCTGCGCCTCCTCCATGATGCGGGAGTTTGGCACTCTGACCTCCACGCTGACAACCTTCTCTATTCACCGACCACGCAAGATCTGATGCTTGTGGATCTCGACAAGATCGAGCTCAAACCTTCGCTGGACGACGACGGGCGCCTGGACAGCTTGGCTTTACTGGGGGCTTTTTGTCCGTTGAGTGAGCCTTTGTTGGAAACTTACGGAGAAAACTTCCTCGCACGCTCCGCTGAGATCTGCAGGCGAGCGAAGGCCAAGCGGCGCGCGCTGCTTGCTGAAGAAGCAGCTCGTTGCGTCCCACCCAGGCATCATAGCGATTTTTATCCGTTGCAAGTTGGTGGGATACGCTGGCTGGTCCGGCGCCAGTTTGTTACGCCAGACCTGCTAAAGCTGCTTGGCGCCCCCGCCTTCTTTCTCCGTTCTGCGTCTGTCTCTCTAAAGCGGGGAAGATCTTCAACGGTCAGCCAGTCCTTTGGTTTTGTCATCAAACGTTACGATAGCAGCGGTTTCTTCAAGTGGATGAAGCGTGCCGTGCGGCCCTCGCGCGCTCGGCTGGCGTATCGCAAGGCTTATCATCTCGAACTGGCCGGCATTGCAACGGCGCGGCCAGCCGCTTTTGCAGCAAGGCGCGTACTTGGTCTGCTTCAATGCAGCTATCTGGTCACGAAAGCGATTTCCGGCGCCGCCGATCTTGAGGCATGGAGAGGCGACAGACGGCAACTGGCTTGCCGGCTCGGGGAACTGACCGCCAATCTTCACGAGGAAGGCTTCTCCCACCGCGACCTGAAGGAAAGCAACATACTGATGGATGGATCGGGCAGACCTCATCTGATCGACATGGAGGGACTCCGATACCTGAAACATGTTCCGGACCATCGCGCCGTAGCCGATTTGAGAAGGCTGTGGCGAACCGCTTCCAGTTTGACTCGGCGCGTGCACCGTGCCGACCAGCTCCGCTTTCTCAAGTCATACTGCCAGATTCGAGGGCGGCATGATTGGCGCTGGTGGTGGAAGCAGGTGTCATCGGGGTCAGGTCTTCGGAATTCGGAACTGAATTCTGAAGACCTGACCCCGTTGGCCTCGTTCTTCGACCGCCTGTTTTTGACTTTTGCCAGGAACGTCTACGGCGGCGTCATGATGCTGGGAGCGGTCCTTTTGCTGCTTCCATTCCAGGCATTCCTGTTGATTCGAAAACGCATCACGTCATCCGAATTTAAGGAGCGCCTTGGCTTTCCGCCCGGCGGCGATTCCGAGCATGACTTGCTGCTTCATGCGGCCTCCGCGGGAGAAGTGCGCAGCCTGGAACCGCTGCTGGCGGAGATCCAAGCCCGCGTGCCGCATGCGCGCGTGTTGTTGTCGGTCTGCAGCCGCGACGGAAAAAGGATGGGGGCTGTGGTTTCGACGCATTTTCCCTGTATTCGCCGAGTAATGTATTTTCCCTGGGATTCGGCCTGGATTGTCCGTCGCTGGCTGAGACGGACGCGGCCCCGACTGGTGGGAGTTGTAGAGACCGAAATCTGGCCCAACTTTTATTTCACCTGCCGCGAATTGAAGCTACCGTTGCTGATCATCAACGGCCGGATTCCGGCTGGCGACTTTTCGATCTACCGGCGCACCCGTTTCCTGTTCCGTTATCCCCTTTCCTGCGTGACCTGTGTCGGCGCCCAGGATGAAAACGAAGCGCGCCAGTTCCGGGCAATCGGGACACCACCCGAGCGAGTGCGCAATGTTGGCAATTTAAAGTGCGAGCTTTCGGTACAAGCCGGTATGGGCGGTTTGCCCTTGGGCAGGCAACCCGTCATTGTGGCGGGCAGTACGCATCCTGGAGAGGAGAAACTGATTTTAACGGTATTCCGAAATCTGCAGCGCGAAATCCCTGAGCTGCGACTGGTGCTGGCGCCCAGGCATTCGCGCCGCGCGCGATGCTTATGCGCACTGACTCGCAGATTCGGGTTCCACCCTGTGCTGCGATCCCAGTCCGACGGCATAAACTGGAGAGTGCTGATACTCGATTCCATGGGGGAGCTCGCAAGTCTCTATCGACAGGCCACAGTGGTCCTGGTGGGAGGCAGCTTCCGAAACTATGGCGCGCACAATTTTCTGGAAGCTGCGGCTTTTGGCAAGCCAGCGATCACGGGCAGGTTTGTCTCAAACTTCAGCACCTTGGCAGAGTGTTTCACTCGAGCCGGTGCTTTGCTGCGAGCGCTTGACGGAGACGAGCTGGAAGCAAATATTCGGTTACTGCTTCAAGATGAGAAGTACCGGAACCGAATCGGAAATAGCGCCCTGCAGACGCTGACCGCTCAAAGAGGAGCAGCCGTTCGGTACTGGGAACTGCTCCGTGCCAATGGTCTGAGATGTAACCGATAGGAGGGCAGGAGGCAGACGGCAGGAAGCAGGAAGCAGGAGGCAGGA
>DASXTB010000009.1:0-8632 GCA_036505615.1 Acidobacteriota bacterium
GATATACCTTGGGCGGCCACAGAGGAACAGCGCGCAGTTTCAGGATCGCCGCGTGCCAGACCGCTTGCAGCGCAGATCGTGAGCCACCCATGCGGCGAATCGCCGCCTCAGAGGCGCCGTCTTTTTTCAGAAGGTCCGTCACTGTCATGCGATCCAAGTGATTTAGCCCCGCGTCAAAGGGCGAGTACTCATCTTTGAAATGGTCCAGGTATGGGGTGAGATACAACAAAGGGAGTTCCCACCACTGATGTTTCTCCAGAAAATCGGTTTCTCTTTGATTAAATCCGAAGCGTTTGAGAACGCTCGCATCCGCCAGCATTTCTTCCGTGTACATTTTTCCGTTGATAAAACGGATCATGTGTTCGCGTCGTGGATAATAAAGCGCAGGCAAATTGAATTCCTTCACGTACCGCCAGTAAAGATCGTAGCCCGGCTTTGTAAAATGCTCCGCGCCCCCATCCGCGTACAGTCCGTCTGCCAGACCTGCGCGCACTGTCAGGACATGACCGCCTGTGCGTGAAGAGGCTTCCAGGACGACAACGTCGTGTCCGCGTCTCATCAATTCATAGGCGCACGAGAGGCCGGCAATTCCGGCGCCGGCGATGATGACCTTCTTTGGTTGGCGTGACCGGGTTCGTTCAATGACGCCAAATGAAGCAGCCAGCGGCGCCCCCGCCAGCTTCAGTGCATCGCGCCGCGAGATTGTTTGCTTACTCATGTGCATCCTGCATTTAAAAATTGAACTGCGTGGCGAAATAGGCGAGATTCTTCGACTCCGTCTGACCGGGGTGAACTACAACTCGCCCGCCTGCCATTAGCAGCGTCAATCGCCTGGATAATTTCCAGCGGGCGCCCACGTTAAACAAGATCTGATTCTCATGGGAATCGCGCAAACAAGTTCCGTGAGCTTCAGAAACCAGTTCGAAGCTTCTGGTCAATTCACTCCCCACCGCCAGGCCGTAGATCAGTTGGTCCTTGTCGCGCTGGCGAATGTTATATCCAATCTCTCCGTTCACTGAGATGAAGCTCAAAGACTTTTCGAATTCCATGGGCAGCAGCAGCTCCCAATTCCTCTCCGCCAGGCCACGCCTTACGGCCGCCGGAGTGCTGAGGAATTGAAACTGAGGATACATTGATAAAGCCGCACCGCGCCGGTCTTCGTCCAAGAATCGCCACTTTACTCCGACAATCGAGTCTCCCGCTCCGCTGACCTTACGCTCCGGAGTTCGCATCACTTCCCAGGGGACTTCATATTTGATTTGCATCCGCGCCCCCTGTCCGTAATTAATGTCAAGCAGAGGCAATTGAAAGAGTTTTTCCCGGTGCGTCAGGTCAGCGGTAACGGCCAGGTTAATTTCCCAGTGGCCGCTCCCAGGCGTCCCCGGATCATCCGTTTTCAGTGGTGGTCCTCCCTGGGCGAGGAGGCGAACGCAAGTTGAAGCGACAAGAGCTATTATTATAGGTAGCTTGAACACATTCAGCGGAGAGAGGAGAGTCTCTCAAAACCGATGAAACCACGGCGAATACTGGGGAACGCGGCGCAGCTCTCAGGCCGCAACCAAAACGTCATTTAGTCATTGGTCATCGGTTTAAAGATTTTTGTTAGAAAAACAAGATGTGACATGTTTGTGTCACGGGGATTTAATGATTCTTTTATCAATTTGCTCCTTCAACCTGTGTACCATGCTCGCGATCACCCGGCTGTTGCTCCAATGAACGGTTTGGCTGTCGCTCCATAGCAGCGCGTTGGTGCGCGCTTCAAGGAGTTTTAAAGTCAGCTTGTCGTGTTCCCGGGAACGAGGACCAGCCGTTTTGCCCGCTCTTCGGACTAGATCGAGTTGACTGATGTTCAGCACCACCAGGGCATCGGCGTTTTCGCGGCTTGCGACGATTTCAAACCGTCTCCATTTTGAAAACTCACGGCGCAGTCGATCAAATGTCTGCGGGCCGCCGGATTCATTTACCAGATAGATTTTCTTGATCTGGATCATCCTGTCATCGTTGGCGGCCTGCTGGGTCGAGGCGCTGCTTTGATTCGCTAAAACCATCGACCATACAGACGCTGCGATGATAATCGATAGATTGATAATTCTCATTGGGTGTCCGATAAGCGGCAACTTACTGGAATACGGGGACCATTAGGAGAGCGTCTCAAAACTTTGAACCACGGGGGACACTGGGAACACTGGGAATTCAATGATTTCTTTATCAATCAGATTTACTGCCATTTTCGAAAGCCCTTTCGGTCCCCGTGTTCCCAGTGTCCCCCCGTGGTTTCAAAATTTTGGGACAGCCTCATAGGGTCGCCCGTGCGCGTGAAGCCATTCTTTCCCACGTTCTTCGAGTCGGATTTCCTTCTAGCTCCTGGTGATCTTGAAATCACCCTTGC
Source organism: Acidobacteriota bacterium (assembly GCA_036505615.1). Lineage (GTDB taxonomy): Bacteria > Acidobacteriota > UBA6911 > JACQSX01 > JACQSX01 > DASXTB01. The sequence goes on from DASXTB010000009.1 coordinate 2,390, forward strand.
GATTGCCGTGATTCCAACTGCCGGTCATGGTGTTATTCTCTACTTTACCGTCGATCATGTAATGGATTTCGTTGCCTCTGCGGCTTTTCGCATCGGCCTCCATATGCACGGCATTGCTGTTCGCGTCGAACGTGCAATTCTTCAGCTCAACCGCGTTCGGACCGGGGTTCACGGTTCCAGTCAGAACCTTACCGTCCCACTTCAGTTCCACTGTAACCGGGTTGCGGTCGGCCGCGCTCGGTCCCCAATCTCCTGTCCAGGTGCCGCTCAGCGGATCCGAGCTCTGCTGGAGCGCCGCCCCGGACGCCACCATCGCGAAAAGGATAAATACCAGGCATACAGTTTTCACTCTCATAAACCCTCCCCTAGTTGGATTTGAATAAATACTGCCACAAAAGTTGGAGACCGACTACTTAATCCCAATTTCGCCGCGGCTCAGTATTTTTTCACACCTTCGTAGGATCGTTAAGCCAATTGCTACGGCAGAGAAGCCCATCCCCTCTCACGATTCTGGCTCCGGAAGGGACTTACCTGCCCTTGCGTTTAGTAAGGAAATAGTCTGCGCTGGGCAACACCTGGAAGATTCCGATTTCGAAGAAATGACCGAAATGAATCAAGAACGCCCCCACTCCGATTGTCGAAATCACCAAACCCATTGCCGCTGAAACCGAGCGTCCAGTGGCTATCCAAATCCCCAGAGAAATGAGAAAAATTCCGAGCAGAATTCCGCTCACGTCGAGGAGAGTGTAGAAGAATCGTTTAAAAATCTCTCGAAAACGTCCCATGATCAGACTCTCATAATTGTGAGTCGAGCCTCGCGGGAGACGATTGTCCATTGGCAAGCTCGGCCGCCGTGATTTCGTCGTTAACACTGCAAGCTTTAATATTCAACGTTTTAACAATCAATAACTCGGGAGGTTCTTTCCAAGCTCTGCAACAGCGTCGTGCAGGGCCTGGGCGATGCGGTCTTCGGGCCGCTCTCCCGCCCCATGTGTTCTGAGCTCCTCTGGGCGGAGGGGCGTTCCGAAAATGATTTTAACTGGGAAGGGACGAGGCAGTACCCGTCCTCGAGGCAACGCCTGGAATGTCCCCTCGATCCAAACGGGGACAGCTTCAATTTCAAATCGATCGAGCAGCAAACCGATTCCTGGCTTGAATGACTGCAGCTTCCCGTCGGGAGATCGTTCTCCCTCCGGGAACCAAATCAGGTCTTTCTCACCCTTCAGCACTGCGGCCCCGAAGATCAAGCTGGAAAGGGCGCCCGATTCAGGATCCACCGGCACAACCCGGGCCAAGCGGCTGAAAGCGCGCGCCAAAGGATTGGCGAAAGCTGCGCCTGTCCAACCTCCCCAATAGGTGCGTCGCAGTTTTTCATAATCGAGAGCAGCAGCCAGCACGAAGGCATCCAGATAGCTAACATGATTGGGCGTAAAAACAAAAGTCCGGGCTGGAAGGTTATCCAGACCTGAAACTTTCAAACGAAAGAACATCCGGACCAGTACACGGTTAATACTATAGAGGAGCCGGGCCACTGCTTTCGCGGGTAGGCTGAGTTCTCGGAGCCACCGTTTCTGCTTTTCAGAAAGCGCTGCCTCGGGATTTTCCAGAGGTTTAAATTGCGCCTTTGGCTCCTCTTCCCCTTGCTCGCTCACCTGCCTCAGCAGATCGCGCACGGTCTCGATTTTGCTGATCGCCTCGTCACTGAGCTCGACGCCCGTGAGACGTCCAATTTCCAACGTAAGGTGCACCCACTCGAGAGAGTCGATGTTTAGATCGAGTCTTGGACTTGAATCGGGAGCCAGCGGCCGGTCAGAATAGCGCTCAGCCAACCACTCCCAAACTTTGGAAGCGGCCGGATTTTGCAACAACTGCCGATCTTCAGAGGACATTTCTTCAATTGAGATCGGCCCCCTGCGCTGGCTTATTTTCTGATCTTTGGCGGCCTTGTAACGTTCTTCTAAAATATTTCTGCGGATCTTCCCGAGCCGGGTGCGGGGAAGCCGTTCTGTGGTCAGGCGAAAGTCGGAGATGCGACGGTAAGAAGGAAGCGAAGCGGACTTCTCTTCAATTGCCTTCCGAATGCCTTCGTCCATCTTTTCAGGCTGATCAAACTCACTCCTTCGCGGGACTACTAACGCCACCAACCGGCTTTCCTGTTGAAGAATTCCCACCTCCTGAATCAACGGATGGCTTTCATAGGCTTTTTCCACTTCTTCGGGCTGTATATTTTTGCCTCCTTCGGTCACGATTAATGTTGAGACTCGACCCGCAATGTGCAGGTATCCTTCGGGATCCAGAAAGCCGAGATCGCCGGTACGAAACCAACCATCACTGAAGGATTTTTCTGTTTCTTCCGGCAGATCACGGTAACCAGCGAAAACATTGGGACCTCGAGCCAGAACCTCTCCGGCGTTCTCAGTGCCAGCCTTGTCGTTTTCGGAGCTCTTGGATGTGTCGATCCGGATTTCCACTCCGGAGATTGGCTTACCTACGCTATCAAGATGAAGATCGCCGGGAGGTTTCAGTGTAAGCAGAGGAGCCGTTTCGGTGAGCCCATAGCCGATTGCCACTCGCCAACCCAGGCCCTCCAGGTTCCACGCCAGTTCGGGGTCCAGTGCCGCGCCTCCGGAAGCCAGAATCCGCAGGTCCGCTCCGAATTGGCGATGAAGCGGCGCGAGCAGGAATTTGCCCGTGTGAATTCTCAACTTGCGGGTGAAAAACTTGCTGGTCGCCAGCAGAGCCTCGAACAAGCGAGAAGCAAGCCGGCCGTGGGACTGAGCTCCTGAGGAGATTCCGGCGTACAGTGCCCGATACAGGCGAGGCACTCCCAGGACCGCCGTTACTTTGCCTTCATGAATGGCACGCACAATCTGGGGGCCGGCCAGGGAATGGGGAAGGATAACGGAAGCCCCGCTCGACAGGGGATACAATATTCCAATGACAAAGGGATAGACATGATGCGAAGGCAGCGGAAGCAAGAGGCGGTCATCCGGCTTGAGAAAGGCCATATCGGACAGAACATTCAGTTGCCAAACGATGTTGCGGTGAGTCAGGGGTACGCCCTTCGGTTTGCCGGTGGTTCCCGAAGTATAGAAGAGAACGGCAACGTCGTCAGGATCTATCTTGGGAAGCTCTCCGTTCTGTTGCTTCACCATGCGGTGCCAGCTCGCTTCTTCCTCCTCCTCTGAATTGAGAAGGGCAATTCGAAGCCGGCTAGAGGACTTAGTCAGGCGTTGCTGATGGGATTCGGTGGTGAAAGCAATCGCGGCCCCGCTGTCCGAAATGATGTCGCCGAGCAGATCATCTTCGATTTGGACATCCAGTGGGATTACCACTCCTCCCGCCCGCAGTATCGCCAGGCATACGGTGATCCAATCGGCACTATTTTCCGCGAGAAGAATGGCAGAATCGCCCTGCTTAAACTTCTCGTTCAGCAGTCCCTGAGCCAGTTCTCGCGCTTTTCGGCCCAGGGCGCTGTGGGAAATTGTTTGTGCCTCTTTTTTTCTAAAGATCACCGCCGCTTGGCGATCTCCCCCCTCCTCCAGGGCGTCGACCAGCTCCTGCAGCGTTTCCAGGCGACCCATATTCTTAGAATACACTCCCCTTCGGCGCCGCCAAAGAAGCGGAGATCATAAAACCGGAATTGCGGACCAGGCTATTGGCTGGGAAATTTGAAGACTGAGCGGTCTGTACTCGAATTTTATCCCTCGAACCGAACTGAACGCGTGTCTCGTTCTTGGCCGGTCGGAACGCTCAGCGGGCCGTACAGTTCCGGGCGGCGCGCTCTCAGCCAGCGACGGCCGGAAGATGTCGGCAGTACTGCCGCCTCCAAATCGGCAATTACCATGTCGTCGCCGGCTTTGCCGGTTTCGGTCAGGATTTCACCATAGGGATCAAGAATCATTGCATTGCCTGTCCGGACTTCGTCATCGTCCGGGCCTACTCCATTGCTGAAAATCAGAAACATTCCGTTGTCATGCGCGCGCGCCGGCAACCAGCGCATCAACCATGCTCGGCCTTTGGGGCCTCGGAACTCCGCTTCGATTGCAGACGGATTTTCGGTACGGCGTTCCCACAACATGGGATCAATCCGACCCATTGCCCGAGGGCTTCGCGACTGACAGCCACCCGTTTGATGTGGAGCCAGCAGGATCTCAGCGCCCATCAAGGCGGTGATGCGGGCATTTTCGATTATGTTGTTGTCGTAACAAATTAGCACACCGGCTCGGCATCCTTGAGGCATATCGAAGACAGTGTACGAGTTGCCCGCTTTAATGTGAGGGCTGATAAAAACGTGCAGTTTGCGATGGCAGGCAAAATTGCCATCGGGCATCGCAACCACGTAGCTGTTGTAAAGCGACCCATCCTGCGCCCGCTCAATGAGGCCGGCGCCAATCGTCATACTGCGCTCGCGGGAAAGTGACTGCAGCAGTCGAGTTGAAGGACCGGTGGGAATAGGCTCGGCTAACGCTTCAATTTCTTCGCCAGATAGCTTTCGGACATGCCAATAGCCGTTGATGCACATTTCCGGGAATACGATCAGTTCCACTCCGCGCGCCGCGGCTCGCTCGACGAACGCACAAATCTTATTCAGGTTGGCCGACTTATCGCCCGGCACATGATGGAATTGCACCGATGCAGCACGAATATTGTTCATGGCAAATCCTAATCAGCTCCGCGATCTCGGCGAAGCTTGCCCTTGTATCGATCAGCTCACGAATATTGCTGACCTCTCTTTAACTTTTTGTAACACACGACAAACGGCGCACTAGGGCCAACGACGCTCTTTGACGTTTGCCTCGATGATCTGAACCGGGTAACTGTGACGGTGGTAGTCACATGTTTCCGAATCGAAAACTAATGATAAATCTTGGATGGTCATCTATGGCTAGAAAAATGCTCAAATCTGTATCGTGGGCCGGACCCGATCGATCTAAGCGAAAAGTGGTCATATTATGTCGCGATCGCTCATGTGGTCAGTGCTGTCAAGGTAAACACCGAGTTCTGCCAGAGCGGTAATCAGCTCCCATAATTTATGGTGCAACTCGGAATCGTTCATTTCGTCTGGCCGTGGAAGCGTAAAGCCTCGCTGCAGCAGGTGCGCTTCGAGCGTCGGCGATTCTCCTCTTATCCACTCTCCAAACGGGCGAATTGTTGATCCAGGTCGCGATCGGCTTCCGGTTCCAGCAACAGCTCCGCCGAGTCATCTAGCCGTGCAGGGACAGGAGCGGCCCGTCCCGTCATTGAACTACGGTGGCGTTTCGCGAACGCGGTCCCTACGGCTCTTGCCTTTCTTTGACATAGTGCCTCCTTTAATGGCAGCCGTTTCGCCTGGCTACAGAACACATAACTGCCGTCGAGCCGCTTTTGCGACAAATTTTTCAGGAAGTTTCGAGATCCTCGGTATTGATTTCGCGGTAAGGCTTGGAACGTCAGGAGGTGGGCGGGCACAAATTAGTCGCAGTCGCAGATACTACAAAAACATCACGCTCTTCGGAAAAATCCCCGACTGTGCAGTAATTTAGCGTATATCGTGGTGAGAGGCACCAGCAATACTCAGCATGGTGAGAGGCATCAGCAATACTCAGCAATCCTCCTCAGCAATCCTCCTTTTTCGGCAGAAGCCGACAAGCACAATCTTTGGGTAATATCAAAGCGACGAAAACCGCACTACTTCAAACTAAACTTCAAATCTGTCGATGATTTAAGTGTGTTCGTGGTGAGAGGCATCAGCGATCCTCTCATCAGCGATCTTCACTGTGGTGAGAGGCATCAGCGATCCTCTCCTTAATAAACGGTGACGTGTTTGCGGAGCTCTGCCGCCCCACAGAACAGCGGGCGTCAGCCCGCGCAGGGAGAATGTGTCCGAACCCGCCCACGTCGAGCCGCCGGTTTAACGCGGCGTAAGCCGCTGCATAATCGACAACTTTGGATTTTTGCGAGAGAGCCAGCTGAGTCTCAGGGAGCGCGGGCTGACGCCCGCGGCTCTGTGGAGGGTGTACGTGGGTTGATTCTCCCTACGCGGGCTAACCCGCGGTTCTGTCGCGCCGCTAGCAAGCGAAGGAGCGTACGCGGTCAACGCCGGCCACTCGGGAGGCAGTTGGGGACTCAATCCTTAGTCTGTCACCGCGCGGTTCCGTAAATGACTGCAAGCGTTAGATTCTGATCAAAATGAGTGCTGTTTTTAGGTCGCTGTGAGCGATCGAAACGCGTTGGTGTGTCCCGCAGCAATGGCGAGTTAAC
>DASXTB010000010.1:0-24873 GCA_036505615.1 Acidobacteriota bacterium
GGAATCTTCGCACCCCGGAAATCACCCAAGGTTCGTCATCGATATTACCACTCTGGATACAGCGAGTAAAATGTACAAGAGTCTATGATAGATTCTCCGGAAGTGATCCCTTTCTTCCTGGTGTTCGCAAAAGCGCTGCTCATTGTGATCGCGGTATTGTTCCTGGTAAGTGGTCTCGATGATTTTTTTATTGATCTCTACTACATGCGCCGCTCAGTGGTTGGCAGAATTCTCGGAAAACGAGAGCGCCTTTCTGTTTCAGAAGAGCAGCTGTTGCACGCTCCGGAGAAGGCAACTGCCGTCATGGTTCCGGCATGGCATGAATCGTCTGTCATCCGAAGCATGCTGGAAGATAATCTAAGAAAAATTAGGTATTCCAATTTCCACTTTTTTATAGGGACTTATCCCAACGACCCTGAAACTCAGAAAGAAGTGAAATCCGTCGAAAAGCAGAGCAAACGAGTGCACCAGGTCGTTTGTCCTCATGATGGACCTACCAACAAGTCCGATTGCCTGAACTGGGTGCTGCAGGGAATTCGACGATTTGAAAAGCAAAAAAAAATTCATTTTGAAATCCTGGTGCTCTCGGATTCTGAGGATGTCTCCCACCCTCTGGCGCTAACGCTATTCAATTACCTGATACCGGAATTCGACATGGTGCAACTTCCCGTAATTCCACTGGAACCCCCATGGCATCGGCTGGTGTGCGGGCATTATTTGGACGAATTTGCGGAATTTCATTCCAAAGATATATTGGTCCGCCAATATCTCACGGGCAGTATTCCCAGCGCAGGAGTGGGAACGGGATTTAGCAGGCGCGCCGTAGACCTTCTGGCAAGGGATCGCAAGAATGAGATCTTCAATATTCGATCTCTCACGGAAGACTACGATCTCGGATTAACTCTGCCGAAGTACGGTTTGAAACAAATCTTCGTTAAGCACTCTATCAACTCGGCCGTTCCGCCGGGGGAAACTCGGACAAGCCGGCTGGGAGCTGTGAATCCAAGAGAATACATCGGGATCCGGGAATTTTTCCCGGATGAATTTTGGGCGTCGGTCCGCCAGAAAACCCGCTGGGTCATCGGAATATGCTTTCAGGGATGGGAGAGCCTGGGCTGGTTCGGCAATTTCTGGAGCCGATATTTCCTGTTTCGCGACCGCAAAGCGCTGTGGAATAACCCTGCCGGAGCGGCTTGTTATATCTTGCTTGCCATCGAACTCTTTTTTCGTCTCCGTGCCCGATTAGTGCCTGAATCCTACCAGTATCCTACGCTGGTTCCGAGCGAATCCTGGCTTTGGTATGTCATTGTGATAGACACTTTCTTTCTGCTGGAGCGGCTGGTTCAGCGGATGTTCTGGGTTTACCAGTTTTACGGCTGGAAGCAGGCTTTTCTGGCGGTGCCTCGTTTGCTAGTCAGCAACTTGGTGAATTTCACGGCAACCGCTCGAGCTATCAAAACCTACGCTTGGCATCTTCGAACCGGAAAGCTGATCGGCTGGGATAAGACCGAACATGTATACCCGACTGCTTAAGGACCTCCAGTCAGCTTCCAGCCGTCAGCGATCAGCCTGCTTTATTCCTCTTCAAACCGCCTTGAATACTCGGGCGAATCAATCAGAGCTGCCAGCAGTCCAAGGTGGGAACCCCCAAGGTTGAGTTGATCCACCCAATAACTCAATTCTTCTGGATTTGCTTCTCGTCGCAGCACGCTAAAGTAGCTCATCTGCACAAAAATAGTGTCATCCGTACTGCGAACGTATTCAGGCGCGTCTATTAATTGCAAGGCCATGCGGGCCCGGGTTATACGCCCTGAGTTCAGTTCCGCGGCCCAATAGCTGCTTTCCCGCTGATTGGGCGCCCGCGAAAAGATGTTCCAATAAAGCGCTTCCACCAGTTCCGCATCCGACTGATTCCCGCCGAAACGCGATTGGAGTTCTACCGAACTGATAAACTTCTCCACGACTCGTTCGCGACTTTCCGGGCTTCCGTCCAGCATGCTTGCCCAGAACACAAACTCCTCATATTGGGCCGGCCTTCGCAAGATGCCGGAATACAGTCTTGCAATCAGTGCCGAATCGCTCTGTAGCTGAGCGGCCTTGAATAACTCGAGAACCACCCGCTCGCGCGTCAGTTCGCCGGAGTTAATTTTCTTGATCCAGTGGTTCAAGTCGGCTGGTTGTGGATAGCCGTTGAAAAAGTCCTGGTATTGCTGCGCCACAAAGGCTCCATTGTCCAGTGAAGCAGCGTGCCCGGAGCGAGTCGAAGTCGCTACACTCACATTATCAAACTGAACATAAGCATCCTCAGTGTAAAGCGCCACCGACCCCGAGCTGAAGCTGGGAGCGGCATATTGGTCGGTGTAGTCGATCACCTGAACACCGTCCACTGATATAACGAATCGGTTCCCCTGAGCGTCAATGCTCCAGTGGTTCCAGTTTCCGACCGTCAACGTGGGCGACGAAGTGGTCGCAAGGAATACCTGGCCTCCATTGACCAGCTTTCCCAATTCGGCGCCATTTGGCTTGACCATAAAGTAGTAGCAGTTGCTCCAATTGCTTGCTCGAAAAAACAGCCAGGCTACTTCCCACGGATTTGGGGCGCTGCCCAGCCGGAGCTGCAGCACTGTCCTCACGTCCAGGGAGATCAATGCGTCGCTGAACGTGGTTGCCGACATGACCAGCGAGGAGTGCGTCGTGCCCGGATCGGTGGAGACTTGTGGCTCAAGCTTCATGCCAAGGTTACCGCTGATTAAGGATTCCGTTCCCACTTGGCCATATCCGGTGAACGCACACTTCCATTTCCCATCGGGACTGGTTTGTCCGTCCAACAATGAATAGAGAGTATAGAATGAATCAGACCAGACGCTGGTTTTCACCCGTCCCGCGGAAACACTCGTCGACAAAAGGAATAACAACCAACTGGATAGGAAAAAAGTCTCTTTGAGACGGCGTGAGATGATCTTGAAAAAGGTGTTGCCAGACAATCTTAAAACTGTACTTCTCATTAAATGTTCCCCCTAAGAACGTTTCGTCAAGCAAGCTGTCTTTGCTTTCTGAAAAGGAATGGGTGTGGGCTTAAGAGCTCGAAGAGCAATTCGAGATGCTCAAAAATCCATGGGGTCATTTTCGGCGGCTCTGCTGATTCAGAGTGTGACGGAAATCACAAACGGAACCGCCCGATCTCGTTTTTTAATTTTCCAAGGTGGGGAAGAACGGTGCGCAATGTTGAGCGATTACCTTAGAAAGACGCACAGGAGTGGGCACAATTTCTCGTTCTGAATACAAGGTTTAAGTCGAAATCAGTACTAGACGAGCAGAGTCCAACTGAGTATATTCTTCGCGTGTCTGTCGGTAATCAGTTGTATTGATGATTTACCGAGAAAAGCCGTCACCAGCTGTTAACGCAACTTCTCACGTGAAAGAACAATTGCTTTGAGCAATCCGAGAATTGTTAGCGCGTCCGCGGTTGTGCTCTTGGCGAGCCTGATCAGCCTGGTCGCGATTTCCAGCGCGGCTAGAGAAACAGCTGCTCAGAAAAAATCGTCATTGGGTAATCAGGCTCTAGAGCTGCACAGCCAGGAACTGATCCCCATCTATAGCGGAACGCAGGTCACGCTGCGAGCTTTGGAAGGTAATCTTAGTCAACCGCTTTCTCTCGCCTCAGGCGATTTTGACGAGGACGGGATTCCGGACCTGGCTGTGGGTTTTTCAAGTTCCGGAGGTGGAATCCTGGCGATACACAAGGGACGCTCAGAAGCTCTCTATTCCCATCCCGACTCTGCAGTGCGCCACCCCGAATCAGCCGCCGGCCGCACCAGGAGCGGTTCTGCGGTCTTGCCTTTTTCTCAAACAGCGAGGTGCTTCGAGCTGCCGGAGAGTCCTCAGTTTTTGTTCGCCGGCGACTTCAACGGGGACGGCCACGTCGATGTAGCTACGGGCAAAGTTGGAAGTAAGTCCATCCGGATCTTGCCCGGAGATGGCATGGGAGGCTTCGGTCCGTCTATAGTCATCTCGTTACCTGGCGTGCTAACAACTCTTACTGCGGGAGAAATCAATAGGAATGATGATCTCGGTGATTTGGTCGCAGGCGTAACCGGGCCGGAAGGGTCCGCTGTGGTGATATTGGAGTCGCCCGCCGGAGCAGCTAGTGCAAAAGCAGAGATTTTCCCCGTTGCATCTGAGGTGCGCGCTTTAGCTTTGGGACGTCTGAATTCAGACCATCTCAGCGCTCTGGCAGTTGCAGCGGGGCAAGACCTGCTGGTGATTGACGGCCGTGATCGGCATTTTCCGAAGGAAGGGTCGGTGTCCCCGGTACCTGCGTCACTGGTAAGCAGAAGGAATCTTGGTTTTACGGTTTCGTCGCTGGCCGCCGCGGATTTCAGCGGCGTCGGCCGAACCGACATCGCGTTGCTGGCAGAAGACGGGTCCGTTTACATCGCCGAGCGGCTCGAATCTGAGAAGTGGGAGAATGCCTCAGTTAGAAAGGTGGCCGATGGTGCTGTTCCAGCCAAAGGGGCTGCTGCCAGCCAATTGACGGCGACTCGCCTCTTCGGCCTGCCCTCCGACGATTTGCTCCTTCTTGACCGGAATGCGCGTCGATTGCGTGTTCTCACAGCTGAACCCCCCCCTGTCGGCTCACAGGTACCCAGACCGCCGGCGCCGCCTCGAGTCGTCGATATCGCGGATTTCGATTTCGAGCCAAACGCTCTGCTTTCGATGAGATTGAACCGAGATGCACTGGCTGATTTGGTCATTTTGAAGACATCGAATAAGGCGCTCACGATTTTGACCACCGCGCCGAAAGCTGTGGTGACAGTCAATTCGAACGATGACAGCAATAATCGAGACAAATCTTTAACGTTAAGAGAGGCGATCCTGGTGGCCAATGGAACTCTTCCGCTGTCTTCGCTCACCGCGCTGGAACAGGCGCAGATCAGTGGAACTCCGGCGCATGGAGGGCTTACTGAAATCCGTTTCCGTATTCCCGGGAGTGGAGGACCACTTGTCATTGGCCCGACATCGGCACTTCCTTCGATCACCGGACAGGTGCTGCTGGACGGAACTACTCAACCTGGATTCAAAGGCGCTCCTGTTATAGAAATCAACGGATTTGCGGCAGGCAGCGGCGTGACGGGACTGAATGTCACCGCCGGCTACAGCAGTATTCGCGGGCTCTCCATCACTCGTTTCGATGGCCCTGGAATTCAATTGAAAACTACCGGCGGGAATATTCTGGAAGGCAACTACATCGGCGTCGGTCCTGATGGAAATTCCGGCCGCGGGAATAATCGAGAAGGAGTGCTGATCGACCAAACTGCCGGCAACATCATCGGTGGAAGCGTTCCCCCCGCGAGAAATGTCATTTCGTCCAACCTGAGTCACGGAGTGAGGATCCGAGGGGCTGGGGCGTCCAGCAATCTTATTCTGGGAAATTTCATCGGCACCAATGCGACAGGCGAAACGGCTCTGCCAAATCAGGAGAACGGCGTCTTTATAGACGACGCACCATACAACACCGTGGGCGGCGGCGGAGCTGGAAACGTTATTTCGGGTAACAACGGCAACGGTATCCGGATCTTCAATTTCAATGCCAATGGAAATCGAATTCAGGGGAATTTCATCGGCACCAACGTAGCTGGAACCGCGGCCGTTGGAAACGCCGGTAACGGAATTGAAGTCAAGTATGGATCGAATACAACTATCGGAGGAATAACCCGGCGCGCCAGAAACTTGATTTCCGGCAATCGGTCCAGCGGGGTAATGGTGGACACCTTCACAGCCGGAGCCATAGTGCAGGGGAATTTCATTGGGACGGACCGTTCCGGGACGGGGGACCTGGCGAATGGAGGAACCGGAATTTTTGCAACGTCCGGCAGGATCCTGGTTGGAGGAGCGCTCCCTGGGGCGGCAAACACCGTCCGGCAAGCACCCCAAGCTGCGCAAGCGGTCCAGCCTCCGTCGCAAACTATCCCCCAGCCCGAGCAGCACGCAGAGATTCCTGCCAAAAGAGAGCAGCCGCAAATTCTGCAACCTCAGGGCCCTTCGACCACGCGCGTAGAACTTCCACCAAGAAAAGAATCATCCGGGACCGAGCGCCCTCAAACCCCCTCGGTTACGCGCGTAGAGCTTCCTCCCAGGAAAGAGCTGCCCGGAACTCAGCAGCCTCAAGTCTCATCAGCTGCGAGCGTGAATCTTCCGCCCCTCGTAGAAGGGCCAACGGGCAAAAAGCCTGAAAGCACGCCGCCGGCGCAAATTAGCCTTCCTCCACGCAGCCAGGGGGCTTCTACAACAAAACTACAGCCCGAGAAAACTAAGCGGGGGACGGCAGTGACTTCGACCCGGCCAAAGACTCAACTGACGCCAAACCAGCCGCCCGTCACCAGGCGGGAGGAGGCGAGCCTCGCTCGGCCGAAGCCTCAGCCGCCGCCACCCAACCAACCGCCTAATGCCGACTCCCAGTCGCTGACGGTACCCGAGAACACGCCCGTCTCGATCACGCTGACGGCGAGCGATCCCAATGGCGATTCTGTCACTTACAGAGTAGTAAAGCCCCCCACTCACGGTACGTTGACAGGCGCAGCTCCCAATCTGATTTACAAGTCGAGAGCCAAGTACAACGGTCATGATAGTTTTACATTCAAGGCCAACGATGGAAAAGCCGACAGCAAAATAGCCAGCATCGAAGTTACGATCATACCTGCCCCCACACGGGTTGCTGCCGTTCAACAAGGCGAATCCGCATCCGACGAAGCGCCGATCATTTCGCCGGCTCCGAATGTATACGGTTGGAACAACGCCAGCGTGACGGTGACCTTGAAGGCCAAGGATAATCCAGGCGGAAGCGGGATCAAAGAAATCAGCTATTCGTTGAACGGGGCACAGACAGGTGCAGGCACGGCGCCAGGGAATAGCGCCTCAATGGCAATTTCCGCCGAAGGTACGACAACTATCAACTACTTTGCGCGTGACAATGCAGACAATCAACAAGCTCCACGGACTTTGACGATTCGAATCGACAAGACACCGCCTGGCCTGACATGCAATCCGTCACCGGCCCCCAATTTAAATGGCTGGAACAAAACTGATGTGCTTGTCAGCTTCACGGCTAGCGACTCGCTCTCAGGTGTGGAGAATATGCCGAGCACGGTAACGGTAAACATGGAAGGCGCCAATCAAACCATTACCAGGACAGTTACGGATCGGGCGGGAAATAGCTCCAAGGTGAGCTGCCAGGTAAGCATCGACAAGACGCCACCGGCCCTGACGTTTGGCTCGCCAACCCCGGCGGCAAACGCCGCCGGATGGAACAACACAAACGTCTCTGTTCCCTTCACCGCAAAAGATAGTCTCTCGGGAGTAGCCGACACCAGCCCGGTAGGGAATGTGGTCCTGCTTTCCATGGAAGGGTCGGCCGTCAGCAGCACGGTGACGGTAACAGACAAGGCAGGCAACACAGCCATCTTTACCTCTCCTATGGTAAAGATTGACAAGACGCCGCCCACTCTCGTTTTTGGAGTCCGCAAGCCGGCGCCAAACGCCGCCGGGTGGAACAACACTGATGTTTCAATTCCCTTCACCGTGGCCGACAGTCTTTCCGGTGTAGCCTCTAGCAGCGCGACTAGCCCTCTGATTCTTGCGGCGGAGGGGCCGGTGGTGACAGGCAATATAACAGTCACTGACTTGGCAGGAAACAGCGCCTCGTTTACTTCGCCCGTGGCAAAGATAGATAAGACACCGCCGACCCTCACCTTTGGGTCACCCAGTCCGCCGCCCAACGCAGCGGGGTGGAACAATACGAATGTGTCGATCTCGTTTACGGCGGCGGATGGCCTATCGGGGGTGGCTTCGACCAGCGTGGCCAGTCCTTTGGTTCTGACCGCTGAAGGTCAGGGCGTCACCGGAACGGTCACCGTCACCGATGTAGCGGGGAACAGCGCTACATTTACTTCCCCTCCGGTGAAAATCGACAAAACAGCGCCACGCTGACCACTCAACGAGATACGGGGAACGAGCTCAAGTAGTCTCTAAACAAGTGTTCGGCATCTTGGCCGGCCAGTGGGGTCATGTATTCTGGCACACTAAAGGCCACAATTTTAGAGGAGTATCTGCCGGCGACGTCCATTTGCCTTTTTATCCTATCTAGGGAAGCAGGCACTGCCGCGAAGGGCTTTTCTCCAACCTGGCGAAAAGTCTCTACAACTATCTGCAGCTCTCTTGATTGCGCGTCGGTTGCCTTTTTGATGGCGGCCAAGTAGAGGCCCAGATAATCGATCTGGAGTTTTCCGGCTCCAATTCCATCCTGAAACATCACCACATCCACGCTCGATTGTTTGAGCAATTCCTCCCAGAACTTCTCCAGCGATTTCGGATCGAGATTCGCATTTGAAAAGCCCGACAAGGCTACCTTCCCAGACGGAGCCAATTTGTGTAAATGAGCCGACAAATCGTGCAGATATTCAAACAAGACCTGCCGCTTTTGCGGTTCTACCCAATTTACATCATCTATCTCTTCGGTAATGTACCATCCCGCGAAGGAGGGATGTTTTTGAACAATGGCGATTAATTGGTTGGATGCCGCCTCAGACTGAACTATCGCTTTTCTCAGATAGCTTTTTGCCAACGCGGAGTCTTGCCCTATTTTGGCCCAATATGCCGGATCTCTAACCAATCCTGCGTAGACCTTAATTCGGTGCTTGTCGCAAAGCTCTAGGCTTTTTTCGAATGGCGTGCCGCCGGACAAGGTAGGAGACGTAAAAAAAGCAGTTTGGTCAGAAACCGTCCATTGGATAACCAGCTCCGAAATACCAAGTTGTCGGAAATAATCGAAGAGCTGCACCCACTTGTCCGGCTGCCAATCAAAATGAGAATTAAGGAGCTGAAGGAATGTGCCTTGGATTCTGGGCGAGTCGGCTGCCCTGGAGGGAAAAAGATTTAAGAGTACGCAGTAAATTGAAAGCAGGCCGGCGATCCTCTTCGCTGGGTGCACAATTCCCTTCTCTCGCAATCACCCTAAAAATGAAAAACTCCGGTGATTACCCATCCGCCGAAGTTGTTCTCCAAAGATCCTGGATTTCTAAAAAAGAGCCCGTTCTTGTGGTGAATTAGCAGCTCGGAACTGGATCGCGGCGCTTCGTAACGGGTTTCGTTGAATAGATATCTCAACGAGATGCCCACCCCTCCCTCAATGTATGCGGCATTCAAAGCGTGAGGATTTTGATTTCGCGTATCCAGGATCAAGTGAGGAGTTAGCAGTAGAGACTCACCCAGCCGCCAGGTAATGCCCTGCCTGCCCTCGACGAAATAGGCGAGAGTGCGCGGCGTGTCGGCAAAAAAACCACTGTCTCCATATACGAACGTATAGTCCCAAAACTTGCGATCTGGTTTCAGATCATATCCATAATCCCATGAATAGAACCCCCGAAAAAGCCAGTGGTCTTCGGCTCGGCTGCCGATTTTGAAAAGCCTTTCAGCGCTCAAATATAAATTTTCAGCGCGCAGTGGCTTGTATCGGAATCCAATCCCGCCCTGGTAGGAGCTGCTGTCGAAAGTCAAAGTTTCCGGCTTCACATTCCACAACAACCGTCCAAACACCTGAAAGATGCGTTCGTCTCTAAAGCCAAATCGGGCAGGCTGGTAAGAAAACTCAAGTCCCCCTTGAGATGGAAGGATACCGCCGGCAAAAACAGAGGGGACCGTTCCTTGCGAGATTGAGCTGGAACGATAGGCTAGATAGGAAATCAGGTCGTACCTGTGAGTCAGCCTGCTGACTTCCCTGCGAATGCCGTAAAGCTCGACCTTCAGGTTCGGCGGCAGCGGCCTGGAGACGTTCTGAAGCTCAACATCGATGGCCTTCTTGAGCCAGGTGACCGCCTGCGTGTTGTTGTGTTCACGCACCTCACTATAACCCAGTTCGCGATAGAGAGCAGCGTTATAAGGATCTCGCTTAGCAGCTTTCTCAAAAAGATCAGCAGCCTCCCGAAAACGTTTTACTTCCTTGTATGCGTAGGCCAGCGCTACAAGATATTCGGGGTTAGCTGGATCCATTGAGTAAGCTTTTTCAAGATTCCGTGTTGCCTCGTCAGTGCGGTCGAGCCGCCGGAGAAGCAGAGCTGACTGGTAATAGCGAGCGGCGCTGGGCTCCAGCGCGTTGGCCTGGGCGAGGGCTCCAAGGGCATTTTCGAGATTCCCCTGAGTACTCCGAATGTGGGCCACTTCTTCGAGGCGCTCTGCCTGCATATGGGTAGGGAATTTTTCGGAAGCAGTCTCCGACAAGAGCTTCTCCGCGCGCGTCAGATCTCCGGAAAGTCTATACATCCTCGCCAAGCCAAGCATGATCATAGGATCCTGCTTCAGCGCCACCGACTTAGACCAGACTTCAGCAGCCCTCTGATATTCACCTTCGGCAGCAAGCAAATAGCCGAGGTCGTTGTACAGGTCCGTACGATCCTCCACTTCCAGCCGGTCGGAAGATTGCAGAGCCTGGTCCATGTAATGAATGGCCAGGCCGGGCTTGCCCAGTTCCTTATAGGTTCTTGCAAGATAAACAAGGTTGGCCGGAGTTTCTTCAGATTGCACGGATGCCTTAAACTCCTCGAGCGCTTCCGGCCACCTCTTCAACTGGTAAAGAGCCAGTCCCAGATTCTGACGTATCCGCGATCCCTCCCGGCCCCAATCGATAGCTTTACGAAACGAGTCGACAGCCTGCGGATATTGACCAAGCCTGTTTTGAGCGAAGGCAAGCCTTTCAAAAACCTCGCCGCGATATTCCGGGGGCAAATTCTTCAACCCAAGCAGAAACTGATTTACTTGCGCCGCCATTTCCCAGCGCTCTGCCAAGGCAAGGCTCTCGGCTGCCTGCATCAGTACGGGCCAATTCGACGAGCGATTTCTGTCAAACGCTTCCAGGAAGCGCACCGCGGCATCCGAGTATTCGCCCCGCCTGAAATTAAGAGAGGCAATCTGGCTGCCGCGTTTAAGCTTTAGGTTGGCGATATTGATCTGCAGCTCGCGGGCAGTTTCAGAGTGCTCGGGCACGCCCCCCAGGAGACGTTCGTAAATTTCAATCGCCCGATCAACGTTGCCCGCTTTTTCTTGTGCCAGCGCCAAAGTCTTCAAACCCGCCGTGGTCTCTTGAATGGAAAGTCCGCGCTCTAAAAACCGCACCGCATCTTGATAGGCGCCCAGCTGAATGCTGACCTCACCCAGAGAAAAATAGAGGTTCGGATCGGAAGGGTTCAGCGAGAGAGAGTTTTCAAACGCCTTTCGCGCGTCGGCGTAGCGGCCAAGCTTTCGATACTGGAAGCCCTGCTCTTTGTATGCCGCGGCGCGAAGCGGTGGTGGAAGATCTCCACGAATCGACTGGTCAAGCTGCTCGATTGCCTTCAAGCTGTCTCCTGCCTGAGCGTACAGCACGCCCAACTTGTAGTGGCCTTGAGCGTCGGGCTTTTCACGCAATAACTCGGTGCGCAGCTCTATGGCTTCCTCAATGCGGCCCTGTCGCTCCACTGATTGGGCGGCGGCGGCCAGCGTGGTTTCATCCCTGCTGATGCGAGAAGCCTGGCGGAACGCCCCGGATGCCTGATCGAATCTTCCAAGATTTGTATAAGTATTCCCCAGAGACATGTAGATTCGATGCCGGTCTTTGGGATCTTCAAGCTGATTTAAGACACGCAGGTACTCGGCCGCAGCGGCTTGATAATCCTTTACCGCGTATAAGAGATTCGCCAGGAATTCTCGGGCAGTGGGGCTCGGGCTGGACGCCACCAATTCGCGGCCCCACCTTATGGCCTCTGCGTAATCTTTCCGGTCATACGCTGCCTCGGCCAGTCCCCTCAGCAGGTCACGATTTTGCGGACTTAACTTTAACGCCTGAAGAAAAAATTGTTCCGCCCCTTCCGCATCACCAAGCTTTCTTGCGATTTCTCCCAGCGACCGGTAGGCCTTCAGCCGGTCTTCCGGCGTGGAAGCCAAGTTTAGGGCAGAACGGTAGGCTGTCTCCGCCTCGGCCAGACGCCTTTGCTGTTCCAGGGCTACCGCGCGTTTCCACAAAATGTCAAAGTCAGCCGATCCAATCGTTGCCAGCGCCGCAAGCGACTCACCGTACATTTTCCTGCGGAATGCCAGCTCATAAGTCACCTGAGCCAGGTAACGCTTCAGTTCCGGATCTGGCGGTGACAGTTTGAGGGCTGACTGCAAAGCCTGTTTGGCGGAGTTAAAATCCTGCCGCTTCTCGGCCACTACGCCGATGCCTCGAAGCGCCTGCGCCCGGTCGGCAGGAGACTTGGCAAACTGGAGCGCTGCCCGGAATGCGGCACCAGACTCCGGCAACTGGCCGAGGCCTTCATGAACGATACCTCGTCGATAGTAGTTGGCAAATTCCTTTCTGCCCCCGTCTAATGAATCGAGTGCGCCCAGAGCCAGGCGGTAATTCTTTTGGCGAATCGCCAGATCCGCAATCATATTGTAGGCGAAGATTCGATCCGGCGGCTGAGCTTCGGCAGCAGTAGAAACAACCTTGAAGTCTGCAATTGCTTCCTCGACCTGCCCCAGAGACTCCCGGCCCATACCCCGGTAAAGCAGGGCGGGAATAAATCCGGGCTTTGCGTCGAGAATGACATTGGCCTGGCGTATCGATTCTGAAAAATCTTTCAGACGGTGGAGCACCATCACGTAATTCAACCGTACTTGTAAGTCATGAGGATCGATCTCCAGATATTTTTCCAGTTCCAGGCGTGCCTCCTGCAATCGACCCTGATCGATGAGCTGGTAAGATCGGACAAGATGGGGATAAGTGCTGAATTTTCGAAGCTCCCGCTGAAACCAATTCTCCTCGCGCTTTACTTGAAGCTGGTCGAGGTAACGGCTTGGATCGGGAGCTTGCTGGGCTAGGAGCACGCCGGAACAGAGTAGGATTACTGAAGAAACAGCCGTGAGAGGGGCCTTCATAATACAAAAAACTTAGCTTGGTTTTGCGCCCCGTACCAAGGCGTTTGCGACACCGGCTGCATACATCTTTCCAGCGGTTTGTCTTTCCCAAAATCAGTGAGCAACAATCCCGGCGATTGTACCATATGTCATTCCCATTCCTGAGTCTCCGGTTGCAATGAAGACGATAGCCTCTACATTTGGCAGATGTGCCGTCATCGAGCGAGCGTAACAAGTTATTGACGGCTAGGTGCTTCATGGTTAACTGGATAAAGAGATTTGGAAAGGCGGAAGGCCGCGGCAAATTCGCTGCTCCTTTAAGGCTTCATATCGTCATTTCGATTTAGGAGGACATCATGAAACGCAGCACTAAAGATAAAGTCCAGGGTCAATGGGAGGAGACAAAGGGCAAAGTAAAGGAAAAGACCGGGAAGACCGCCGGAAAGCCTGATCTTCAGAAAGAGGGCGAGGCTCAGAAAAGGGCCGGGAAAATCCAAAAGAAGATAGGCGACATTGAAAAGGTTTTCGACCGGTAATAACTGCAAACGCTCAGACCCCATGGCTCTGTGCGGAAGTGTGAGCTAGGTTCCCCAAATAGCAACTGACGTGCCATTCGGGGCTAGTTCAACCCAGGATTGTGTGCGGGCCGAAAATCTTGAGGGATCGCCACGCTTACTCTTCACCCGCCGCACACGAATCCTTAATTCGTTAGGCGGGTCCGAGTTCCAACACATGTCGCCGTCGGAACGGATCCGTTCGAGGTGGTCCTGCCTTTGCTGGGCGCGGCACTACCCGTTTACAACCTTGTTACTCGGGGAGAGATAAAGTAACGAGTCCGGCAAACTATTGCGGCGAGCGCGCAGCAATTGGCAGCCACGTAAACGCGACTGCCACAGTAACGCGTAAGAAAGCGAGCGTCTGCCAGCCGAACGGAGCTGTGGCGCGGACGCGCAATCGTTTGTCGATGCCGGTAGTCCAGCCGGCGATCAGATCTTCATGAAGTACGTCCAAATGGCGCGTCAGATCAAGCGACGGATTCAGCCGCACTGTTCTGTCACCCATCACCTTCTTGTTTGTGTTCTGTTCGCCGACGGCTGCGGCCTCCGCAGGAAAGTTCCCTAGATTGTCAGATGGCATAAGATCTCCGGCCGGCTTCACTTCAGTTCTTTCTGCAGATAGGATCTGTGGAAGCGTTTTTGGCTCCCTGAGGAGCACCGGAGCGTCTCTTGGTTTGTCAATGGCCAGATTTGTCGAGGTTTCCCCCAGTCCGGACGGCCGCATTTCAGTGCTGTGGATGGGAGCAGCGGCAGGCGGACTCAACACCGGAAAGCGCAGAAGATGCGGCCGCGTGGGCATCGGCGGAAGATTCACGATCGTCGGATACGGCAAATGAGATTCGGCTTCAGATAAATTGACGAGCGCCTTCTGATAAGCGGGATCCAACTCAAGCGCTCGACGAAATGCATCTTGCGCCTGGAGCCACTTTTGTTGTGCCATGTCGGCGACTCCAACATTATTGAATGCCACCGGCGGTCTGGCCGCCGCCATGAATTCAACAAAAGCTCCGTAACGATCTCCTGAATAAGCTAGTGCGATGCCCAGGTCGTTTCGAACTTCGGGAATGGCCCAGTCGAGCTCAATTGTCTGTCTCAGGTGCGTAGCCGCTTTTTCCCAATCGCCATGCGCCAAGTGCGCGTAGCCAAGATTACCCTGCACCGAGATTTTAGCCGGCGCCAACTGCTGCGCCCGGGCCAAAGATTGAATGGCGCTCTCCGGATCGTTGCGATGCAAATGGATCCGGCCCAGCAGCTCCATTGCCTCCGCTGATTTCGGGTCAAGGGCGACCGCCAGTTCGGCATATTTCTGCGCCAGTACATAATCCTCCCAATGGTCCCAAATGCGGCTCAAGGCCAAGTATAAATCCCGGTCGTCTCCAGAGCGCTGGCGCAGGTCCTGGTATAACTGAAATGCCTGGAGATAGAGCCCCTCATTGAGATATGCATCGGCAAGAGAGCGACGCGCTGACGTGTCATCAGTACCTTGGGCGCGGCGTGAAAGTTCCGCCATTTCCGGTCTGCGTCCCTGCAAGATAAGCAGCTTTTCCTCATTGCTGAGAGTATTCTGCTGAGAAATCTTCAGCACGGTACGAATGTATTCGGAAAGCGCGAGAGGCGCGTTTGAACGATAAGCCTTTCTAGCTTGGCGAGAGCGCTCTATCGGGCTGGAAACGCGGACCGGATGAGTGGCACAGCCCACAGAAATGCATAGCAGCAGGGAAATAGGAGCTTTGGACCAGCGCCGCCGGCGGCTTTCCCATCTCATTATTTTGATGCAGCGGCGGTTGGAATCTTTGGTGGCAACTTGCAGCCGCCTTCGTTCTTCTTGCAGACGATTTCATCGCCCACTGACGTGCTGCTCTGTTTCAAAGTTCCGGCAGGCAGCTCGATGACACTGCGCGCTCGCCAATTAAACGCGGCAATTCGAAATGGCGGGAGCCGGTGGCAGGCGTATACCACTCGACCTGCGCGATCCAAATAGATCACATCAATAGGAAAAGACATTCCTATGGTGTGAATTCCTTGAGACGGCATGATCCAAAGCGCCTTGCCCGGTGGAAATTGCTCCGCTGAGCAGCCAATCAACCCCTTGATGCGGGTCCACGGAGTCTTGGCAAGCTGAGCGGTTGATGCCAAAACGGCATTCTTTGTTTTGTTAACGACTACACAATTATCCATGCTCTCAAAGCTCGAAAAACCAGCCACGTAGAGACGCAGAGAGCCCTGAGTCGAGGCGAGTTTGCGAGAGTACTGCAACTCTGCGTCTCTGCGTGGCTGGTTTTTTCACACTTTCTTGGCAGCCCCAGGTTGTTTATGGCCCCGTGAGACTGGGTAAGAATTCGCGTATCACCGTAATAACCGCGGGCACCAACACCACCACGA
Organism: Acidobacteriota bacterium; assembly: GCA_036505615.1. Lineage (GTDB taxonomy): Bacteria > Acidobacteriota > UBA6911 > JACQSX01 > JACQSX01 > DASXTB01. The sequence continues at coordinate 15,864 of DASXTB010000010.1, forward strand.
ATAATGCAGGAACAATGAAAAAGACCAGTGGCACAACGATTTTGACTGCCATTTTCGCAGCTTGTTCTTCAGCTCGCTGCCGCCTTTTGATTCGCATAGTATCGGCAAAGACCCGCAACGATTTTGCGACGCTGGTCCCGAATCGCTCCGTCTGAATCAAGACCGCCACCAGTGACTTGATATCTTCAACACCTGTTCGGGCCGCCAAATTGCGCAGCGCTTCAGAACGACGCTTGCCCGCATTTACCTCTAGATTGAACAACTGAAGCTCATCGGACAAATCCGGATCGGTCGAACGCATTTCCTGACCGATACGGGTCAGCGACTGGTCCAGCGGAAGCCCAGCCTCCACACAGATCACCGCCAGATCGAGTGCCTCTGGCAAAGCAAGCTCTATGCGCTTCTTCCGAGCGCGTATTCTTCCTGACAGCCATATATCCGGCAACAGGGATCCAAGGAATAGGGCGAGAAGCAGAGGCAAAATAGGGTTATTCCGCATCGAACCCATAAATAGAAGGAAGAAGGTAAAACAAATGCCTACCTTCACTCCATAAAACAGCACTGTGGCGTCTCTCCGGCGAATACCGGCTTGGGCAAGGCGCCGCTCCTTGCGCGACATCTCCGCGGGCGAACGGGGAACCATCTCGCCCAAGGGCTTAAATATTCGTTCCAGACGGCTCAGAGAAGCGTGGCGCCAATCCACCCTGGCTTTTTCACCCCCCACGGCGATCAGGCGATGCTGCTGAACATGCTTCGTTCCTCCAGTCAGCAGATATGTCGTGCCGAAAATTAGGAAGAACACCAGCACGCCAACCGATAGAGGTAACAACATTAGATCCATACCAACCCCCTACGAATTTCGAATGCCGAATTTCGAATGACGAACATTATTAATGACGAATGGCGAATGTCGCAGGAATAGTCATAATTGGTTTTATCCCGAAGAATCCCTGTGGTCATTCGTCATTCCTCATTCGACATTCGTCATTCGACATTTCAAACTCTGATGCGAATGATTCTTCGAATCACCGAGTATCCGATAACCTGCAGCACCAGAGCTATAGCCAGAGCTTTCTGCCCCAAAGGATCGGTAAAGAGCCGCGCTATATATGGACGATTAAAAATGAACATAAGTATTGCGGTAAGCGGCGGCAGCGCCGTCAGCATATAAAGCGTGAGCTTCCCTTGTGCCGTAAGAACTCTTATCTGACGCTGGATCTTAAAACGTTCCCGAATTACTTGAGATAAGTTGTCCAGGATCTCCGCCAGATTACCCCCAGAATCACGCTGGATCTGCAGCGCAGTAGTAAAGACGCGGACGTCCGGAAGCGGCACCCGTACGGCCAGATTCTGTAGCGCCTCTTTCATCGGCATTCCCAGATTGTTCTGTTCATATACAATTCGAAATTCCTCTCCGACTGGATCCGGCAATTCCTCCCCGATCAGCTCCAGTCCTGTGATGATGGAATGGCCGGCGCGAACGGCGCGGGCCAGCAGGTCGATAGCGTCAGGGAAAAATCGTTCAAAACGCGCGAAGTGACGCTGCCGCCTAAACGACACCACGAGAAACGGGATCGCGGCTCCAGTACCTGCCAGCAGAACCGCCGATAGTAGAGGAACGCGGCCGAGCAGCGCGCTTCCATATAAAACCAGAGCCAACGATCCTGACAGGACCAGCAGCGTAGAGACCGTCATCCGCATTTCGGCCTGTCCAATGTAAAGCTGCAGCTTGGAAACGCCAGGGACACGAGACAAAGCCCCATCGAGGATCGGAAAACGGCTGAACCTCTCCTGGCGAACAATTTCCCCCGAGGCGGCGTTAGACACGGGCGTGGCTGAATCTGTGAAGCTCTCAAATCTCTGAAGCACTTTCTTTCTATGTGCTGGAGCTTCTACAAAGAAGTACCCCGCGCTGAGGCTCAATCCGAAGACAACCAAAAAAATTAGTGCGCTGATAAGGGCTATTGTCATAAAGGTGCACCGGGCGGCAGAGCCGCAATCAAAACGTCCTTAGTCATCGGTCAATCACTCCTCGCAAGTCGCAGGTCCTGCTCACTGCTTCCCGCCTCCTGCCTCCTGCCGCCTCCTCCTGCCGCCTGCTTCCTGCGGTTTCTCCTGCTTTCCCCCGTCTCTTCCGACCTGCGATCTGCGACGTGAAGTCAACCAGCTCGCGTGCGCGGAAATACTCCCCTCGGAACGTCTATACGCGAGTCGTATGGGTTGCGGCGAAACCTGGGTTCGGCACCCGTTGCTCGAAAGCTTTCCCGCACAATATTCCCTTCATCATAGCCGTGCCGCTCGTACACGAAGATTTCCTGCATCTCGATGTTTTCACCCGCCATGCCTGTGATTTCCGAAATACCCGTGACCTTGCGCGATCCGTCATTTAATCTGGCAACTTGAACAATGATATGGATGGCAGAGGCAATCTGTTGGCGTATGGCGCGGTCTGGCAAATTCAGATCCGCCATGGCAACCATAATTTCCAGCCGGCTGAGTGCGTCTGGAGCACTGTTGGCATGGATGGTTGTCAGCGAACCTTCATGACCGGTATTCATCGCCTGCAGCATGTCTATGGCCTCCTCTCCACGAACCTCACCAACCACAATACGATCAGGCCTCATACGCAGCGCGTTTATTACCAACTGCCGCTGCTTGATGGCCCCTTTTCCTTCTATGTTCGGGGGTCGAGTTTCCAGACGTACTACGTGCTCCTGCTTGAGTTGCAGTTCAGCGGCGTCTTCGATTGTGACGACTCGCTCGGGTGCCGGAATGAAAGTAGACAAAGCGTTCAGCAATGTGGTCTTTCCTGCGCCCGTCCCGCCTGAAATCAGGATATTAAGCCGCGTCTTGACCGCTGCGGTGAGGAAATCCAACATCTCCTGCGTTAATGTGAGGTTCTGTACCAGTTGGGATGCGGTGAGTGGGTCATTCCCAAAACGGCGGATCGAAAGCGTCGGGCCATCCAGCGCTACCGGCGGAATAATTACATTGACGCGGGATCCATCCGGCAATCGCGCATCCACCATCGGCGACGACTCATCAACGCGCCTTCCCACCCGCGAAACTATGCGCTCGATGATTCGCATCAGATGCTGATCATCATTGAATTGAATATCGGTTTTCTCAAGAATTCCGTGAATCTCGATGTAAACGCGGCGTGCTCCATTGACCAGGACGTCGGATACGTCGGGATTGGCGAGCAGTGGCTCGATGGGACCAAGGCCGAATAACTCGTCCAGCACCTCGTGAACCATCTGTTCGCGTTCGGAAAACGTGAGCGGTGTTTTTTCGCGCTGCAAGGTGTCTCGAATCACCTTGCGGATTTGCTCGCGCCTCGTTTCCTCATCCAATCGGCTTAAACTCTCCAGATCAATTTGATCCAGTACCTGCGAGTGGAGGGTGGCTTTTAGCTGCTTGTGGTTGATGTTTACCAGTTTGGAAGGTCCCATCAGTTAACTCCCGCTTTGTCAAACAAGCGCTCAAAAAGGCGGCGCCGTTTTTCCGGCGCTGCAGTTCCAGCCAGGCGGCAAGCCAGTTCGTGATAGCTTCGTGCCAGCGCGGAATGATTTAACGCGGCCAGCGGCTTGCCTGAATTTATCGCTTCTATGGCGCTGTTATAATTGTTGGGCAGCCTCCAGTAGACAGCGTGGCTCAACACTTTTTCGATGTCGCTGTTGCTGATTTCGTCGCTAGCGCCGCAGCGATTTAGAATCAATCTCAATTTTTCCGTTCCGCCTGAGCGATCCAAGAATTGCAGCAAGCGATGGGTGCGCCACAGCGCGGGCAACTCCGGCGTAAGAACCACAATAACGCCGGTTGACATTTCCACCACCATCCGCGTGTGGTCCTCATCCCACGAGGCGGGAAGGTCCAGGATGGTGTGGGTGTAGGTCTGCGCCGTGACCTCCAGCACGTTGGCCAACTCGTAAAGATCCGGCATGTGCCCGGGATGAAATTCTTTCACTCCTGGCAGAACTGAAATACCATGCGCCCGGCTCATGTAGCTTTCCAGTAATACCGGATCAAGCCGGGACGCTGAACTGAGAGCATCCGACACGGTGAATTGCGGCTTTATGTTTAAATAGGCAGCTATATCTCCGACAGGCGAAGTCAAGTCAATTAACGCCACTCGATTCTCGGCAGTTTCGCTGAGGCAACTTGCCAGGTTGATGGCAACCGAAGTTGCGCCGGCGCCGCCTTTGGCCCTGGTGACGACGTAGAGCTGGCCGGTTTGGCCGGCATTACCCGCATGTGGTGAATCGGCCAGATAGCGTTCCAATGCTTTGGAAAGTTGCGCAGCCGTAATTGGTTTGACAAGAAATTCGCGGGCTCCCGCTCGCATTGTGTCGATAATGAGCTGCGGATCGTTCACATTGGAGCAGACAATCAGCCAACTTGAAGGAATACTGGAGTGCAAGATCTGAAGCGATCGAATCGCCTTGTGCGGATCTTGCAAGTCCACAAAGATCAACTCTACCGCGGCGTCTAAAAATCGCCGCACCACCGGATCCGTGGAAACAGTGCAATACTGATCGGCTTCGGCCGACACAATTGCCGATTTAGTCGCGGTCACCTGATTGCGCAGGAGATCGCGCGTCTCATGCGAGGGAGCCATGATTCCCACATTGATCGTTGCTGCTGCCATTTAAATCCCTTCCTCTGCTACGAAGTCAGCCGCACCAGCCGTACCGGAATTGCGTATGGCCCGGTCTCGCCGCTGGCGCTGAATTCCAAATCGCCGCACGCGAAAATCGAGATCAGCCTGAGATTGACGTCCACACCATCTGAATTTTCAATAAACAGCAGTACAAACCCATTGACGGATATTTGCGTAGGCGACGCGGTGGGACAATAGGCGCATACGTCCCAGATCGGCGCTGCGATCAGTCCCGGTGTAGTATCGGTCTCTGTTCCCGTTTGCGTGTTGGTATAAAAGTTAGGCGCAACAAAATGAAATAGCGCCGGGTTGCCGACTAGCAGATTAACGCCCTGCAGTGTCGCGCTGGTCACATCAGCGGGCTCGACCGGATAGGTATTTCCGCACAGCACCGGCGTATCCGCGCAGGTAGCGATGTTGCTGCGATATTCGTCAGCGCCGCTGGCATCGAGCTGGATGGGAGAAACTCCATCCTTCCTCATATGCAACTTATAGCGCTGGCCGATTTGTGAAAGTGCGTAGGGCGTGGGTTGCCCGTTCTGTAAAAGCAATTTGCTGCTCAATACTTTCGAATTGCATGCGGTCGTGCAGTTGGTTCCCGCTGGTAAAAGAAAAGTGGTGGGAATGAACCACGGTTTTCCACACCGGGTACCGGTCGCCTGCGGCGTGCCGGCTCCCTGACCCGGGGCCCCGGCTTCTGCCGACGCCCCGGAGGCGACCGACGCCCCGGTAGAGCCCAGTATGCGCGCAAAAATGGTTGGCTGATTTCGGCTGATTCGGACGTTAACAACGCGATTGGCCACGTCTACATCCACAGTCACGTCTGATTCCTGGATGGGTGCACCCATTATGCTGTTGGTCACGGCGGTCTTAATCGCGTGATCCCGGGCAAGATCAGGCTGCGCCGCGCCCGAATCCAGGACAAACGTGAATGCTCCCGCCAACGCGGCCGCGTCGGCCGCCCTCTGTGTATCGGCTCGGGCGCTGTAGAGCACGCCTACATCAATGGCCAGAGCGGCGAAACCGAGCAGCACGGCCAGCATTACTGCCACGGTCGCCAAAACGTAGCCTCTTTGCTCATTGTTACGGTGGAATATCGTTATCACCACGCTGCGATCCTCGATATCTAAGCAAGGCAAATTCATGCAAGGCAAATTCATGCGCGTCATCTTCAAGGCGGCGGCTTTTGTCCCGGCGCCGACGGAACTTCGCCCACCTTTCCATCAAATTTTCCGCCCTCCAGGAAAGGCTTGACAAAGCCGGGCAAGGGCGGGACCTGCCCCGGAGCTAGAGGCTTTACCCGTGTGGGCGTGATCATCACCAGTAACTCCGTCTTAGCTCGGTTTAAATTGCGACTCCGGAAGAGCTTTCCGATGATCGGAATATCACCGAGCGCGGGTATTTTGGAGGCCACTTCGGTCAAGCGATTGTCAATCAGACCTGCGATTGCGAAGCTCTGCCCATCCCGCAATTCCACTTCGGTCTGGGCCTTGCGCGTCGACAGCGCGGGTATAAAAAAACCTGAGATCGTCAATGCATTGGCAAAATCGAGAGAGCTGACTTCCGGTTCCACCTTCAATCGAATCCTGCCGTCAGGGAGGATATTGGGAGTAAACTTCAGCCTCACTCCGAAATCATGGAACTGAATGGTGACTGCAGTGAAATTCGTTCCACCCTGTACAACGGGAAAAGGAAACTCTCCGCCGGCAAGAAAGTTTGCCTCGCGTCCGTCCAGCGCGAGCAAATTCGGTTCGGCAAGAATCTGCAGCAGGTTGTTCTGTTCCAGAGCGCGGATCGTGGCGCCCAGATTAATGTCGGGCCTGAAGACAAAGATGTTTAGCAGGTCGCTCAATCCAAAACTCGCGGGAGAAGTTAACAACTTATTCCCGATTGCTCCTGTAGCCACGCTGCCACCCTGAACAGTGGTTCCTCCTCCTGGGAGTTGGACGTTCTGCGGAAGAGATCCGACATTGGCTCGCATTTGCTCGAACTGCTGCGTCGAAATGGCACCAAAGGTATTTCCCGCCCCGGTACTGATAAGATTCAAGCCGAGCTGCTGGATCGCAGTGCGATCTACTTCAGCGAAACGGACCTGCAGCAATACCTGGTCGCTGTCTTTTTCAGCGACCTCAAGCAAGTTGACCACATTTTTCGTCTGCGTTTGAAGCAGCGCCATAATCCGATCGGCTACGTCCTTTGAGAAAACTTTGCCGCTGACAAGAAGTGAAGATCCCGATTGCGTGATTTGGATGCTCTCTTTGGGGAAACTCCGAGCAATGATCTCGCGAATTGCCGCCAGGTCGAACTCTACCTGCAGATCGAACGAGCGCGTTCTCTCCTGTTCATCCCACAGGAGCAATGTGACGGTGCCCGGCGCATGTCCGTGAAGCAAAACCTGATTGGGAGAAATAATCACGCTCGAAGCGATTGCCGGATCGGTTACTGAAACGCGTTTTAATGGCTCGGGCGAATTGACTACCAGCGACTTGCCGGCAAGCATTCGAAGCACCATGGGCCCTTCCATCGCGGGCAGAGCAAACTGAGGCGCCTGTTCAGGCAAAGCGCCCTGCTGTTCTTTGGCATGCATTTGATGCGGGATTATGCCGGCCAGCAATAACCACAGCAGAAATTTTGAAAACTGATTACCGGACGCCGCGTTTAGCATTTTTTCACTCCGCATCAGCTCCCTCACGCCGGCTCTACTGAATCTTTTCGAAGGTTGTCGTTTGTCTGGTATTTCCCTGTATTAATTCAACAGACATCACCTTTGGAACCGCCGGCATACTGGTCGCTCGAGCCGGTGATTTTGATTCCGGCCTGTGAAATACGGCATGTTGAACGCGCGGCGCTGTTTCGCGGTCAATGAGAGCGGATCGGGTGGCTTCGTCGGAGCGCCATACCGCTTTTCCGAACAACGCCGCTTTGTGCACTGCCGCCGGATTTGCCGATTTCAAATCCATCGGATTGCGAAGCGCAAGCTGGATCCGGCCTTCCAATGAGGCGAGCGAAAGTTTCTGCGCATCCTCGGGAGTCACCAGTAGCGTAATGACCTGGGCATTCTGAGGTTTTCCGTCTACGTCTTGCCTTAGATTCTGGCCCACGGCCAATACTTGTATATTCTCAAGAATGACTCTGGCGGCGGTATTCTCAAAATAATTGATGCTGCCAGCGGAAGCGGCCAGGATCACGTCGACGTGGGTACCGGGCAGCACGAAGCCGGCGACACCGATAACATCGTTGACTTTTACGGCCATTGCTCGCATCCCTTCCGGAATCGCTGAGGTAAGGCCGGCGCCTGCGTCTCTGGGCGCAAGTTTGGCTTCCAGTACGGGCTCATTGGGTACCATCGGGACTACCACACCGCGGCCTATTATCTCCTTGGGATCTGAGAAGCTGCCTTGCAGCGGCATCGCTTTGGGCCATGCGGCAAGTCGCACCTGCTGTGGAGTGAGACGGGTACCGATGGAAAGCTGCTCGCCGGCGACTAGGATGGGTACAGTTCGATTTGCATTGGGGCCCAAACGGTTCGCCAGAACACGATAAGCCATGAACGTTACGATTGCACTTAGAGCAATCGCGAACGCTGCGACGACTAACATTCGGTTTCTATTCATTTGAAATACCCCCGGCAGTCCTACCCGGCGTCCGGCTAAGGCCGCTAATAAAGGTTTCGATACACAGCGCTCCCGATCAGCGTTAGCTGACCCACCGGCAGTAGTGATGCTCCAACCAAAAAGGATCGCGTATAAGACACGGTCACTTTGGATCCGTAGCCGGTGATGGTTCCCATCGGAATGGGAAAGAGTTGATCGATGGTAATATTCGGCGCTGTCACGGTGATGCGCTGCTGCTGCAGATAATCAATTACGCGCTGTTTAATCACCTGCTCGGTGGCGGCGGGATTTTGCCCGTCCATCCAGTTTTTCGGAAGCGCGGAGAAACGCGCGCCCTCGCGAGCGGCATCCTGCAGTACCTGATAATCGCGCAGCACCAGACCAAGATCGATGACTATCACAAAAAGCAGAGCCAGGATGGGAAGTACCAGCGCAAATTCAACCAGCGCAGTGCCCCGTTCGCTAACGCGTGGTACTTTCATTGACGAGGAGCCGTCCCCTGCGCCCACATGCCACCGGATTCTGCTAAATGGATTACTGACTGGTCTCATTGCGCATCAACGCGTCGGAGGAAATAGTGATGCTCAGGTCTTTGAACATCGCCAGCGACATCACATGGTATGGGACAGACACTTGAACCTCGGTGAGCCGAGTGGGAACAACCCCGTACTGCTGTTCCCAACTTTGATTGATGTTGACAGTGATGTCTTCAGCCGGAATACTGCCTGCCTGAATT
>DASXTB010000011.1:0-8888 GCA_036505615.1 Acidobacteriota bacterium
ATGATCGAAATGCGCCGCGCCCAAAAGAAAGCCAAGCTCCTTTCGGAACTGTAACAGAAGGTGAAACAACGCGATGCTGTCAGGTCCTCCCGAGACAGCTGCCAGGACACGGTCGCCAGGCTGCAGCATGCGATATTTTCGGATGGTGACGAGGACTCGATCACGAAGCACGGTGATGATTATAGGAATTAAGAATTAAGAATGAAGAATGAAGAATTAAGAATGAAAGACGTCATTGGTCATCGGTCATCGGTCATCAGTCATCGGTAAAGAGGTTCTGCCACTCCTCCCTAGTTGACGTATCGGGATATAGGTGATCTACATATGAAATCGCATTTCTTAACGAACTGATGACTGATGACCGATGACTGATGATCGGTGATGTCTCCGTTCTTAATTCTTAATTCTTCATTCTTAATTCTTCATTTTCCAGGCGTATAATCAACCCCATGTTCGAAAACAAGCAGCGACGCCAGCTTCCTGAGATCATCCGGGAGATTGCCGAAGGCTACGCTGAAGAGGCACCGCTTAATAGCTGTTTCGACGCGGGGTTGCCGTCGGATACGGCTGTTGTAGGCGTACTTAATACGCTGCGGGCGGTGCTTTGTGCCGGGTATGCCGGCCAGCGAAAAGTTGACAAGAACAATATCCAGTTCCACCTGGCCGACAATATTTACATCTTGTATGAGAGGCTGAGCGAGCAAATCTACCGAAGCTTCCGGCACAACTGCCGGCGCTCAGATTTCATCTGCGACCATTGCCAGGAATTGGCCGAAACAAAGACGGTCGAGTTTCTAGCACGCATACCCGATCTCCGCCGCCGATTGTCGCTGGACGTGCAGGCTGCCTACGACGGAGACCCGGCCGCCAAGAGTTTTGATGAGATTATCTCCTCCTACCCGGGTTTTCATGCCATTACTATCTACCGCCTCGCGCATGAACTGCACCAACTGGAGGTTCCACTGATCCCACGAATGATGACCGAATATGCACACGGCATCACAGGCATTGACATTCACCCGGGCGCACAGATCGGCAACAGCTTTTTCATCGATCACGGCACAGGAGTGGTCGTGGGAGAGACAACCATCATTGGGAACAATGTGAAGCTGTATCAGGGAGTTACACTGGGCGCGCTGAGCTTTCCCAAGGACGAGGCTGGGAACGTCATCCGCAACACCAGGCGACATCCCACAATTGAGGATGATGTGGTGATTTATTCGGGTGCCACCATCTTAGGTGGCCAGACAATTATCGGACGTGGCTCAGTTGTCGGCGGCAATGTCTGGATCACGCATTCCATCCCCCCCTATACGAAGGTGACGCTGGAAACGCCCAAGATGATTTACCAGGAAGCGGCAGCGAAATGAATTACGGGTGTTGGGTCCTTCCCAGGAAATTTTACATTTTGTGAGTAGAGACGGCCCTCAGGCCGTCTCTCCGACCATCCTTTTTTCTCAAAATCGGGCTCCTGTCCGCTTATATCCTGCATGACTCTTTTTCGGACCCCCGCGGCAACAAATTTCGAACCCCCGAACCCGAACGAATTTTTGAAACCATGTCACAGCTAATGTTATCCTAATCAAGCAGCCACCACCCTTGCCTGAATGGGGGCGAATTGGGTTCGACGGGAGTCGATGAGGCCGAGGATGCATACCGAGGTGTCCGCTCACCTCGTAAAACAAGTGGAACTAAACATAACTGCTGACAATCAGTTAGCTCTAGCTGCCTAATTAATTAGGTAGCCGCTTTGCCCGTCTTGCCTGCGGGGCGGGACAAAGCGTCGCACAGCAGGCTGGCGGATCTCTTCACCTCGCAGAGATCGGCGAGAGTCTAGAGGTTAGTCGCTGAAGATTTTCGCTTGCTTGTTATCTTCAGAGGCGAACAAACCAAGCAAGCTAAGTATGTAGATTCCCAGGCTGAACACTTTCGGACGCGGGTTCAATTCCCGCCGCCTCCACTTTCTAAACTTCTTACAAAGACTTCCAGACATACAAAATTCTGTATGTCCGGGCGTGTGACAGAGCTCCCAGAAAGCAGCCGATAGCTCATTGAACTCTCCTCGAATCGGGAAACCGCCAGCGCGCGATTTCCTCTAAAGGGAAAGGTACCGATGGAGACTCTGGATGACAGATGGATTACAAAAAGGATTTTGGCAAGAAATCGTGCGTCGCCTATACTCTGGGTTCAGCAGGGCCTTACGGAAATCGAAGAATGCATGTCCGTTTTGAAATCTGAACACAGCGACAGTTGGGCAAAACGATGGCTACCGAAATCAAACTCTGGCAAGTAAATGATGGCAAGCTACACTAGGTCAACGAGGCGGCGTTTGCTGGTGACCATCTGGAAAAAGAACTGGAGAATTGGATCGAGCAGACGCCGGACATCCTCGGCGTTGACTTGCTTATCATTGACCGGCAGCGTGAGTTGCCTGGCGTTGGCTGTTTGGATCTCCTTGGCATTGATGGTAATGGAAAGCTGGTGATCATCGAGTTGAAAAGGGACAAGACGCCGCGAGAAGCAGTGGCCCAGGCTTTGCATTACGCTTCCTGGTTAGATACTGCCACCGAAGACCAGATTCGTGTATTCGCTGAGGAGTATCTGAAGAAGCCTTTGGAGGATGCATTTGAAGAGCATTTTGGCAAGTCTCTCACCGCCATCGTTTGCCAGAGCCACAGCGTCGTACTAGTCGCACCAAAGCTGGACGCCTCCGCTGAAGCAATCGTGAACTACTTGGCTGAAAGACACAGTGTAGACATCAACGCCGTCTTCTTTTCTTATGCAAGAGTTGGTCAGATCGAAATACTGGCGAGGGCCCTGCTTGTTCCAGAGCAGTCGGCGCAGCGTGGTGCTGGAGGGAAGAGGCTGCCAACGATCGCGGAGTTACTTAAGATGGCCGCGGAAAAAAAAGTGAGTCCTTTGCTCGAAATCTGTCGTCAGATGAACCAACTGTGGGAAGAACGTCCCAGCAATGCCTATGGCGGATCGTTCCGCTACTGGGGAGAAGCACCCACCGGGAAACTTATGGTTTTCGGCATCAACATCGCTGAGGCGTACGCGAAATCTTCCAGCGGACAGCTAGATGTTTGGATACCAACTCGCACGTTGGCCGAGGTGATCGGGCGTGAGGATGCTGCAATTCGGAAGGTGCTGAACGAAAAGCACAGCGTGTTTAAGTCGAACCAGTATGACTGCGTTCTGAGGCTCGAGACGACAGTCGAGGCCGAGGCATTAGTTTCGCGGTTAAAGACCTGGTCCGCTACCCTCGGCGGAAAAGCACTATCAGCAGGAACGGCTTAACCGCCACACAGCCCGGGATTATGCGCACGAGGACTACCGTATCCGTCGAAAAAAGCCTGGTTGAAGCGCTAATGAAAGAAACGGGCGCGCCCAATAAATCGGAAGCGGTGCGCATCGCGGCCCAAGAAGAGATCCGGCGGCGCAAAAAGCAGCGACTGCTGCGGCTGGCTGGCCGTATTGATTTCGATTTAGAGGCGGAGAAATTGCGCCACACAAACTTACGCCTTCGAAGGTAGTGTTTCGACAGATACTTCCACTGGGAACGATTTTTGCCGTCGAATAAGCGTTCCCATCAAATCAAGGACAAAACAACCGGGAGGCCCTATTTGACTTTCGGCCGTCTTGTTTTTCGCCAGCACGCAGTGGAACGTATGTTTCAGCGCCACATCGCAGTAGATGACGTGCGCAAAGCGCTGGCAACCAGCGAAGTCATCGAGAGTTATCCTGAAGATACTCCCTATCCTAGCCGTTTGGTGTTAGGGTGGAGTGGATCTCGCCCTCCCCACATAGTCGCTGCAGAGAACACTCAGGAGCAGGAAACAGTCGTGATTACTGTTTACGAGCCAGATCGCAAAGAGTGGGAGCAAGGATTCAAAAGGAGAAAGGCATGAAGTGCGTGATTTGTAAACAGGCAGAGACCAAAGCGGGTCGCTCGACGGTAACCCTGGAACGCAACGGGGTAACACTAGTGGTCAAAGGAGTGCCAGCGCGTGTCTGTCCCAACTGTGGTGAAGAATATGTAGGGGAAGAGGTGACTGAACAGCTTCTCCGAAGCGCCGAAGAACTTTCCCGTACAGGGACTCAGGTTGAAATTCGTGAGTACGTGGACGTATAAGCATTCGACTATGCGTACCACTCTAGACATCGAAGGGCGAACTGCTGGCAAGGGCGCGGCGTAAGGCTACGGAGAGCCGCGACCGCTAGGGAGCGGTCTCTCCGACGAGAGTTCACTTGCTTACGGGGATTATTCACAAACGTTCACCTCAGAGACGCAAAGAGCGCAGAGATAGCACAGGGAATGGGGCTGAGGCTTGATGTTTGAAGACCCAAGAGGTCTTCGAATGCCATGATAGTCTTTCATCTGGCTTCATACCTCAAGCTTCAGCCCCATTCTCTGTGCCGCCTCCGTGTTCTTTGCGTCTCTGCGGTGAATTTTTGTGAATAATCCCAAATTTTACGCGCACGGCTCAGTACTTTTTCACGCTGACCGCGAGGAGAGAGATTATGACAAGACGACCATCGCGATTGTCTCGCCGGAATTTCATGCAGCTATCGCTGGCCAACGTTGGATTGATCCCTGTGGTCACGGCCAAAACTCTTCTTGGCGCGGAGCAACCTTCCGCAGATCTTCAGGCAACGACCAGCCCGCTGAAAATAGTCTGCGTGGGAGCTCATCCCGATGACCCTGAATCGGGCTGCGGCGGGACACTAGCGCTTTATTCCGAGATGGGTCACCGCGTGACGGTGATCTATCTGACGCGCGGGGAAAGAGGAATCCCGGGCAAGTCGCTGGAGGAATCTGCCCGTATCCGAACCGCGGAGGCGGAGGCCGCGTGCAAGATTATTGGCGCCAAGCCGGTCTTTGCCGGTCAGATCGACGGCGCCACCGAAGTGAGCCGCAGTAGCAGTGAGGCTTTCGCTAAATTGCTGTCTGCCGAGGAAGCCAATATTGTCTTCACCCAATGGCCCATCGACACGCATCCAGACCATCAGGCCGCCAGCATTCTGACGATTCGCACCTATGTCGGCACCGGCCGCAAATTCGCTCTCTATTTCTTTGAAGTCAACAGGGGAAGCCAGACGCTGGCGTTCTCGCCCACCGATTACGTCGATATCACCTCCTCGAGAGAAAAGAAAAAAGCCTGCCTCTTTGTCCACAAGAGCCAGAACGGAGAACAGATTTATCGCAATCACCTCGAGATAATGGAGGATTTCCGTGGGCGCGAAGCCGGCATGAAAGCAGCGGAAGCCTTCATCCGCCTGGTGGGCGGCGGTTCCATTCGGCAACTGCCGTTTAGGCTCTTCGAAATGGAAAGCGGCAAATCGTGGCATGAAGCGTTTTGAGGAGTTTTCCCATTCTGCCGAGCTGCTCGCGGACCTTGAAAGGCTGTTTACTCTGATTGCCCTTGAATTGCGCGCTGCGCAATGGCGCCGCTCATCTGAAGAACTTCGCTGTCGTTTATGACGATGTTCTAGGGGAAGCGCGCCTCGCTCCGCTGTTCGACCTTGTCACGACGTCGATTTATCTTCCCAAGGACAGTTTGGCGTTCACACTCAATGGCACCACACAATGGCCGGACGCTAAAGCGCTCCGCAGATTGGGGGAGACACGCATGCACGGCGCTCCTGCGAAAGTGCGGCAGATTCTTCAGCGCATTGCGGACGCGTTATCAGAAACAGCCAGCGAGATACAAACCTACATGAAATCGCATCCTGAATTCACGGAGATAGGAAACGGAATGCTCGCTGCGTGGGGGACGGGCAAGAACTCTTAGCACCAGCTTAAGCGCCGACGCCGTGGGAGGTAGAAGCATAATGAACCCGGTCACAATTGGAACAAAGAACTAGGAGTCAGGTCTTGAAAATTGACTTTTTGCCTTATCACGTCGACCTCGACCCCAAGAATGGATGACTGTCGAAGGCGGCCTCATCGTGCATTCGTGCATAATTCAATTTTCAAGACCTGACACCGATTTTGTTCTTTGCGAATCTATACGGATTCAGAGTGAGTTGGTCATGCTTGGGTTGTTCACGCTTGGAAAGCCGTCAGTGAGCAGCCCGATGCAGCTACAGAGCCGCGGCCGGAAGGGCGCGGCGCGTCAGGATAGCCGGCTTGGGAAATCCCGCTGCGCTCAAGCTGGCTAGATATTTTCAGTTGGGATAGTGCGGATAACTTAGATTGTCGCGCCGCGCCCTTCCGGCCGCGGCTCCGTGGGTGCATGCAGTGGAGAGTGGCCAGCCGGGATTCATTGGGATGATCAAAATTTGACCAATTTGTGAACTTCGTGTGTACCAATGGAACCTAGTTTGATCTCCTTCATTCAGATTTCTGAGGGTGATTGGGGCTAGCCACAGTAAAAGCTTATCGCGATGCTTTGCACTGCGGGCAGGCACAACTAGCGCGTAGTGTCTCGAAGGTATAAATCCCCGTGTGATGGCCGTCGCTCCAATTGATTTGAATTCCATAGCGCCCGACCAGTTGAATCCCCAAGGGATGCACATCTTGAGGGACAGAGTCGGGCCGCAGCGTCTTGCGCCCGGTCATCTCTTCGACGCAGGCGGCGCAAGTGCACGACAACCTTAGCTCGCGGGCGGGATAGACGCTCTCATGGCCGTCATTCCAGATGATTTTGACGTCGTGCTGGCCGGCGCGTGTGATTTCCCTGGGAGTGGGATGCATCGATTGTTTCGGGTGTTGGGTGTTAGGTGACGGGTGACGGGTGACGGGCCGACACCCGACACCCAACACCTAGGTTCTAAAACGAGATCTTAACTTCCTGCCCGACTTCGCCCTTCATGGCGGCAATGCTGATCTGAGCCGCCATGTTCTCGGCCACGTGAATGAACGCTTGTGCCACGGGCGATTGCGCATTATCGATAATTTCCGGACGCCCGCTATCTGAGCTCGCGCGCAGCGAGGTCACCAGTGGAATCTTCCCCAGAAAGGGAATGTCCAGACGCTGCGCTGCCTTCTCTGCGCCGCCAGACCCAAAGATCTCTTCCCGCTGGCCACAGTGCCCGCAGATAAAATAACTCATGTTCTCGATCATCCCCAGAACCGGAGTGTTGAGCTTTCGGAACATGGTGATCGCCTTCTGCGCCACCTTCAGCGCCACGTCCTGGGGCGTCGAGACGATGATCGCTCCTGCCAGCGGAATTTTTTGGCACAAGCTCAATTGGATGTCGCCGGTACCAGGAGGCAGATCGATCACCAGGTAGTCAAGATCTCCCCACTCCACCGTTCCGAGAAACTGATCCAGCAGCTTGTTCAACATCGGCCCACGCCAAATGACCGCGTCCTCTTCACCGATAAAAAACCCGACAGAAATCACTTTCACGCCGTATTGCTGAACCGGAATGAGGAAGTTCCTTTCCGTAGCGGCCGGTTTGGCGGTGATTCCCAAAATTGTAGGGATACTGGGCCCGTAGATGTCGGCATCCAGAAGTCCCACGCTCGCCCCTGACCGCTGCAGCGCCAGCGCCAGGTTCGCGCTCACGGTGGACTTCCCCACTCCTCCTTTTCCGCTAGCTATGGCAATGGTGTTTCTGACGCCGGGAAGAAACTGCGAAGACGATGGACCGGCTGTTGCTCGCACTTGTGCCGTCATTGTTACGTTGGCTTCACGAATTCCTGGAACGCTCAAGACTAATTGATGCGCTTCCTCCTTCATTTTATCTTTTACAGGACAGGCAGGTGTTGTCAGCTCTATTGTCACGTCTGCCTTCCCACTGCTTACTTCGATGTTTTTCACAAACCCTAGCGAGACAATGTCGCGTCCCAGATCCGGATCGCGGACATTGCGCAGCGCTGCCAGAATTTGCTCTACGATCGGCGACTTCTCAACTGTAGTCACTTCACAGCTCCGGTAAGAGCCCCACGCTTTCCTGCTCAGTAACTGCACAGGAATTTCTAGACCAATCCATCAAACTCTCAGGTTACGTCCTGAAGGTGGAGAAGTCAAATTTGCGCTGGCTGTGTCCGTAGTTGGTGGTCCGTTGTCAGTGGTCGGCGGTCAGCGTCCCCTGGGACGGCTTGGTTAGTCTGAAGGACAACGAACTACTGACCACAGACAACGGACTACTGACCACGGACAATGGACAACCGACAACAGACAACAGACCATTTCTGGTATAACCTGCCCTGGGCGCGGCTAAATGAAATTTATTTCCGGCACAGAACTGAATCGTCTTCTCGTATATCCAGACCTGGTGCGGGCTCTGCAGGAAAGCTTCGCCAGATATCGCGCACACGGCTGGATCATTCCGCAACGCACCGTGGCCGAAATCAAACAGGGCATGCTGATCACCATGCCGGCTGCCGACGCGTTGCATCTGGGAATCAAAGTCATCACCGTTTTCAGGGCCAATGCAGATAAGGGGATTCCCGTGGTGCAGGCGCTCTATGTGTTGTTCGAAGCAGCCACTGGAACCCCTCTGGCCCAGCTGGACGGCGATACTCTAACTGCACGGCGTACTGCGGCGACCTCGGCGCTGGCCTGCAGGCTTCTGGCCAGAAAAGAGGCAAGCGTCCTTTCCGTCTTTGGCGCCGGAGTACAGGCTCGAGCGCATATTGCGGCCTTGCTGCAGACGCACGCAGCTCTCAGGAAAGTTCTTATATGTTCCCGAAATCAGCAGCGCGCCCGACAGTTGGCGGCAGAAATGGAGAGTTCTCAGAAAAAATCTGAGGGCGCGGCCAGCCACTGCTCCGGTTTACGGCCTATCCATGGAACGCTCCCTGCTGATGCCGGCATCGAATATCAGGTTACCGCCGCTGAAACTGCCACCCGTCAGGCGGACATCCTGTGCACGTGTACCACGTCACCGACTCCGGTCTTTCGAGGCGACTGGTTAAAACCGGGAGTGCATAT
>DASXTB010000012.1:0-45033 GCA_036505615.1 Acidobacteriota bacterium
GGCCGCGCCGTTGCATTGCATGCACGAAATGATCTTATTCACGTGGACTCCTTTCCCACGCGTCCTTCCGATGGAAATCGGCTTCTGCGTATTTTTACCAATATCAATCCAACGCGGCCGCGAGTCTGGATCACTTCGGACAATTTTGAATCATTGGCCCAGCAGTTCGCCCGTCAGGCGGGGCTTCCCTCCTCGCCCCGATTGGCAGGGTGGGCCCGGCACAAACTATTGCGCGCCCTTTCCGGAATGAGACTGCCCGTGGTGGACCGCTCGGAATATGATCGATTTATGCTCCGCTTTCATCATTTCTTGAAAGAAAACTCCGTATTCCAACAGAACTGCCGTAAAGAGCGATGGGAGTTCCCCGCCGGTTCCACTTGGATTTGTTTTACCGATACCACCAGTCACTCTTGCATTAGCGGACAGCATGCTCTGGAGCAGACTTTCGTGGTGAAGCGCGATAGCCTGGTCTGGCCCGAGAAGGCCCCAATTG
Organism: Acidobacteriota bacterium; assembly: GCA_036505615.1. GTDB lineage: Bacteria > Acidobacteriota > UBA6911 > JACQSX01 > JACQSX01 > DASXTB01. The sequence continues at coordinate 494 of DASXTB010000012.1, forward strand.
CGATTCTAGAAAACATGGTCGGGTTTCCGCTGGCAGAAACTCGCAGCCAAGAACTCTGAACCACCGGGAACACTGGGGACACGGCGCGCGCTCGGGCCGCAACCAAAACGTGATTAGTTATCGGTCATCAGTCATCGGTTTAAGAATCTTGCCCGATGAATCCCGGCTGGCCACTCGGCACCCACAGAGCCGCGACCGGAAGGGCGCGGCGCGGCAATCTAGGTTATCCGCACGACCCCATTACTGAAAAAATCCAGCCAGCTTGAGCACAACGGGACTGCCTAAGCCGGCTATTCTGGCGCGCCGCGCCCTTCCGGCCGCGGCTCTGTGAGTGCACTGCGCGTGGCAGCATAGGTGTGTTATCCTCGTGCAACAACTGACAATCGAATGCGGAGGCGGAACCATGTCGATGAATCGCCGTAGTTTCTTGTCAACCACCGCTGGGCTGGCGGGTCTGGCGCGAATCAGCGTGGCTCGGGCCGACAATGATCCCAAACCTGCGGAGATTAAACTGGGAGTGGCCAGCTATTCACTGCGAAAATTTCCCCGCAGCAAAGCGATCGCCATAATCAAGGAACTGGGAACTCCGTACGTGAACATCAAGGAATTTCATTTGCCCTACAACAGCACAGCAGAGGAGTTGGCCGCGGGGCGCAAGGAATTCGAAGATGCGGGCCTGCAGATTGTGGGCGGAGGAACCATCAGCCTCAACAAGGATGACGATGCCGACGTTCGCAAGTATTTCGAATACGCAAGGATCAGCGGCATGCCGCTGATGGTCGTCGCTCCGACGCACCAGGTGCTGCCAAGAATTGAGAAATTCGTCAAGACGTATAACATTAAAGTGGCCATCCACAATCATGGCCCTGAAGACAAGAACTTTCCCGCTCCGCAAGACGTGTTGAAAGCAGTCCGGGGCATGGATCCGCGCGTCGGTTTGTGCATCGACGTGGGACACACTGCCCAAACTGGAGCCGATGTTGTTGGGTCGATCGCGCAGGCAGGCAGCCGCCTGCTGGACATGCACATGAAGGACCTTCGCTCGTTTTCAGCCAAGGAAAGCCAATGCGCCGTGGGAGAGGGGATAATGCCGGTGGTTGGGATCTTCAAACAACTGATGAAAATGAACTATCCCGGATACGTCAATTTGGAATACGAGATCAACGCCGACGACCCCTTGGCTGGAATGAAGCAGTCCTTTGCCTACATGAGAGGAGTCCTGGCCGTGCTGAGGGGTTAACGCTCCATGTTGACAAAGTAGCTTCTGGAAGCTACCATTGAGTCATGAAAGCCGTAGGGCTAAAGGTCCTGAAGAACAAGCTGAGTGAGTATGTCCGCTTGGCTGCCGGCGGGGAGACGGTTTTGGTTACCGATCGGGACCGTGTTGTTGCGGAGTTGGTGCCTCCGCGCGCGGATCGAGGCTCATGGCTGGCGGATGCCGTCCTGGCCGACGCCGTTCGGAATGGCTGGATGACCCCTCCGACTCTCCACCAGAACAGCCGTCCGCCGCGCCTTCCCGTAGCTTCTTGGAAAGATCTGTTAAGGGAATTGGACAAGGATCGGGCTGACCGGTGATTTATCTCGATACGTCGGTTGCCCTGGCGCAGCTCCTTTCCGAAGACCGCGTGCCACCTTTGAAGCTGTGGGACGAGTCGCTGGTATCCAGCCGGCTTTTGGAATACGAAGTGTGGACGCGGATTCACGCCCGCAGGCTTGCTGGCTCTCATTCCGAAGCCGTGCAATTGCTTATCGGCCGCGTAGCTCTCTTGGAACTCGCTCAACCCGTCCTCGCCAGAGTGTTCGATCCATTTCCGGCACCGGTGCGGACGCTGGACGCTATCCATCTTGCGTCCATCGAGTTCCTGCGTAGTCGGGGTCAGGTCGTCCAACTTGCCACCTACGACGAACACATGCTGGGAGCCGCCCGCAAGCTTGGAATTCCCCTATACGGTTTGAAAGGGAAGTGAACCTTGTGCTCGAAAAGGCGGAGTCTCTCGCGTCGCTCGATCCGGCACGACCGCCTTTCTCTGCTCCGCAACATCTTCCGCCGAGGTCCTCAGGTGCTATGGAGGCGAGGCCTTTCCATTGCGTATCCGGATTCGCAAGGGCATGGCTGGTCTGCGGCGCGACAGCGACAATCTCATCGACCAGATCCTGGCTTGGGACAATTCGCTCTTCAGAAGGGAACTCGGCGCGTTGCCGGATGCATTGATTGAGCAGGTGCAGTCAGCCCTGCGGGATTTTTTAGATCTTTGAGTGTGCCCAGGCACTCCCGCCGCTTGCTACTCACTCGCCCGGATCCGTTTTTCCCGCGTTCTTAGATTTTCGCCCTCTACGCGTCCCCGTTCCGCCGCGTCCCCCTGTCCCAGTCTTGGTTGAATAATCCAGAGGCGGTTCAGCTGATCGATGGCCTGTTCGTTTGGCGGCTCTTCGTGGCCGCTCGCTTGTGATCTGACAGACTACAATCCAATCTAGCGCGAGGGCGACCACATCGGGGTCGCCCTCGGATGACATCAGTTTCGAAGTCACCATGCAGGCCAAGGTTGGCAGAGCTGACGCATTGTGCTTGCAAGTTGGAACTTGTAACTTGTAACTTAGATAAGTACAATTTGACGTTTTTCAGAGAACGCCAATAACGGGGTCGTAGTTCAGTTGGCTAGAACGCCTGCCTGTCACGCAGGAGGTCGCGAGTTCGAGTCTCGTCGGCCCCGCCATCAAATCAATCCTCCGCCATTAAATCAATCCCGCTAAACCTGCGGCCCGAATGGGTTTTGAACATCGAGAAAGCGAAACTTCCGAAAGTCGGCGTCGTTGGTATAGATGGTCTTCACTCCGTGCTGCCACAGCAGAGCGGCCAAATGAGCGTCATTCACCAAGTTACCTCTCACCGAAAGACCATCGACCACCTTGTGGTAAATTGCCCAAAAATCCTCGTCTTCAGCCAGGACTCGAACATGCGGAAGAGAGAGCAGCGAATCCACATTAAGCATCGCATCTACTGGTGACAAGGGATCAGCGAAAATAGCTGGGTGGGTTGCGATCCGCAGATAACCGATGATGGTGATCCATGCAATATAGAACACCTCGCTTCCCGAGGCGCAAGAACTCAAGAAATTACCCGCTTGGGAATGGAATGGACTGGATCTGTCGGAGGCATACAGCATGACGTTAACATCGATGCTGAAACTCACGACTTCGATCTGCCTTCTTTAACAGGAAAGCTGGTGTCATCCTCCATTGCTCGATAGAGAGCTTCCTTGTCGGTCAGTGCGACGCGGGCGCGCATCTCTCGCGTCACCCAATTGAACTGGAGCTCCTTGGCCGGCTGCTGCCGCGCCTGGCTAAGAGCCTGAGCTAGCAGATCTGAAATGATGCGGCCTAGAGACTTTTTCTCCCTTTTTTGAATGCGTTTCAGATCCTGCAGGACGGGACGATCAATGTTGACAGTTGTTCGTGGCACGATGCGTGATGATATGTTTGAACGCATCAGATGTCAATGATAAATGTGATTAGTTTTCGGCATCTTGCAGATGATTTCCAAATGCGAAAAAAGCTTGATACAAAATTTTGCGACATGCATCAGACATTGCAATATGTCCAAGTATTTCCGTTTTCCACGATCCCCGGCAGGTCTGGTGGCGCTTTTGTTTCTGACGGCAGCCGGCAGGTCGGCGAGCCGGCCAACTTTGATTTCAACCCCGGGTTTGATCGGATCGAGATCTTCAATCAGGGGATTGAACAGATCTTCAACCACTGAATCGACCAGGTCTTCAACCAGGCAGGTGACTGACCTGGGAGTGTCGCCTCTCGAGGAGGAGATGCTTGGGGCGATTAACGACATTCGAGCCCGTGCAGGGATGGCGCCGCTGCGACTCGAGTCTCGCTCCCTGGATATGGCTCAGGAGCAGGCGCTGGATATGGCCGAGCGCGGATATTTCGATCATGCGAGGCCGAGTTTCCCTGACCGAAGCGCCGAATCGTTTGGCGAGCGGGTTGACCGTTTTGGTTTTCTAGGAACTGTCGGCGAGAACCTCAGTACCACGGGCGGCTACGAACCTCAACAAAGCCTGCGCGCCGCCGTCGACGGCTGGATGCGATCTGCCGGTCATCGCGCTAACATTCTCAATCCAGGCTACCGATTCACGGGAATAGCGCACTACCGTTGGGCCGAGCGAGTCAGTTCGCGTCGCGGCAGCCGCATACGGTGGCGCGACAACTGGGTCCAGACTTTCCTCAGACCCGCGCCTTAAGTCGGCATTATTCATTGCTAACTTCGTTCCAATAAGCCATGGAAGGCAGAAGGCGGAAAGCAGAAGGCGGCCAAAAACGACGAACAAAATTCAACGCTTTTGACAACTGATTCACAGTGCCCGCCAGGAAGCATTTCACTTGCAGGTGCTGCTATCACTGATATCAACGTTCTTGATCGTTACGCTGTCTACACGAGGGTCTCGAGCTACGGCGCGCGCTACTTCCTCAGTCATCACGCCGACTACGGGGCTGGCCGACGAATTCGACATGGAGATAGTAAAGCCGTATTGGGCGGCTAAGTCAGTAGAGCTCCCGCCGGACTTTACGGTGACGATGTACTGCGACGGCGTATCGATGGGTGTAACGCTTGCAGGCGCGAGCCTCAGATCCGAAGTGTACAGCGCGCTGACGGAAAAACTCTGGGCGATATTGACAGGACTTACGTGCTCGACAACCAAGGAGCCAATAAATCCCGGAGCGACATCGGGAAACAGCTCGGTGACGAAAAAGGCCGCATTTTCCGAAGGGGGCCGCGAAAGATTAAATCCGAAAGCTTCGGTCCTACTCGCCACCTGCGCACCTTCAGAGTCATATAAAGTGAAGCGGTAGCAGCCACCTTGACGATACACGAGAGCCAGGGCCGTATTGTCCGCCAGTGTGGTCCCGATAAACACCGGCAACACTGCCTTTGAAGTCAGGGGCTGGCCGGATAACGTAAGGTCGGAGATTATTTTTAATGGATTCAAAGCTGAGCGATCAATAGTGTACGAAGAGGCCGTCACAGGCACATTCGATTTGACATGGACTGCGCCCACCTGGACGCCACGGAAAAACACAACGTTGGTTTTCGCTGGAGCCAATGAAAAAGACTGAGGCCCGTCAAAATCTGCCTTGACCGATTCCAACGTGACCATTGCAGTTTCAGATCCCGGATTGTAAACCACGATCGCCGTCTCCAGACTGATCAGCCCGAATTGGCCGCTCACTACCCAGGGAAAGAAAACTTCGAATTCCTTCTGGACATTCGTTGCATACAATGGCGCGATACAGGCAAGAATCAAGCAGAAGCAGAAACAACTCTTCGTTACCCTTAATAAGCCTTTTAATTTTTCCATGGTCTCCTCATAAACCTTTTCAAAAAAATGATAGCAACGGTCGTAGTTCCGTCAATAGCAGCATAAATCTCTTTAACGAATTCGGGCGTTCTCCCTTCTGGAATTATTTACAGAGACTACACCAGAGACCTGGCGCGCGGCAGGGCGACAATCAAGACGTCTATTCGGGCCGCAAAAATTTTCAGGCTCGCCACGTTCCCGTGTCGCCGCGTCCCCGTGTCCCTGACGTTTTGATTGCGGCCCGCCGCGCTAAGTAATCTCTGTGCCCTCCGCGCCTTTCCGCGCAGCACTGCATGGATCCCCGGCGCACTAGTTCGGAAACCTGGCGAGTTTCCTAATGTCACCTAAGGTGTTTACCGGATTGCTCTACTTCTCAGTACTAGGTATTTTTCTATTGTGATGGCCAGGATACCAGCAGCTGAGGAGTCAGTACTCCCAGAACGCAAAAGGGAGAAATCGTCGGCGGAGGGGGGGAAATCTGCCGGGACAGATCAAACGACCCGGATAGTGCTGGCTGATAACGACAGGATATTGCTTCAAAGTCTAAAGGAACTACTGCAGCGCCAGGGCTTTCAAGTGGTCGGGGAAGCGTCCGATGGAAAGAATGCGATCCGTCTGATCGATGAACTGCATCCTAACTTGGCCATACTGGACATAACCATGCCGATAGTGAATGGTCTGGGAGCAGCTCGAGAAGTACGAAAAACTTCCCCCGAAACGCAAATCATTGCCCTAACCGCCCATGAAGAGGATCAATACATCCTCGAAGCCCTGAAAGCGGGAATCCGCGGTTACGTGCTCAAAAGCCAGTCCGTTTCGGAGCTTGTTCAGGCCATTAGAGAAGTAGCCCGGGGAATGATTTATCTAAGTCCAAGAGTCTGGAGCGCCGTGGTCGAAGCCTACCTGGCAAAGGCGGATCTCTCTTCCGATCCACTGACTTCACGCGAGCGGCAGGTGCTTCAGTTGATGGCTGAAGGAGAGACAACCAAGGAGATCGCCACAACGCTGCAAGTAAGCACCAAGACAGTTGAGTTTCATCGCTACAGGATCATGGAGAAGCTAAATATCCACAGTATTGCTGGTCTTGTTCGCTATGCGATTCGCTGCGGACTGGTACCACCTTAAACGCGGCTGTTTGCCGAAGCAAGAAATCCGGAATTAACAGGAGTCAAGAGAGAATTTTGCCTCAGGAGTTTGGTTAGTTGAGGAGATCATGAGCAGACAATCCATCTTAGTGGTCAGCAGAAACGACAGCTTATGCAGCCATGTTTCGCGAGTGCTTTCGGAACAGTACCGGGTCGATTGCGAACAAAGCGCAGAGGAAGCTCTCGACTACGTTACCACCGGCCGCCCACCACTGCTTGTCTTTTTAGATGTCACTTCTTTGACAAACAGCTTGGATATCCTGGCGGCGATCAAGGCCGCTGATGCTTCTGTTCCCGTGATTCTGCTGTCATCAGCCTCTCAAATTGAATCCGTGATTGGGGCGATTGAGAAGGGAGCCGCGGAGTATTTGATTGAGCCATTTGACGCTCACACCCTTGAGGTCGCCGTAGAGAATGCGCTGGTCAAGAAACAGTCCGACCATGATGCGAAGAACGGGAAGGCGCAGCTTGATTGGTTTGAAGAAGACTTTCTGTCGGTCAATCCAAAGATGCTTCGAATTCGCGAAATCACCAAACAAGTTGCCGACATAGACGTCCCGGTGCTGATAACCGGAGAATCCGGCGTAGGAAAGGAAGTCATCGCCCGCTATATTCACGCCCAATCGAGGCGCCGGAACCGTCCGTTCATCAAAGTAAATTGCGCGGCCATTCCCAACGACCTCCTTGAGTCAGAGCTTTTCGGCTACGAAAGAGGCGCATTCACAGGCGCGCTTCAACAGAAACCCGGGAAATTCGAACTGGCCGGCAAAGGAACCATCCTTCTGGACGAAATAGGCGAGATGAGCATGCTGCTCCAGGCCAAGCTGCTGCACGTCCTTCAAGATCGTGAATACACTCGGTTGGGAGGAAAAAGTCAAGTGCGAGTGGATGCTCACATCCTGGCGACGACGAATAAGCGGCTGGAGGACGCGATTCGAAGGGGGGAGTTTAGAGAGGATCTTTACTTCCGTCTAAACGTGATCAGAATCGAGGTTCCGCGCTTGGCCGACAGACGCGAGGACATTCCCCTGCTATGCAACCATTTTTTACAGAAGTATTCCGAAAAATACAAGAGTCCAGCGCAGGAGTTTCCACGAGAGCTGCTGGAAGCCTTCTATCAATATCACTGGGCCGGAAATGTTCGCGAACTGAAGAATGCTGTAGAACGCTATCTAATTCTGCGTGATCTGGACATGGCCCTGTTAGACTTGCGAGATTCCCGCTTCCACGTGCGGGAATTTCCCCAAGCGAGCCAAGCCCTCTCACAGGCAAATATGTCACTGAAAGAAATCGCCGCCCAGGCCGCAGAGCATGCGGAAAAACAGGTCGTCTTTCGGGTGCTTGGCGAGACAAACGGCAACAGAAAACAGGCGGCCCTCCGGCTGGACATCTGCTACAAGGCCTTGCTTAACAAACTTAAGAAGTGGCAAATCGACGAGCGTGGCAAAGAGTACGATTTGCGAGCGGCGAGATGAGCTTGCGCACCTACAAGCCCGCGTGCGTTTCCACCGCCACCTGCGCCCACAGGGCACGCTCATAAAGCATCGCCCCACGCCAGCGCGGCCTGAAACCTAACCAGGATCGCAAACAAGATCAAGGGCGCCGCCGGCCTGGAAAACTAGATGTTCCCCCTTCGCTTGCCACCACTTCAAATGAATCGATCCAGATCCAAGAACCTGCCGAGTTCGAATTGCGGGCACCGGTAACTTCGATGACGAGCGTGTGGGTGCCGGCCGAAAGGTTACTGACTGAAAAGGACTGAGCCTTAGCCTTCGCGGGAGACGCAAAAGTATCCACAACTGCTTGAAGCACTCCATCGACGAAGACATTGGCAATGCCGCTCCATTCGTCAGTGAATCCCACCCACTTAACGGCTGAGCCGGTGAAGGTGAATGTCGCCCGCGCACCGGCATCCATGGCAAGCTCGGCAGCCCCGCCGGTGTGCACCTGCGAATTGTGCTCGAACCATGGGCCCGTGTAGTGCACAGCCGGATCATTGTATTCAAATAGGTAAGTCGTCGCATCCGACCCCGCAGGAATCGGTTGCGGCGGAGGCGCTGGTTGCGGCGTGGGGGCCGGTTGCGTTGGGGCCGCGTCGCGCAAGCCGGAAATCATGTAAACGTCCGAATACTCGCTGGGATAACGAAGGATCGATTGCAATCCGTAATTGCTGCTGAAAACAACGCGATCTCCATCCCGGCTCACCGAGACTTTCGGCATGTAGTTGTAACTGTTAAATGGCCGGCTTCTGTGATGCGCGATACGTCTCACTTCGGAGCCATCAAGCTTAACTTGCAAAATCTCATTGGTGTAAATAGGCCACTGCCGCGACGGATCGGGGTCGCTCGGGGCATAGGTGCTGACAAAACACCATCCGCTGTTATCGGGCGCAGAAATGTGAACTGCCAGACTCCAATCGAGGGAAATCAAACAGGTCCTGTGGCCGTCCGACAGGCGGATCTTTTCCACTGCGTTGTCGCAGTCGGGAGTTGGATCGGCAGCATTTATCAGTACCAGGACCTCATCGCCATTGGTATCGCGCGTCACGTCCATATGTCCTCCGACGGTGCTTAGCTGGCGAAGGAAATTCATGTTGCGGTCAAATAATTCGATTCCGTTGTAGCGGCTGCTGCCCGCGTTGTTCCAGGTTATCGTGACATTGTCATTGGGCGTGATGTAGACGCTGTCAAAGCTGCGCCCTCCACTGTCTAGTACAGGTCCCTTCCTATCGGTACTGACGTCATAGACGAAGACCTGCCGATTGTCCCCCACCAGGACGAAATGGCTGCCGTCAAAGCAGATGTCCGACTCGCCTTTTCCGCTGATAGCGCGATACTCGCTAAAGGTATGCAAATTGTAGAGGAGGTCTGTCGCCACGTTGTATGCATTGAATTGATTGCCTTGGACAAAGTAGAGGACGTTTAAGTCGTGACGAGACCAGCGCGGCTCGGTTGAGGCATTGATCACCAAAGGCAAATCTTTAATGTATTTTCCGGTTCCATCGTAAAGCCCAAAGTAACTTTGGTGCTGCAGCAGTATTAAAGAATTGTCATTATTAAAGGGACTCATCGTGGAATATTCGTTAACGATGAAAGTCAGATTTCCGCCCGCCCGGTCAGAGTTGTGCTGGCCTAAAGCGTTAGAAATGCGCCGAATATCAGTGCCGAAGATCGGGTCCTTATAAACACCTCCTACGCCTGGAGGTACAAATGTCAAATAGTCAGACTCGGTATAAACCTTCTGATCCGTCAGGTAACCGAAAGCCATTGTCAGCCCCGATATCAGCCAGACGGCTAATCCCAAAATCCGTTTTTTTGTGGCAAAGCCTCTCATCTTATTGTTCTCCAATCCTTTGCTGGGGTTGGCCCGAAAGCCTCGGAGGGATTTAGCGGGAATGACTTTGGACTACAGCTCCCGAATTCGGGCGAATAAGGAGCTAAGCTAGATAGGAGAACCAGCAAGCTGCGAAAAAAAGCGTGAGATGACGCGCTAGAGTCTTCGCAATCCGGACCCGAAGGGTCCTGGGCCGCAGATCTTCGATCTCAAGGGGGAAAATGAAACCCGCGGATTCCCAGAAAAGGCGACACACAACCCCTGCGATAGCAGGCACTAATGTCGCTATTTGGGATGAGTCGTGTAGCAGCCCGAACTTGTTGGGGAGCTATCCCAAAATCCATTACTTCTGTTAAAAACCACTCCTGAACGCTAAAATTCCCCTAGAAAAGGTTCCTGGTTTGTCCCAGGTGTTTCTTAAGGGGTCCCACCGTACGGCTGGAAAATTCCCAGTCCGGAATTTCCCAAATAGTGCCAGGCCTAACCGGCTGATGTCAAGTGCATTCACTGGGAAATTAAGGTAAAAAGCTGCTAGGAGTTAAGCCTAAGAATTCCTAGGGATTCCGCTGTAGGGTCCCGTCCTGGGCACTCCGACGAAGAATTGAGCCTCGCTTAGCTGGAATGGAATTCGGATTCTGCTAGTGTAATCTACCTTCCCAATGGGCGGGCGGGGCCGCCGACTCTAAATACCTGTACTTACTTGACTTAGAAATCGCTAAGCGTTGGCATCAATCTTGCTCGTGCGGGCGGGTGGAATGAGAGGGACAACTAATGAAATTCAAATTTCGTGTTGCGGCGTTCATCCTGTTTAGCTGCGTTTCAGCAATGGCCCAGTCTCAGCAGTCGCAGCCTGGCGAGGCCACTGGCTTCCGTGAGGACGAATATGTGCTCGGACCAGAAGATGTAATCGAGGTCTTTGTCTGGAAAGAACCTGACCTCTCAACCACGGTTATGGTTCGGCCTGACGGTAAGATTTCCCTTCCGCTGATTAGTCAAATTCAGGCCAGCGGTAAGACTGCAACGCAGTTGCAACAGGAAATTTCTGAGGGGTTGCGTCAGTACGTGGACAACGCCGTAGTCAATGTCGTCATCCGCGAGGTCAACAGCCCTAAGATCTCAGTACTGGGAGAAGTTCACAAGCCGGACCGATACAAGATTCGTCATAAGGTCACCGTCCTGGATGCGATTGCTTTGGCCGGAGGCTTTACCGAGTTCGCAAAACAAAACGAGGTGCTGGTCATCAGGAATGGCCCAACGGGACTTCAGAAAATCAGGCTGAATCTCAAGCGGCTGCTCAAGGAAGGAACGGGAGAGCCGTTTTATTTGAGGCCTTCCGACACTGTCTACGTGCAGTAGCTCAGGCGAGCGCAATGAATAGCAAGATGAAAATATTCCTTACAGCGCTGATCGCCGGCGCGGTTCCGGCTCACGCGGGAGAAAACAGCGGTTTCTTCCTGACGTCGCCTCTCACCTTAAGCGCGGGTCGCGACACCAACTTCCTCCTGGGCAACCAACATTTGGCAGACAATGTCTTCTTGCTCGTCCCCTCTGAGATGTCCCTTCTCAGCCTTGGCCGGCGAACAGAGCTTTCTTTCCGCTATCAACCGGAATTCGAGCTTTTTATGAGAAATCACGAGCAGGACGCTTGGAATCACCAGGCCGGTTTCCGCTTGAACTATCGCATCACGCCGAGACTGACTCTGGGGGGAGGAGATGCGTTTCTGCTTACCAAAGATCCAAGCAGGCAGTTGCCGGAAAACCCGGTTCTGTTGCCGCGTGGAAGCTACAGAGAGAACAGGGCCTACATCAATCTTGATTACCGGTTGAACCCCCTAACGAACCTGGATATCCGCTTTGACAATACAAACACGAACATGGCTTTCTCGGAGTTTTCTACGGCAAGCGAATTCAGAGAGGCGGGTAAGGGAGCAACCGTATCAATCTCCAGGTTGTTGGACCCGCGCCAGAGCCTGTCGGCGAGCTACTCCTTTCTAAAGTCGAACGTCTCGGGCCTGGGCCTCCCGGGTCTGAACGGCACGTTCCCGGTTTCCCTTGGGAATTTTAGTCTTGTCTACAATTACCGGGTTCGACACGACCTGCTCCTTGGGCTCTCCGGAGGAGTCCTGCACGGAACCAGCGGTGCCTACACGTTGTCCGGTCGAATGGAAAAACGTTTGGGTTCGTACTGGTTGAAAGCAGGCTATCAACGCTATCTGTCCTCTTTTGGACAACCCGTCGCATCGGATCAAGTCGCGGCCGGCCCAGGCTTCCAGGGAGGCTTGCTGCCGAGCAGTTTGGTTCAAGTAGTGTTGTTCGGGGTGAGAGGAAACTTTAGTGACCGCACGGGAATTGAAGCTGGGGTCCGCGCTTCCAGGACAAGCTTTTCTCTTGCCGACCGGGATCGCACCAATTTATTTAGCCGCCTGGACCTCGATTACCGGCTGACGGATCGGCTTACCGCTTTTCTAAATTTGGAATCTTTCCTGCAGAGCCAATCACATTCTGAGGGCATCGCACGCAACCGATTCTTCGGCGGCATCAGGATACTGCTTTCAGACTCTCCACGCGAGAGTTCAGGCGCACGACTGTGGGGAAGCGGGAGTTATACCGGTGTCATCGACGCTCACTCGGCCAGAGGACACATGTACGGAGAGAAATGACAATGAAAGCTAATCGAACTGCAACGCCAGTGTCTATGGTCACTCTGTTTGAGATTTTCAAGCGACGCAAACTGTACATTCTGGCGCCGACGCTCATGGTTGCGGCAGCGGTGGCAATTTATGCCTTTTATCTGCCTCCTCTCTATCGCGCGCAGGCGTTGCTGGCCGTCGAACTGCCCGCTTCGGAATCTGCGAAAGCGAAAGACCCGGCGAACGGACAGGAACAGCTGCGGACAATCAAGGAAGTTATGTTGAGCCGTCCCGTGCTGGAAGCAGTGATCACAGAGTTCCGTCTCGCCAAGGAGGGGGATCAGAATCTGGAGCGAGCCCTTGAAGAAGTGAAACCGAAGGTCAAGGTCCAGTCCGAAGAGAAAGACACCTTTTCTGTGAGCTTCGAAGGGACAGAGAGACAACAGGTGGCCGGCGTGACAAACAAGCTTGCCGAACTTTTCATAACCCGCGCGTCCACTCTCCGTGAAAAGCGGATGGAGAAGGCGGCCAAATTTTTGCAGGCAGAAGTGGAACGCGTCGGCAGAGACCTGGCCGATCAGGAGTCAAGGATTGACCAATACAAAGAGCGTGCCATTCAGGAATTGCCCGAACAAATGGCGACCAATCTGCGGATGTTAGAAACGCTTCAGGTTCAGCTTCAAACCAGAATTGCCAAGCTTAACGAGGAGGAGGGGCGGCGGGCAGGGCTGCTTTCGGAAATAGCACAATTAGAGAAACAGGGGGCGCTCAACAGCGGGCAGACTAAGCCGAAATCACTGGCGGCCGCCAAACTGGAGGAACGTAAACTTGCGCTCCGAGAGTTACAGACACGTTACAAGGAACGCTATCCTGAGGTCATCCGGCTCAACCGCGAAATCAGCGAACTTGAAAGCGCAGTGCAGGAGGAACGCGGAACCATCCATGACGAGCCGTCTCCCGCCGTGATGCGATACCTTGGTTTGAAGGCTGAACTGGAAGCCACAGAGCAAAGATTGAAGGGCTACAGGCAGGAAAAGGATGATCTGACCAGACAAATCGCCCTCCAGCAGAAGCGAATCGCATCTGGTCCCCGGCACGAAAGATCGCTGGCGGAGCTCACGCGCGACTATCAGATTACCCGGACGCAATATTCCACGTTGCTTCAGAAACAACAGGAGGCCCAAGTGGCCGCCCGCTTGGAGGAGACCAACCAGGGGGTCACGTTTAGAATCCTCGAGCCGGCCGAAGTTCCAACGAGCCCTTACACACCAAAGAGGTTCAGGATTATGTTGATGGGCCTTCTCGGCGGATTGACCCTTGGCTTGCTCTTGGCCTTCGTGGCGGAGCAGGCAGACACTTCATTTGATAATGCTCAGGACTTTCAGAGCTTCACAAATCTGCCTGTTCTGGCGGTCATTCCTTCGATTCCGGCCCTGCGTTCCGCTTCCAACAGAATTGTGAATCTCCAAGAACACAAACGGAAAGCGCTGGAAGGGATATCAGGGTCTCCGACTGAGTCGGAACCTCAGCCGGGTTTTATCGTGACCTTGGACGCTTCTTCGGGTACCGCGGAACAATATCGGATCCTTGGCCTGAAAGCCCGGCTGCGTCTAGGCGATGATTCTTCCAAGATCCTGGTAATATCGAGCGCAACTCCCCGCGAAGGAAAAACAATAACCGCGATCAACCTGAGCATGGCATTGCTGCAAGCACTTGATGAGCCGGTTCTACTCGTCGACTGCGATTTGCGCCGGCCACTGGTGCATAAGTATTTGAATATTAATGTTGAAAAAAGCTTCAGTGACCTCCTGGCGCAACCCGACGATGACCTATCCGACTACATCCAGAAGATAAACGGGCTCTGCGTCATTGCCGGCGATTCCCGGCTGAAGGATCCGATCGCTCGGTTGGCCTCGCCCCAGGCACGCGCCGTGATGGCGCGCCTGCGGCAGGAGTTCCGATACGTGGTCCTTGACTCGCCGGCAATCCTGCCAACGGCCGATACGCACGTCCTGGCCGGTATTGCAGATGGAATGATCATTGTAGTTCGTGCCAGGCAAACGCGCAGGGAGCTTTTCAGACGGGCGATGGAAAGTCTAGATACATCCAACGTTCTGGGAATAGTTTTCAATGACGCCGACTACAAATACTCCCATCCCGTCTCCAGGTTTTATCCCGAGGCTCACTTGCGGGAGAAGGCGGAAGGAAGCGGGTCAGTATGATTAAAGTTTGGCCTTATTGGACACTCCGTTTGAAGACACTTTTCCTGGCAGCGCAGTTCGCACTGCTGTGCGTGATAGTCCTTTTCGCGATTTTGGTCGGCCCAGAAACCTCGCTGGTCGGCTCCCTGAAGGCGAGTTCCGGCCTGATTCTGGTGCTTTTTGCGTGTCAGGGCTGTTTTTATGCGACCGGGTTGGACGAGCTGATTGTCAATGCCGATTTGCGTCTCTTTTTGACCAAGACTTGCACTGCCCTGGGTTGGGGTCTGATTCTGGCGGGCGTGCTATTTTACCTTTTCCCACATCTTTCGCCGGGTAACGGAGAAGCCGCATTGGTAGCCTTCCTTTCCGCCGCGTTGGTCTCGCTGTTAAGGCCGCTGGTTCCGCTGCTGATGAGGGGCAGTGAGATCGTGGAGCAGTTCTTGATCGTGGGGACAGGAGAGCTGGCCGCGAGACTCTACTGGGAGCTGATGGAAATCAACAAGAATTTGGAGACCAAGGGACTCTGGTCACCATCCAGCTTGGGTAGCGACAGATTGTGGCGTTCGGGAAGAACAGTCCGGTACAGCGAGTTGAAGGATCTGATTCTTAAGGACAGAATCTCGACCATCATCGTGGCAGAGCCCGATGTCGAAGATCGCGAGGAATTCTCCGCGATACTTCTTGAATGCAAGCTGCATGGCGTGGAGATTGAAGAGGCCAATCAATGTTACGAGCGGCTGCGCCACAAGGTATGGCTCAAGGGCCTTCGGCCCGAGTGGTTTATTTCGTCGGGCGGCTTCAGATTCTCAAAGTTTTATCACTGTGTGAAGCGGGTATTCGATGTCTTTTGCGCGTTCCTGGTAATCATTCTTGCCGCGCCGCTTATTGTGCTTATTGCCGTTGGCATTAAGCTCGGGTCGCCGGGCCCAATCCTATTCGGACAAGAGCGCGTAGGACAAGGAGGCAAACTCTTCACGCTCTACAAATTTCGTTCCATGCGCCAAGATGCGGAACGGGACACCGGACCCGTCTGGGCCCGAGAGGGTGACGGGAGGGTGACAGGCCTTGGAAAAATCCTGCGCAAGTTTCACCTGGATGAGATACCTCAAGTGTTGAACGTATTGCGAGGAGAACTAAGCTTTGTGGGGCCACGGCCCGAAAGGCCATGCTTTGTGAATCTATTCAGGCAGAGCATACCGTACTACGACCTGCGCCATTACATCAAACCCGGCATCACCGGCTGGGCGCAGGTCAGCCACGGCTACGCGTCTTCTATAGAGGACTCATACGAAAAGCTGCAGTATGACCTTTACTACATCAAACACCTGTCCCTCCGGCTGGATTTGACCATATTGCTGAAAACGCTGAAGCCCGAGCTCCTCAGCAGCGGAAGGTAGGTTGGTGACTAAAGCTATGCTCCGAATTATAGGAATAGGAGGCGGAACGGGATTGGCCGTTACGCTGTCGGGTCTAAAGAAACTGGCACAGAATTCCGATCTTGACCCGCAGTTTACCCGCGTGGGTATCTCAGCGGTCGTTTCTGTTGCAGACAACGGCGGATCGAGCGGCTTGCTTCGGGACAATCTCGGAATTCCCGCGGTGGGAGACTTGCGAAACTGTGTCATCGCCCTGTGCGCGGATAATCCCCTGCTCGCAAATTTGTTTCGGCATCGTTTTTCCCGGGATACCGCGCTGCAGGGACACTCTCTGGGAAATCTGATACTGGCAGCCCTGTGCCAGCAGTCAGGAAGTTTGGGACAGGCAATAAAACGGGCCAGTCGCCTTCTCCATGCAAAGGGCTCAATTTTCCCGGTAACGGAGACCCTGGTGACGCTTTGTGCGGAATTCGAAAATGGGACAGTCGCTCGCGGCGAAGTACAGATTCCGGCTGCGAGACGGAAAATAAAGAGGGTATGGTTGGAACCTGAAGATGCTCCACCGTTCCCGGCGGCGTTGCGGGCCATTGCGCGTGCCGATGTACTGGTGCTAGGACCGGGGAGCCTCTATACCAGCGTCGTGCCGAACTTGCTTGTACCCGGCGTCGTCCAGGCTATTCAAGCGTCGAATGCGTTGAAGGTATTCGTCTGTAATCTCATGACCGAGCCAGGTGAAACAGAGAACTTTAGCGCAGGCGATCATTTGCGCGTTCTTGAAACCTATCTGGGCCGAAAGCCGGTGGATGTCTGCATATTGAACTCAACCCCGCTTCCTCCCGACCTGGTCAGCAGTTATCTGAACGGCGGATCGGAACCTGTGGCGTGGAAGAAGGATGATTTTGCGGGGATGGGAATTACGCCTGTCGTCGCCGATCTGGCAGCGCGCGTTGACGGCGTGATCCGGCATGATCCGGTAAGACTGGCGAGATCGATTCTTTCGGCAGCATGTGATGTAGTGCCGGCCCGCCGGCTGAAAACAGCTTTGGAACGCAGTGAGGCTCTGGCAGCAAATGGCTGAACCAATCTTTTGGACATCCTTTGTCTTTATCGCTTACATCTACTTCGGCTATCCGGTCTTGTTGATTCTATGGCGGCGGTTGGCACGGCGAACTGTGCGCAAGGCGTATTGGGAACCTTCCGTGAGCCTGGTGATCGCCGCACATAACGAACGAGATAACATAGAAAGAAAGATCGCAAACTGCCTGGACTCGGATTATCCCAGAGACAGGATGCAGATCATTGTTTCCCTCGATGCTCCTACCGATGGCACAGAAAGCCTGGCTCAACGGTATGCTAATCGCCGGGAAGTAGAGATCATTTACTCTCGCCTGCGCAAAGGGAAAGTCGCCGCCATAAACGCCGCCGTGAAGAAAGCAGAGGGCCAGATCCTGGTTTTCGGCGACGCCAGGCAACGACTTGACACGAACGCGATCAGGGAGCTGGTAGCCAATTTTCAAGACAGTTCAGTAGGGGCTGTGACGGGGGAGTTGATCTTGCTCGACGAAAACGGAAAGGAAGCCAACGATGGCATTGGCGTTTATTGGCGTTATGAAAAGTGGCTCCGTGCCATGGAGGTTGAAATTCATTCGATGATCGGCGCCACCGGCGCTATTTATGCCATTCGTCGCGAGCTGTTCAAAGAACTGCCGGAGGATACCATTCTTGACGATGTTGCCATCCCTTTGCGCGCGCTGCTTGCGGGCAAGCGCACTATTTTCGATC
Source organism: Acidobacteriota bacterium (assembly GCA_036505615.1). Taxonomy (GTDB): domain Bacteria; phylum Acidobacteriota; class UBA6911; order JACQSX01; family JACQSX01; genus DASXTB01. The sequence goes on from DASXTB010000012.1 coordinate 18,327, forward strand.
CGGCAGCTCGCGCTTATGACGTCGAGTGTACTCCGGAGATGGAGTATCGAAGGAAGGTCAGGACTCTTATGGGGAATTATCAGCTTCTAGCCCAAATGCCCGAACTGCTGCTCCCGTCCAGAAATCCTCTTTTCATGCAGTTTCTGTCACACAAGGTGGGTAGATTGTTTGTGCCATACTTTCTGGCCGCACTTTTCTTGGCAAATCTGTTCCTTCTGAGCGGTTTTTATCTGGTCTTCTTTGTCCTTCAAATCACCTGGTACTTTCTGGCATGCGTGGGAAGCATTGTCTCCAGCCAGAGCCACAGGCACATGCCTCATGCCTTGGCAGTTGGAACCAGCGAAAAGCGGGCGTGAGGCAAAGATCCTTCAATGCTTTCACCCGTCGGGGAATGGCCGTGCAATGGAACTCAGCAGATCGGGCAGCGGTTAATGACAAGCCCTCTCCCGCTTGTGAATTCACTGTCGAAGCTGTCTCGGATTTCCAGTCTTTCCTTCGCCTTCAGCCCGTTTGGAACGGGTTGGTGGAAGAGATCGGAATAGCTCATCCATTTCTGAGCCACGACTGGGTACGAACGTGGTGGGAATCCTTTGGCGCCGGGAAAGAACTCCACATTCTGGCGGTGAAGCAGGGCGAAGAAATCATCGCCATTGCTCCTTTAATGGCGAGCCGCGGGAGCATGTACGGCTTGCCAATGCGCCGCTTGGAATTTATCTATAACGCCCACACCCCTCAGGCCGATTTCATAATCGGACGCTGGTCCAAGGAGGCCTACGGCGCCATTTGGAATTACATTGTCACCCGGCAAGAGTCGTGGGACGTGCTGCAATTATGCCAATTAGCTGCGGGTTCTGAAACCCTGGAGGAACTGCCGCGGTTGGCGGCAAGCGACGGTTTTCTCATCGGCCTTTGGCGTTCCGGCAATTCGCCTTATCTGCCTCTGCGAGGGACGTGGGAAAAGTATTTTGCGGAGCTGGACAGCAAACATCGCTCGAACCTGCGCAATAGATTGAAACGCTTCAGCCGGCTGGGAAAAGTAGAAATGGAAGTGATTCCCGGCGGTCCGCAGGCGCCGACCGCTCTGGAAGACGGCCTTCGAATTGAGGCAGCCGCATGGAAGGGGAAGCGAGGGACCGCCATTCGTTGTCAGCCGGAAGTCCGTCTTTTTTACGGAAGACTTTTGGAGCGGGCAGCGACGCGCGGTTGGCTGCGCTTCCATTTTCTTACCGTCAATGGATGCAGGGTGGCATTTGATTATTCGCTTTGCTTCAAAAACAACCTCTACCTGTTAAAGCCAGGCTACGACCCGAGCTACGCTCCCTATTCCCCTTATAACTTGCTTCTGTCCATGGTCCTGCACGACGCCTTCGCCGAGGGCCTGGGAGAGTACCATTTTCTGGGGCTGGAGGATCCTTGGAAACTTGAGTGGACTGCGCAGACCAGACCGCATTACTGGTTGACTATTTTCCCCAATCGCCTTCGCGCCCGGCTGCTACATTTTGCCAAGTTCCGCGTGATTCCCCGGCTGGCCCGCCACAAAGCTTATCGCGGCCTGCGTGATGCCATACTGGTGTCTGGAAGAAGGACGCGACGTTGAGCAGAAATAATTCCCAGCAGCAAACAGGAAACAGAATGTACGTTCCCGCTTGGCCTGTTTTGAGCCCTAGTTGTTTTTTTGAGGCTTCCCGCGACAGCCTCCCCTATCCACTGAACTCTCCCCATCAGACTTATTCTTATGTAGCGCGTAATTTGATCTATCACCTCTTTCGGGCCCTGCATTTTCGTGAGGGCGAAAGCGTGCTTGTACCGAATTACCATCATGGCAATGAAGTGAGAGCCATCCGGTCGTCTGGGGCGCGTATCCACTTTTACCGCATTAATCGCGACCTGGAGCCTGACCTGGAAGAGCTGAATCGTCTGTGTAAATCGACGCCGGGCCTGCGCGCTCTTTTTGTGATCCACTACCTGGGTTGGCCCCAACCGATCAGGGAAATCAGGGCCATCTGTCGAGAGTGCGGAATAATCTTAATCGAAGATTGCGCCATTTCACTCTTTAGCAAGACGCAAGGAGAACCTCTGGGGTCGTTCGGCGACTACGCCATTTTTTGTCTCTACAAGACACTGCCTCTTCCCAACGGTGGACTGCTGGTGCAGAGCAGCGATGTTTTAGAAGACTTGGCTCGACTGAATATGAAAAGCGCGTCCGTTGCATCCGTTGCCGGCAGGACCTCCGATCTGGCTTTGGCATGGATTAGGAGCCGGTCCGATTTCTTTGGAGGCGCATTGTGCGCGCTTAAGAGACTAGCCGGCCAGACTCTCTCGGGAGCTGGCGTGAAGCGAGTGCCGGTCGGAGACACAGGTTTCGATCTCGCAAATGTCAATGTTGCCATATCCTCCGTGTGTCATAGCCTGCTGAAACGGTTTGATTACGAAAGAGTCTGGCTGAAACGAAGAGAAAATTTTCTACTGTTGGAGGAAAAACTTCAGGGCCGGGCAACGCTGCTGCGCAAAGAACTCGGAGAAGACGTTTGTCCCCTCTTCTTCCCCATTCTCGTGCCCGATAAGCCATCGGCGGCACAGGCTTTATGGCAGCGGGGTATCGAAGCGGTGCAGTTTTGGAATCATGGGGACCCGGAGGCGAAGGGAAAAAATTCCTCCGATGCCCAGTTTCTCCGGGACCACGTCCTTGAACTTCCGATTCACCAGGATGTAACACCTCGCCAAGTAGGCTACATGGCAGACCAGGTTCTGCGCTTGAAGCTTCATTTCTAGGGGGAATCGCTATTCCACTAGTTCCCTTCCCGTTCCCATTTGACCTAAGCATAACATCCACCTCGTCACGCAAGTTATTGTAACACAGTAGTTTATCGTCTTCGCCTGGGGCCAAAAACTTTGGCATGCCTCTTGCTGATTACTGGGCGGCGAGGAGGATTGAAATATGAAACGGGCTTTGCTCATTCCTTACACCTTCGTCCTGATGAACTGGGCGGCCGTAGCAGGGCTGTACCATTTCCTACGGGGACACAAGGACATTTGGAAAACTTACCGAGTCTCTTCGCTTAGTCCGAAAGAGAATCTCGCGCCTCAATGGGGCCGCAGATAGCCTCCGGTTGCCTTTTCCTGAAATTAAACGAGCTGCCGGAGCGGGCAGTGACCGTCCCAAGCATGGTCGAAAAGATAGAAGATCTGGCGCAATTTGAAAATCTGAGGGAAGAGTGGAACCAGTCCCTTAAGGCTAGTACGTCCGACGGCCTCTTTTTAACCTGGGAATGGCTCTACACCTGGTGGAAACACCTGTCGGAAAAGCGCCGGCTCTTCATCCTGTTGGTGCGCTCTCAGGGGGAACTCGACGCCATCGCTCCGCTGGCGCTTCAACCCCCTCAACCGGCTCGTTTGCTGCCTTTTCGTTCCCTGCAGTTTCTCGGTACGGGAAGTGTCGGCTCCGATTATTTGGACCTGATTGTAAGGCAGGGGAAAGAACACGACGCCTTGCGAACTTTGGCCCAGTATCTGACGCGCGAAAAGCTCATGATTGAACTTGCGCAAGTGAGCGAAAATTCGCGGGCTGATTCAAAGCTCGTATGGCGCCTCAAGGAGCAAGGCTGGAGCGTTTTTGAAAGAAAAACTTATCTCTGTCCCTTTATAAAGTTGTCCGGCCATTCTTGGCAATCCTATCTGGCAAGCCTTGGCCCCGCTCACCGCTACAACTTCAACAGGAGGCTCAGGAACCTGATTCGACAATTCGATGTGCGCTTCGACCAGGTACGTTCAGAAGAGGAATTGAGCAGCGGATTGGCCTCGCTGGTCGCTCTACACAACATGCGTTGGTGCGAGCGTGGAGGCTCGAACGCTTTCCATTCTCCAGCTCTCCGTGCCTTCCATGAAGAGTTCTCCAGGTTAGCCTTGCGGTGCGGTTGGCTGAGGCTGTTCATCCTCTGGCTCGACGGAAAACCTGCGGCATCGGTCTATGGTTTTCGATATGGCCGGAGCTTTCTTTTTTATCAATCCGCTTTCCATCCGGCCTACAGCAAGCTGAGTGTAGGGCTGATTGCTCTGGGATTGTCCATAAAGAGCGCAGTCGAAGAAGGAGCCGAAGAGTATGACCTCCTTCACGGTGACGAGCAGTACAAATTCCACTGGGCACGGGAAGCGCGGGAATTGGTAGGACAGGAACTATATCCGCCGGGTGCGCGTGGATTGCTTTACAAACGCACGCTGGCATTACGCCGAACTTCAAAAAAAATTGTGCGAAGCGTACTTGTTCCTGCAGTCGGGGGCCAAGATGACCGATTACAAGTTAAGTTTGAAATTCTGAAAGGAGAGAACCGTGCGTCGTCTCATTAAGACAGGAATTGCTTGCGCACTGGGTGGCACCGGTGCCGACGGGCTTATACGTTCGCTGGCGGCTGCTAGAAACATGCCGCTGGTTATCTGCTACCACAGAGTAGTGCAGGATGTGCGCGCCTACGGCAACTCCATTCCGGCCATGATGACCAGCCGTCAAACGCTGGAGCGGCAGCTTGACTGGGTGGAACGTCGTTTTCGAATCATTTCTTTGGACGAATTGGGAGCTCGTCTAGAGGAGCGCGAGCAATTCAACGAACCTCTGGCAGCCATCACTTTCGATGACGGCTACAGCGATATCTATTACAACGCCTTTCCTCTTTTGCAAAGAAGGGGGATCCCCGCAGCAGTTTTTGTGGTAACCGATCTGGTCAGTACTCCGGAAATTCAACTTCACGACAAGCTCTACCTCTTGCTGCTGCAAGCATTCTCGCAATCCAGCTCCGCCGCACACGAGTTATTTAAACTCCTGCTCCAGCGAGGCATTCGCCTTCCGGCTCTGGAAAGTCTGAAAAACGGTCGCTCCGACCCGCTGGCAGCCACAAAAATGCTCCTCAGTAGTCTTCCCCAGGCAAGAATTCGCGATGTCATTCAAACGCTGGAGGCAAGAATCGAGATCGCAGAGAGCGCGTTGGAAGGATTGCAGCCGCTTACCTGGGAAATGCTCGCGGAGATGAATCAAGAGGGCATGATCATAGGTTCGCATACCAAGAGCCACACTCTGCTGCCCAATGAAAGCTTCCAAAAGGTGATCAATGAGGTTGTGGGCTCCCGGCAGGAACTGGGAAGGAGGCTTGGAATTAAGGTCAACCACTTCGCCTATCCGGACGGGAGGTTTAATGCTGCTACCGTCAGAGCTGTGGCGGCGGCGTATCGATACGCATACACGACGTGCCGCCATCAAGATACTGATTATCCTCTGTCCACGATACCACGCAGGCACTTCTGGGAAAATTCGTGTCTGGACGCGCTGGGCCGCTTCTCGCCGGCCATGATGAGTTGTCAAGTCAATGGGGTTTTTGACTGGATGGGTAGTTGCAGGCAAGACCACAATCTGAACGCTCGCCGACACCAGCCGCAGACATGGTTAAGCTATGAAGCCTCTGAGGATTGCTAACAAGGAAATATGTACGCATATTCCGAGTCAAGGGGCCTGAGCGTATCGAAAACAACATTCTGCACAGCGGATGTTCGCTTCAGCGAGCGCCCGTCGGGAGAGACCATATTGTCCTATGGCCTCTTGCTCGTCTTCTTGTTGTTTCTATATGCAAATCCGGCGCTGTTGTTTCCCGCTCTTGGCGACGTGCGCCCTACTCAACTTGTGGCGGCAGCCGCCTTGGGGATGCTCTTCATTGAAAAGATGGCGGGCCGTCAGAGTCTCACCCTGGTTTGGCCTGAGAGCCATCTGATTTTAGCTTTCCTGGGAGCCGCGGGGCTATCGTGTCTTACCGCTCTTTGGAGTCGTTACGCCCTGGAGAATTTGCAGGATTTGGCAAAGTTCGTTGCCGTCTACTTTTTAATCGTCAACTGCATTAACAGCGAAAGAAGGCTCGGAGCCATCCTCTGGGCGATGGTTATCGGGGGACTCTTCCCTGCGCTGGGTGCCGCTCACAATTATTGGAACAGCGCCGTGGTTGAAGGCAGGACGACCTGGATAGGAATCTTTGGGAACCCGAACGACCTGGCGGCAAGTCTTGTCTTCTTGATTCCGTTGGCCATAGCAGTAGGGAGCGATCTGAGACCCTGGCTGCGTCCTGCGGCCTGGGCGATAGTGGCGGCCTTGATAGCCGCCATTTTGCTCACTTTTTCTCGTGGCGGCATATTGGGATTGATCGCGGTCCTGGTGATGCTGGCTTTGCATCACGGAAGTGTCACAAGGCGGGTGCTGACGATGATCCTGCTTGTCGCCAGTCTGCTTTTCATCAGCTTCTTTTGGTCTCGCGGCGAGGGGTTCTCGCATCTGAGCCAGGATTTCACGGCGCATCAGCGTCTGACCACAATTCAAGTCGGGCTGGCGATGTTCCAAGACCACCCTCTGTTTGGAGTAGGCTTAGGCTGCTCTGTGATCGGCTGGCCTCTTTATGCGCCGCCCAATCTTTCTAATAAATGGCTTCACAACCATAACACCTTTGTACAAGTACTGAGCGAAACGGGAATAGCAGGCTTCATTCCCTTTGTACTGCTGCTGATTGCAGCCTTGCGCGACGCGCGGCGGGTTGCCGCCTCTTGCCAGGAATTCGGGCGCGAGAGAATGGCCCGACTCACTGCCGCCCTCGAAGTATCCCTTTGGGGCTTCTTAGTCTGTGCTATGGCGGGCGGAATTGCTCTGACTTGGTTCCCCTACCTGCTGATAGGCGCTGTTTCGGCGGCAAAGAGCGTTGCACTAGGGGAGCTGGCAGACTCGCATGCCGTTGAAAACTAATCAAGAGTAGACGTGGCCAAAACGAACTGGACATTTAAACCTGCTCTATTGCTGATGACCGGGCGAACTGCGGGCTTTGCCGTGACTGCATTGATGCCCTTGGTGCTCGTCAGGGTTTTCGATCAGTCTCAGTTCGGCACCTACAAGCAGCTTTTTCTGATCTATACGACGCTGTACGCCCTGGCTCAAGTTGGGATGGCGGAGAGCCTGTTTTATTTCGTGCCTTCGGCTCGGCGGCAAGTAGGCAGGTATGTCGTAAATTCGATGCTCGTTCTGGCCGCGGCAGGCCTGGCATCTATGGCACTCCTTCAGCTCATGGGATCGACCATTTCCTCATGGCTGAACAATCCCAGGCTGGCGATGTACTTTCCCTGGATGGGGGTTTATCTCCTGCTGACGCTGGTTTCGACCACGCTGGAAATTGCCATGATATCCCGCAAAAGCTATCGCCGGGCATCTCTGACGTATGTCTTCAGCGATCTCTTGCGCTCGGCGCTTTTTATCATTCCAGTTCTTTTTGTGCCTAACCTCCATGCGTTGCTGGCCGGCGCCACAGCCTTTGCCGCGTTCCGGGTGGCCGTCACTTGCGCCTATATGAAGCGCGAGTTCCGCGGGGATCTGCGGCCGGATGCCAATCTCCTCAAGACACAGATGGCCTATGCCGTGCCCTTTGAGATGGCGGTCATTGTGGAGGCTTTTCAAGCAAATTTTCACCAATACGCCGTATCGCATTATTTCGATGCCGCGACCTTCGCTATCTACTCGGTGGGCTGCTTTCAAATTCCATTTGTGGGCCTGGTGGCCAGCTCCGTGGGAAACGTATTGATGGTGGGAATGAGTGAGGAGATCCGAGATGGACGGTCCGAAACAGTGGTAGCTCTGTGGCACGACACTACCAGGAAATTGAGCCTCATGTTCTTTCCTTTGGTGGTGTTGCTTTTGGTTGTGGCGCGTGAGTTTATTGTTTTCCTCTTTACGGATCAATACGCGGCCAGCGTCCCTATCTTCATGGTGTGGACAACGACCATCTTCCTAGCTGTGCTGCAAACGGATTCCGTCCTGCGCGTTTACGCTGAGACTCGTTTCCTTTTCTTCCTGAACGCGGTTCGACTGGTGGTGATACTGCTGTTGATACACTGGTTTCTCTCATCTTTTTCGCTGATGGGTCCGGTCCTGGTCACAATACTGGCGGCGCTGATTACCAAGATACAAGCTCTGGCACGCATCAGAAAAGTGATGCGGATCAGTGTGTCACAGCTTTTGCCCTGGGGAAACCTGGCGGCGATTTTGGCTGTTTCCGCTGTAGCGGCTGTGCCGGTCCTGATAATCAAACCGGAGCTGCATGGAACCAATTTCCTCATCCTGGCGATTACCGGTTTCGTTTATTTCGTTTCTTATTCCACCTTGTTGTGCTCGTTCGGCCTGCTGACTGATGCCGAATATCGAGCGCTTAAAGGATTGTGGCAGAGATCGAAAAGGTGGCTGCAAAGCCCGGCAGCCGGCGCCGTCGAAGCCGGCGAACTGTCCAGAAACTAGGGGACAAAATATCATGTGCGGAATAGCCGGCATCGTAAGTCTAGAAGATAAGCCTGTGTGCCTGGAAGAAGTGCAGCAGATGTGCTCCGTTTTAACGCACCGCGGTCCGGATGAAGACGGCTTCTATTTCAATTCGGGCGTGTGCATGGGGATGCGCCGCCTCAGCATTATCGACCTGAAGACGGGCAGACAACCCATCCGAAACGAGGATGGCTCGATTTGGGTGGTCTTTAATGGCGAGATCTACAACTTCAAGGAACTGTTCCGGGAGCTGATCGACCGTGGTCACACTTTTCTCACGGCAACCGACACCGAGGTCATAGTCCATCTCTATGAAGAATACGGCACCGGTTGCGTGGATAAGATGCGGGGGATGTTCGCCTTTGCCGTATGGGATGGGCGCCGAAAGGAGCTCTTCGTTGCGCGCGACAGATTGGGCATCAAACCACTCTATTACGCCGAAGTGGCCGGCAGACTGGTTTTTGCTTCCGAAGTAAAGGCGATACTCCAACTGCCGGAGTTCGACGCCCGGCTTAGCTGGCAGGCTGTCAGCCACCTTTTCACCTTCTTGTCCACGTCTTCTTCAGAAAGCATCGTCGAAGGAATTCGAAAGCTTGAACCGGGGCACATTCTGATCGCTTCTCCAGGCCGGTCTCTTCGAATTCAGCGCTACTGGGATGTGGAGTTTGAACCCAATTATCGCCGTAGCGAGAAGCAGACGGTAGAAACGCTGCGCGAGCTGCTTGAAGAATCTGTGAGCCTCCATCTGTTGAGCGATGTGCCCTTAGGCGCCTTCTTGAGCGGAGGTATTGATTCAAGCGCAACGGTTGCCACCATGGCACGGATGACATCGGCTCCGGTAAAAACTTTTTCCATCGGGTTTCCAGAGCAAGATTTTAAAGAGCTGGAACATGCCCATATTGTGGCGGAACGGTTCGGCACTGAACACCATGAATTGATCGTAGAGCCCAACGCTCTTCAAATCATAGGGGAGCTGGCCTGGTACCTGGACGAACCATTTGGAGATTCCTCTGCCATCCCTACCTATATAGTTTCTCAGCTCGCATCCAGACATGTGAAAGTGGTGCTCTCCGGCGACGGAGGTGATGAGCTCTTTGCGGGATATGACCGCTATGTGGTCGAGGAAAAAGAGAGAAACTTAAGGTTCCTCCCGTGGCCTGCCCGCATTGCGCTGGCGGCCGTCGCCAGAATCCTTCCCGAAGACTTCAAAGGCCAGAATTTCCTGCGGCACGTAACCTTACCGGATAAGCAGCGCTATCTCGACGCCTGTACGCTTTTCAGGCCTGAGGGGAAAATGAAGCTTTTTCAGAGCGACATTTTCAAGCTGCTGTCCGATTATGACCCGTGGAGCGCTAAGATTGAGTCGCTAACTCGCGCCGGTCACAACTGGCTTTCAGGACTGCAATACCTGGACCTGACGGGCTATCTCCCGCTGGACATACTTACCAAAGTCGATCGCATGAGCATGGCTCATTCCATCGAGGCCCGCGTTCCCCTGCTCGATCACAAGCTGGTGGAGTTCGCCGCGACCATCCCACCGGACCTGAGGCTGCGGCGAGGCACGACGAAGTACATCTTTAAACAGGCGATGAAGGGAATACTACCGGAATCGATCATTAACAGGCCAAAACATGGATTTGCCGTTCCGCTGGGACATTGGTTCAGGGGACAGTTGGGCGGCTTTGTGCGCCAGTTGCTGCTTTCGGAGCGAAGCAAGCAGCGCGGTATGTTTAACACTTCTTATATAGAGCGGCTATTGGAGAGGCACGAAAGAGGGAGAGAACTGGATTTGCAGCTCTGGACTCTCATTTCCTTTGAGCTCTGGTGCAGGACATTCCTGGACAGCCGCCCCAGCGCGGCGCGGGAAAGACGAGAAAAAGCGCCGCTCGCTTACGTCCGGCCGAAGGTATTAGACGGTTTGGAAGTGCTGATTCAGAGGGCTTGACAGTGTCGATAGCTTCCGCCAGGGAGTTGGAGTTAGGTTGCCGTTCAACGGGTGGCCGGGGTGTGGACAAAATTAAGTTACTTCAGTTCGTGACTCTGTTCCTGATAGGCGGGACCGAGCGACACCTTGTCAACCTGGTGAGGGGGCTTGATCCGTCCGGGTTTGAACTTTACCTGGCGTGTCTCAAACGGATAGGGGATTTCTTGAAAGAGCTCGAGTTACGCGGCATCCCAATTTGCGAATACAACATCAACAGCCTGCACAACCTGAATACTTTGAAAGAACAGCTCAACTTTGCCACTTACCTGCGGCGAAACCACATCCAGGTGGTTCATTCCTACGGGTTTTACTCTAATGTTTTTGCTATCCCCGCTGCCAGGCTTGCCGGGACTCCCGTGGTCGTGGCATCTATTCGCGACAGCGGCGATATTTGGACTCCCATGCAGCGGCGCGTACAGAGACTGGTTTGCCGCCTTGCCGACTACGTCGTTGCAAATGCGGAGGCTGTCAGGCAGCGACTGATAACAGAAGGGTACAATGCAAGCAAGGTAGCCGTTATAAGAAATGGCGTAGATCTTTCCAAGTTTGCCAGAAGAGGCAACTCCGGGCCCAGGATTCGGCAGGAACTGGGGCTTCCTGCGCGCGCCCCTCTGGTCGCAGTTTTCTCCCGTCTAAATCAGCTTAAAGGCATTGAGTACTTCTTGGAAGCGGCAGCCACCTTGGCTAGGGACTTCGAAAGCGCGCGATTCTTAATTATCGGCGACAGCACGCTCGGAGACGCGTCCTACCGCGAAAAACTCGAACAGGACGTGGGCCGGCTTGGATTAGGCCGGCGAGTAATATTTACAGGGTTCAGACTCGATGTGCCCGAGCTGCTCTCGGAGACCACGATTTCCGTGCTGCCATCACTCAGTGAGGGACTATCCAATGTGCTGCTCGAGTCGATGGCCGCGGGAGTGCCCGTAATCGCCACTCGGGTGGGAGGGAATCCTGAGGTAATCGAGGACGGGGTTAACGGGCTTGTCGTTCCACCGCGCGATGCGGGCGCCTTGGCCCGCGCCATCGCACTGTTCCTCCGTAACCCGATGCTGGCCTCGAAGCTGGGCCACGCGGGAAAGCAGCGAGTGACTCACTATTTCACGCTCGACAGAATGGTGCGGGAGACGGAGCGATTTTATCTGAGCGTGCTCCGGGCAAAGCGCGGTCAAGCCGTAATACGCTACGGGAGGTTGGCATGAAGCTCTTGCTGATCGGCCAATTCCCACCGCCGCATGGCGGGATCTCAGTACACATTGCAGAAATGCAAGCTCAGCTTACCCGAATTGGAGTCTGCTGCCATGTGCTAAATGTCGACAAGCACGCTCCCACAAGCGACCAGTACATTCGCATTCGTAATGGTCTGGACCTAGTGGCGGAGCTGTTGCGTCATGCGCGGCGCGGTTGGATGCTGCACTTCCACACCAGCGGGCACAACATCAAAAGTTGGATCCTGGCATTAGTTTGCGGCCTGGCGGGCCTGTCAGGCCCCGGACGGGTACTGACGCTTCACTCCGGCATGGTGCCTGATTACCTGAGAGGCGCCTCCGCCTGGCAGAGATGCCTGGCGCGCTTCGCTTGTTCGCTCTACAGCTGCGTGGTCTGCGTAAACCCTGAGATTGCTCAAGCAGTCAGCCGCCGTCTAGGCATATCCTCTCTCCGGCTAAAAATCATTCCGGCATTTCTCCCCAGCATGGAGAGAGAGGTGACATTGCCTGAGCCACTGGAACAACGGATAGGAAAGTGCAAACCCCTGTTCTCAACCGCCCTCTTCTTCCGTCCGGAATACGGCTTCGAATTGCTCGTCAAGGCGCTGGTCCGATTGCGATCCGATTATCAGAGATTGGGGTGTCTGGTGCTGGGGGGAGATCAACAAGAAGTCGAGGCGCAGAATTTTGTCAGGACGGAAGGAATGGAGGATTCGATCTTCTTGGTCGGAGACGTCTCCCACAACCTGTGTCTTGCGCTGATAGCCCGATCAAACATTTTCGTCCGGCCCACGTTAAAAGACGGCGACGCCATCTGCGTACGCGAAGCGTTATCCCTCGGCGTCCCCGTTGTGGCAAGTAACGTTGGCACAAGACCGCAGGGCGCGCTGCTTTTTGAACCGGGGAGCGTGGATGACCTGGTCTCAAAAATTAAGACAGCCCTCGCCCAACCGCGTCCGGCTTTCCGAAGGGAACCAGAAGACAAGCCAGACTGGAGTGGGCTGGAAAAGGTGCTGCAGACGTACCAGCGAATAATTTTCCGAAATAGCCAGCGCGCGCTGGCTGGACCGTGACCGTTCTCAGAGACCTCTTGAACGTGTTTGCACGTGGTGACGAAACGTGAGCAAAAATCAGAGCCGCGACCCTAAGGGAGCGGACCCGCGATCGATCAAATCAAAGAGTAGTCTAGGTTTGCAGGCAGGAGTGTCCGCTTGCTTACGCGCGCGACTCTGATTTTTTCTCACGTTCAAGGCACGTTGGAGAAAAGTATGGCGAAAGGTCCAATTGAAAAGCTGAGCAGGCTGCGCCATATGTCCGCCGTCGAGGCTCGTTACCGGCTGCGGGAACAGCTGCGATCCCAATGGGACCGGATGAGGTTCCATTTTCGGATGAATGGAATGTCTGATCGGGATTTGCTTTCGCTGTTTCAAGCCTCCAGCCGGCCTGATTGGGACGATAAAGGTTCCCGGTTGCAAAATGGTTTCTCGCTCAAAGGTTATCTTCAGGAGAAAACCGCGCCTCGATTCTATTTACCGGCGGACGACCCGGGCCGCGAGAAGCTGGTGAGATTGATCGCCCGAGATTTTCCTGAATGGATCGAGCAGGCGGTCGACGATGCGGAGCGGATTTGCGAGCACGTAGTTGGGCTTCTCGGCCATGGCGAAATTTATTTGGGACGCGAGATTGACTGGCACAGAGACCCTGTGACGGGCACCGGCTGGCCGCGCCGCTTCTGGGCCGACTACGATCTTGTTCACAGCCGCGACCCGGAAGACCCCAAAATTATTCACGAGTTGAACAGGCAGCAGCATCTACCGCGGCTTGCTAAGGCATTTTTGTTAACCGGCGAAGAGCGCTACGCCCGCGAAGCCATTGCGCAGATGCAGAGTTGGATCGATCAGAATCCGCAGGGACTGGGAATCAACTGGCATTGCAGTCTTGAGATCGCTCTACGAGTAATTTCCTGGCTATGGACTCTCTTTTTTCTGCTTCCGTCGCCATCTCTTGATGAGGCTGCAGCACGGCGTTTAGTGAAGTCGCTCCTTGCCCAACTGGATCAGATCTATCGCTACCCATCGCGCTTCAGCAGCCCCAATACGCATTTACTTGGCGAGGCGACTGCCCTGTTCATCGGAGGGCTGCTTTTTCAGGAGTTGGAGCCGGCTGCGGCCTGGCTGCGACAGGGCGTCTCTCTGTTGGAGACGGAGATGGAGCGTCAAGTTTCCGCTGACGGAGTACACGCGGAACTCTCTTCTTATTATCACTGCTACGCGCTGGACTTTTACCTGCAGTCAGTGGCACTGGCTCAACGCAATGGTTTCCCCATTCCGCGTTCGCTTTCGGGCCGGCTCTGCCAAATGGTCGAATTTCTGATGCACTTTATGCTGCCTGACGGCTCGATTCCTCTGCTGGGCGACGATGATGGAGGTCGAGCGCTGGCGTTGCGGAGCAGCGATTACCGCAGCTTCCCTGATGCTCTCTGCACTGGAGCAGTGTTGTTTCGCAGACAAGACTTTAAACATCAGGCAGGGAGTTTTAGTGAGGAGACGCTGTGGCTGCTGGGCGGCGACGCCTGCCGCGCTTACGCGCTTATCGAAAGTATGCCCCCTGATACGCCGGGCCGTTCCTATGTCGACGCCGGCTATTTTATCCAGCGCTCCGGCTGGGAGGAGCTTGATAGCCATCTCATTTTTGACTGCGGGGGGCTTGGCGCACCCACTGGCGGACATGGCCATGCCGACGCGCTTTCTCTTGTCCTTTCTGCCGGAGGAAAGGAGTTGCTGGTCGATCCTGGCACCTTTGTTTATAACTGCGCTCCTGAGTGGCGCAACTTCTTCCGCTCGACGCGAGCGCACAATACGGTCGTCATCGATGACAGCGAGCAGTCCCAAGCAGGGGGAACGTTTAGTTGGGAGCAAAAGGCGATTGGGAAGCTGCTTAAACATTTCTCGCTGCAAAACCTGGAATATGTCGAAGCAGTGCACAGTGGCTACACGAGGCTGCGACAGAGCGTCATCCACGGCCGCGCTCTGCTCTTCAACAGGCCCGAATATTGGGTAGTGCTGGACAATTTCCAAGGGCTTGGTGAGCACAATTTTGATTTCTATTATCATTTCTCGCCCCAGAGCCAACTCGCCCTCTACCCTCAGAGCGACCCGAGCGTGCTAAGGGCCGTTGCAAATTGCGAAGGCGCCGGATTGCAGCTCTTCATGCTTGCCGGGCATCCCCTGACAGGCGAAGTTATTTCCGGCCGGATATCGCCCGCCCAAGGATGGGTCTCAACCCGTTACGGGGAACGAAGGCCCGCGCCGACGCTGCGAGCCCATTTTTCTTCAACGGTTCCATCGGCCGCCGTCTGTTTCCTAATACCCTTTACTGCCGCTGCCGAAGCAAATTGGGAACAGGCCATGCATGCGCCATTTCGAAATTTGGGAATGAGTAGTCTGTCCCCAATTAAATCGGAGGGGGCGATCGCTTGCATGCTGGCGTGTGGCCGATGGCAGGACATCGTGGTGTTTTCAAGAGAGGATTCGGAGGCAAAAGTGCTGGATTTTAGGCTGCGCGGAGAGTTGTTCTGGCTACGCACCAGCAATGGTGTTTTAGAGAAGCTTCTAGCTATCAATGCACGCAGCGTCGCTCACCAGGGGAAAGTCATCTTTGACAGCCGTGACTCGCTCCCCTACATCTCGGTTCGATTCAGTGGAAACGAACTGATTATCGAGCCGAAAGAGGTTAGGGAAAAAGTATGTGCGGAATTTGCGGCATAGTGAACCTGGATCCCTCAGAGCCGGTCAGTCCGGTGCTGGTCCGCTCGATGACACAGATGCTGGCGCATCGAGGGCCGGATGATGCGGGATATTTCGTTGAAGACAACATCGGTCTCGGGCATCGGCGCCTCAGCATTATCGACCTTAGCGGGGGCAAGCAGCCGATCTTCAACGAAGATCGCTCTGTGGTCGTCATATTTAATGGCGAAATTTACAATTACGCCGATCTGACCTCAGACCTGGTGGCGTGCGGCCACAAATTCAGGACGCGCTCTGATACTGAGGCGATAGTTCACAGCTACGAGCAATACGGGGATGATTGTGTGGCCAAGCTGCGGGGCATGTTCGCATTCGCGATCTGGGACCGCAAGCGGAAGCGCTTGCTGCTGGTGCGTGACCGTTTGGGGATCAAGCCCGTGTATTTTCACCTTGGCAGCCGATTTCTCTGTTTTGCTTCGGAGATCAAAGCTCTCCTGGAGATACCCGGTGTGCCTCGAGAGGTCGATACGGAGGCATTAGACCTTTACTTGTCGCTTCGCTATGTCCCCGGTCCGCGCACGATGTTCAAAGACATCTTTAAGCTCCAGCCGGGACACCACCTGGTTTTGGATCACACCGGAGCCCGGACGCAGAAATATTGGGACATCGCGTATTCTCCGCCCTGCCTTCGTTTAAGTAATCAGCACCGCGAGGAGTTTGCCCACTTGCTGGACGAGAGCGTCAGGCTGAGACTGATCGCCGAGGTCCCCCTTGGAGTTTTTCTCAGCGGCGGGCTGGATTCCAGTGCCATCCTGGCTTTAATGAGTCAGGCCAGGCGCGGCGAAAGGATCAAAACTTTCAGCGTGGGCTATCAAACGTCAAACAAGGAAGAGGAGCGGTCCAACGAACTTCCCTATGCGCGCATGGCCGCAGCAAAGTTTGGCGCGGAACATCATGAATTCACGCTAAGCCCCACAGATTGTCGCGATTTTCTGCCCCAGTTGGTGTGGTTGCTGGACGAGCCACTCGCCGACCCAACCTGCATTCCGCTTTTCTTCCTTTCCCAGCTCGCGCGAAAGCACGTCACCGTTGTGCTGTCCGGAGAGGGTGCTGACGAAATTCTGGCCGGCTACGGCATTTATAAGCGCATGCTGCAACTGGAACGTTTGTACCGTCATTTCCCGTCGCTTGTGACCGCGGTTGCTCCGCGCCTTGCTTGCCTCACCAAAGGAGAGGCGGCGCACGGCTACCTCTTGCAGGCGGGCCTGCCCCTGGAGGCCCGTTATAGAGGGGTGTGCAGGGGATTCCGGCCGAGCCTGAAAAGGAAACTGCTTGGGGAACGGTCTCCTTGCCAGTCAAACGGCCAGTTGGATGACCTGTTCTTCTCGTACTTCAACGCCGTACCGGACGCCTCACCGCTGGATCGCATGCTCTATGTGGAGTCAAAAACATGGCTTCCCGATGATTTGTTGATGAAAGCGGACAAGATGACTATGGCAAACGCGCTGGAACTGCGCGTCCCCTTCCTCGATCACAAACTGGTGGAATTCGTTTCGGCTCTGCCTGTCGAGTTCAAAATAAGGCACGGGCGTGGAAAATTCCTGCTGCGGGAAACCATGAATGGGATCGTCCCGCAGGCAATTATTAAGCGTCCCAAGAAGGGGTTTCCTATCCCCACGGCGCCCTGGCTTCGCCGCCAACTGAGGGATTTCACCAGGGAAGTTTTGCTGTCTGAAGATTCCGCGTGCAGGCTCTATATGGATCCGACGGTGCTTCGGGAAATCGTGCAGGAGCATGAAAAGGAATCTCCTGACCGCCACCAAGAGATTTGGGTCTTGCTGGTCTTCGAATTCTGGCACAAGCTTTTTATAGAACGCCGTATCAATTACGGCGCCAGGCAGAGCCAGCAGGCGGCTGAGATGAATTGTGCCTGAGGCGAAGTTGGGAGAAAAATGTGATCGAAGGTCATAACATCATTTGTTTCAGCAATGACTGGGACGGTGATCCTCTGAGCAAGAAACACATTATGCTTCGGTTGGCCTCCAAGAACCGTGTGCTTTGGGTCAACTCCATCGGCGCTAGAAATCCAACCATCTCAGCGGGCGACTTGCGGCGGATTCTAAAAAAACTGCGCGACATTTTCCAGGGATGCCGTCGTGTCTCCGACAACATCTATGTGTTGCCGCCCATAGTGCTTCCGTTTCATCGCAACTCCCTGATGAGATCGATCAATAGGAAATGTCTGCGTTGGAGTCTGCGGATGGCTTGCCGGAGACTGGGATTTCGAAATCCCATCACTTGGACTTTCGTACCCAGTTCGGCCCTTGTCGCGGGCGCCTTGGGCGAACAGCTTATCGTTTATCATTGCGTCGACGAGTTCTCAGAGTTCAGCGGAACGGACAAGGCGGCCACCCT
Organism: Acidobacteriota bacterium; assembly: GCA_036505615.1. Lineage (GTDB taxonomy): Bacteria > Acidobacteriota > UBA6911 > JACQSX01 > JACQSX01 > DASXTB01. Next base: position 36,000 of record DASXTB010000012.1, read on the forward strand.
GGAATTAGAGCGCGCTCTGATGGAAAAATCGGACGCGGTGATCGTCTCCTCCAGCCGGCTGTACGACACCAAGCGCCGGTATAACCGCAACACCTTTCTGGTGACACACGGAGTTGATGTGGGGCATTTCAGGAAGGCGTGCAACGGGCAAATCCCGGTTCCGGCGGACATTTCAGCGCTACGGTCTCCCGTTATCGGCTTCTATGGATTAATCGCCGACTGGATTGATTTTCAACTGATCAGATTTCTAGCTAAGTCAAGGCCCGACTGGTCCATTGCGCTTATTGGGAAGGTCGAAACGAATACGGACCTGTCGCTGCTTGAGGGGCTACCCAATGTACACTTGCTTGGCAGAAAGGACTACCAGCAACTGCCGGGTTATTGCAAAGCCTTTGATGCGGCCATCTTGCCCTTTGTGCTGAACGAACTCACACTGGCAGCCAATCCTCTCAAGCTGCGTGAATATCTGGCGGCCGGCCTGCCGGTTGTAGCTACGGCCATTCCGGAGGCTGAAAGGTTGTCCGGCCTGGTAAGGATCGGCAGAACTTTCCCGCACTTCCTGGAGCAAGTTCAGGCTCTGCTTGCAGAAGGAAAGACGGGTCCCCAACTGGCCGTGTCCCAGGCGATGGAGACAGAGTCCTGGGATGAAAAGGTAGAACAGTTGAGCCGCATCATCATCGGACTAAAACGGACTCCACCGTTGCCGACAGCGGCCAAGGCGAGCGAGCAGGCGGTTTAGATGCGGCTATACAAAAAGTATCAATATTTTTCACATCTCGAGACTGCCAAGGAGTCGTTCAGCGGAGGACGGGCTGATGATAGCCCTCTAGCGCGCTGCTTTAAGAAATAGCTGTGGTTGCAGGCCGGGAAAACCATAGCTGCCTGCCTGCCAAATGCATGGTCTGTTGTCGTTGAGCTTGATGTGGATCCTCCTGACGTTGCCTGCCGGCAAGCCGAATCAGAATGCATCAGAGGCTCCCGGCATAGTAATTTGGACCACACACGCTCTGGCTAAAATCAGGCCGGCTTCCCCTCCTGAAAAGTCAAGAGCGGTCGAAATCTTTGCAGCCCGCAATGAATTCGAACCTTTTCAAATCGTAATTCAAGCTCAATCGGAGGATCTGGAAAATGTAGATGTCGATATTTCGGATCTCTGGAGCGCAGGCGCGCGAATTTCCAAAGATTACGCTGCCATTTATCTGGAATCGTTTTTGAATCTACGCCGGCCCTCCTCAATCGAAGGGGATACCGGAGAGTTTCCGGACGCGTTGATTCCCCGAGTCGATAGGTATGGGCGCGAACGGCGCAATGCCTTCCCGTTCCGAGTAAACCACGGCCGCAATCAGCCGCTGTGGGTGGAGATTTACGTCCCGCCAAGCATTCCCCCTGGAAAATATTCGGGCAGTGCGATGATTTCCGTGGACGGAGTGTTGCGCGAGACGGTGCCGATTACTTTAAATGTCTGGAACTTCACCTTGCCGTCGACTTCCAGCTTTAAGACATCCTTCGGCTTTAGCGGCGTATCCGCACTTAAGCAGCACAAGGGACGGGACACAATTAACGAAGAGGTTTATCGCCTGACTTATCTCTATGCCAAGGCGGCACTGTGGCATCGGGTCAGCATTCACGGCGGGACCATGGAAGCGCCTCCCTTTTCCCATGTCGACGACCGAGTGCAGTTGGATTGGAAAATGTACGACCAGGAGGTGGGCTCATTTCTGGATGGCACTGTATTTGCTCGGGAAGATCCGCTTTACGGCGCGAAGGCAACGTCTGCCGAGCTGCGGCTGCATCCAGCACTCAATTCGGATGACGCGAAGACCAGCTACATGAAGGAATGGGCCAGACATTTTCGGGATAAGGGATGGTTTGACAGGCTCTTTTACTATGTGCGCGATGAACCGGCGCCGGCCGATTATCTCCAACTTGCGGCGCTGGCACGGCTGGCACACCGGGCGGATCCGGAAATGCGGAACCTCGTGACAGCTCCGTTTGATCGCTCCTTGGCTGAAGTGATCGATATCTGGGTTCCGCTGATAAATTGCTTCGAGAAGAAGCCGGGATTTGCAAATTTCTGCAGTCGAACCGTGTCACGCAACACCTACGAGGCAGAGATCCAGAACGGGAAGGAGCTTTGGTGGTACCAGTCCTGTGCAAGTCATGGTTGCGACATCATCGGTGGGGACTATTTCAGAGGCTGGCCAAGTTACGTTATCGACGCACCAGCGATCGCCAACCGCATTACGCAGTGGCTGGCCTGGAAATATCGGATCGGTGGAGAGCTCTACTACAGCATGGATGAAGCCTTCCAGCGGAACGTGGACCCACGGACTGATGTTTACATGCACGGAGGAAACGGCGATGGCACCCTGTTTTACCCGGGCCGGCCCGAGCAGATCGGCGGTCGCAGTCCTATCCCCATCGAAAGCATTCGACTGAAACTGATTAGAGAGGGGCTGGAAGATTATGAGTATTTAGCGCTTTTATCGAAGCTTGGCGGCGGCGATTTCGCTGACGAAAGGGCGAGACGGATAGTAAAGACCACATATCGCTGGGAACACGATCCTGCAATCTTTTATGCGACCAGGCGGGAGTTGGGTGAAGAGCTGAGCAGGATTTCTAGGGCTTCGCAGGCGAAACCATCGGTAAGGGTTGGCGCCAAAAATTCGCGTATGAAATTTTCACCACCAAGGACACCAAGGACATTACGAATTTCTGTAACTGGGCCCTAGAACCACAGATCGATTTTGGAGCGCATGCTAAATTCCTTTTAGATGAGATTAAAATTTTTGTGGCTCCTATTCGTCCTCTTGCTCTGCCCGGGCGAAATTTTCGGGCAGCAGGCGTATCGTCTGCCCCATATTGCCAACGGCCGGTTCGCGGGCGGAAGTTTTCGGACTACCTTTGTGATTTTTAATGCGACCGACAGCAAGGTCACCATCAACATTACACTGTTCGCGGATGACGGCTCTCCGTTTCGGGTCAACCTCGCTGGATTTGAACTGAGCGACAAGTTTACCGTCTCTCTTGAAGCAGGGGAAACGCGCCTGCTGCAGACCGACGGCTTGGGTACCGCCGCTGCCGGCAGCGCCGTGGTCACTGCAACCGGCACTATCGGGATTTCCGCCATTTTTTCGATTTTCGACAGCCAGGGGAATTTTCTCACCGAAGCTGGGGTTGGAAGTTCGGAGCCTCTGACAGATTTCTCTATCCCAGTGGAGTCCACTAGCGGATTCAACACCGGGGTGGCGCTTTTCAGCGATACCGCGAGCGCCTCGGTCACTCTGCGGTTGCTGGATGCAGCAGGTCAGGAGGCAGGCAGAACAACGGTCAATTTAGGACCCAGAGGACACATTGCTCGATTCATTTCTGGCGCGGGCGAATTTTTCCCGCAGTTCAGCGGCTTTCGTGGGGTGCTCGCCGTGACAAGCACAGCGCCGTTGGCCGCTATTGCGCTGCGGCAGAATTCATCGCCGCTGTCGCTAACCACGCTTCCCGTGGTCTCGCGGTCCAGCAGCCAGGTTGACTTCAATCTTGCGCAGGTGGCCAACGGTCCCCTTGAGGGCGGAACTTTTCGCACTTCTTTCTTAATCTTCAACATCTCAGCAGCGCGTGCCGGCATTACTTTATCTCTGACCAAAGACGATGGATCTCCCATGACTGTGAACATCCCCGGCACTGGGACGGGCAGCACCTTCAGCATCACGCTCGAGCCCGGCGCTTCGGCATTTCTGCAAACGGACGGTTCCGGAGTCCTGACCACCGGGGCCGCCAGGGTAAGCTCCAACGCGCCGATAGGCGTGTCGGCGATTTTTTCCATCTTGGATGCCAAAGGACAATTTGTTACTGAAGCAGGAGTAGGGGATTCGCCGGTTCTGCCCCAATTCAGCATCCCAGTTCAAGTGACAGCAACCTTTGGAACGGGAGCGGCGTTCTTCAATCGCGCGGACGCCATGGTGACTTTGACGCTGACCCTGTTGGATCGCAGCGGCGCAGTGCTAGGCAGCCGCACCATCACTTTGAACGGCAAAAGTCATCTTGCTCGATTCGTCTCTGAGCTTTTTCCAACCCTTCTGTCCAAGACGGGATCCAGTTCCGCCGCAGCAGTGCAGGAATTTCAAGGCTTGCTGGCTGTGTCGGCCTCCGCGCCAATTGCGGCAGTGGCGCTGCGCCAGAACGCTTCTCCGCTATCCTTCACTACCCTGCCGGTGGCGGCAGGCGCATCACATGGGCATGCCGCCGAGGCGAGGCCCTTACTGAGGCAGACGGTCAGCGCTGTCAATATCAGCGGTGATACTACCATCGACACCGTTCTTCTTCCTGGTTTTCGGCTCTTTGGAACCATTCAGGGCCCCAGCCAGGCAACCCTGCTCAGCGCACGCGGAGAGAAGAACACTTTCTTTGTGGGGGCGATCAATCCGGACACAGGCCGCTATTCACTGGTGGTGCCCGCCGATCGCTACCGCTTTCTTTTGTGTTACGAACCTCTTCCTATCGTGCCCACTGCGACGGTGAGAAATGCTTTCGACGATCCGAATCCGGTGCAGGTCACTGCTCACACGGCCCGTGACATCATGCTGCCGGCAGTGACGATGTTCACGATCTCAGGATCTATCTCCGGCCTGGGTTCGATTCCGTCGTTGGTTTCGCCCGCGGTGGTCTTAAGCTCTAACGACGGTCAGGTCGGGGCTACACTGCGATTGGCCGCCGATGGCAGCTACCAGGGACAGGTTCCCGGCGGAGCATATACAGCCACCCTAGCGGGCCAGATCGAGGCCGTCTCTGCATCTTCTACCCGGCAAGTCCTTTCCATCTTTGGGATCGGCTCGGCCAGCATTACCGGCTCGACCATGGCAAATTTCACAGTTCCTCCCACCGCCAGGATCGCTGGGACCATTCGCGCGAGCGCGCCGGATACCTCACGTGCGACCGTGTCGGCCGCCGACACTTCGGTGCCTCCGCTCCCGCTTGGTTGCGCGCCTACTGCAAGCATCAATTCCGTCACCGTCTCAGGACCGATGCGTACGTACCAGATGACAATGGCCACCGGACGTACTTATGTCGTCCAACTCGGCTTCTCCGTGACGCAGGGAGAGGTGACGGTGGGAACCCTGAGCCTTCCTGTTCCACCCCGTCAAGTGGCGTTTAACGGAGATTCAACGCAGGATTTCGAATTCCCCGCGCTGCCGGCCAGCTTCAGCATCTCCGGCCGCGTCACCGACAGTAATGGGGCAGCAGTGGCAGGTGTAGTAGTGGCGGCGAGCACTTCAGAAGTGACCGGCATATCCGGCGCGGCGTACTCTGCCTCGGCTCAAACCGCAGCCGACGGAACATATCGCCTTCAGGTACTCAGCGGAAATAACTACCAAGTTTCGTTTTCGCCGCCGCTTCCACGCCCGTGAGCGTGTTTGGAGATCGAAATCGAGCCGGTTTTTTTGTTAAACAGGAAACGGCCAGGTGGTATTCTTCTTATGTAAATGGCCTCAAGAACGAACGATCGTCAATCTCTGTCCATTGCGGAATATGCCGCCAGGGCGGATTTCCGCTATCAGATTCGCCGCTTCTTCCGCATTAGCGAAGAGGTGGCGCGCGCGGCCGGACTTAACCCGAGGCAATACGAGTTATTGCTGGCAGTCAAAGGTCTTCCGGAAACAGAGAAAGCTACCATCAGGACTCTGGCTGAGCGTCTTCAAGTTCGTCATCACAGCACTGTCGAACTGATCGACCGGTTGGAAAAACGAGGCCTGGTGGAGCGAGTGCGTGACGGTGCTGATAGACGCCAAGTCTTGGTTCGTCTGACGCCCTCTGGAGAGGATACGCTTCTTGAATTGTCACTTCCGCTCCGCGCCGAACTACGTTCCATCGCGCCCGAGCTGGTTCAAGCACTCGCCGTAATCGTCGACAATACAAAAAGTGTTAGGTACGCAGCCCCTCCAACTCGGCGGAAAACGCGCTAGGCGAGCGGAGTTGGAGCGCCATCGCAGATTTTTACACGACCGCAGCCCGCTGAAGCGGGCTCTGGAGTTTCTACATTTTGGAGCGGAGAGACGGCCTGAGGGCCGTCTCCAGGCCGCTTCCAGCGGCCTTTCCCGAAGGGTCTCAGCCCCGGCCTTACAAGACCGGGGTGCAAAGCGCGAGCACGACTATCAGCCTCGAGGCCGTTTCAACGGCCTTTTTCGCCAGGCCAGTCGGCGTTTACGCCAGCGTATTTGTCCGCCTAATATTCGATCGCTAAAGCCGGTTGCTTGGAAGGCCGGTGAACCGGCCTTGGATGAATTTTGGGATTGCTCGATCCCCGGCATGGAAAGGCCGGGGCTCAAACCCTTCGGGAAAAGCCGCTGAAAGCGGCCTTGGTCCGCTTCGCGGACAAGAGACGGCCCTCAGGCCGTCTCTCCGCTGCCAAAATGTCCAAACTCCAGGGCGCCGCGAAGCGGCGCTATTGGAGAGACGCCCCGTGGGGCGTCTGCTGCACCATGAAAGATTGCGCGCGAGACGGCCCACCGGCCGTCTCTCCAAAATGTCCAAACCCGAGAGGCCGCTGAAAGCGGCCTCCCAGTCCATTCTCAGTTGCTCACCGGTCTTAATCCCGCCAGGTAGATCCGCGGGTCTTCTGTCCAGCGCGACCAGTCGCTCGCAAAGAGCCGCTGCATTCTCTCTGTAAAATCCTCGAGCTCCAGACCGCAATAGCTGCGATGCGCCTCCATCACGGTTCGCAGGTGATCCAGGCCCTGGCGCGAAAGATTTCTCATCCCTCGCAGAATATGCTGCTGCCGTTTCAGCAGCGCGGCTGATATCTGAATGAGCCCTTGAAGAAAGAGACCACTTAAGTCACCGCCGCCGGTTGTTTTCCAGAGCGCTTCCCAGGATTCGTGGGCTTCCCAAAAGTAGGCAAAGTTGTAGAGATCAACCCCATACAGATACTCCTCCGAGAATTGCCATCTGGTCGCATCAAACGGATCAACGCTCAATTCCTTTTCGCCGAAGTGATGGCCTGACGGATGGCGCCGCGGATGGGGTGTGACCCCGGGAAGATGTCGATAGGCGGGAAAAGGTCTTGTCGTGTAACGGAAGCCCTCTGCGTCGTACGGCCTCGGCTGGGAACTCTCCAGCGAAGTGGATCGTGAAGTCATAATTCAACAGTCTCTCGCAGCCGTCATTTTGCCCCGCCCGGCATTGCGCTCAGGAGTCGCGGCGCTATAATAAATTGACGCTCTCTCACAGCGCACTAGGGAGAGAAACAGTACCCGCTTTATAGAGCACTTCAGCGTCAAAGGGGGCCATGAATTGCTCTTCCCTGATTATCCACCATCACCGCCTGGCCGTTTCATCCCACCCTGTCCAACCATTTCTTTTATCCGCCGCCCCCAAAACGCCCGATTTTGTCGGCTATTTTTTTCTTAACCTGGCGCCAGCTTCGCGCCCCTAGTCGAAAAAGGAGAACCTCATGAAGCCATTACTTTGGATTGACGCCAAGATACTCCAGCTCTTTGCCCTGCTGACCAAGAAATTTAACTGGCTGACCGGCAAAGACAACTTTTTTCTAGCCAAGCTCTGCCTGGTGTTTTACAGCATCTGTCTCAGTCGCTCGGAACCGGTGGGATTTACCATCTGGGCTCTTTCACTCGCTCTAGGTCTCATCGTCACGGTGGAAAGAGGGCGAAGCCTTGAGACGACCACCGGAGCCAAGAATCTCGACCTCTGGTCGGCCCTGGTGATTCTTCGCATTGCCGGCTGGGCAGATCTGGTCAGACGCATCGATTTTCATTGGATTGTAACGACTGTTTGTCTGGCATCCATACTGTACTTCCTCAGCGTCGATCGGCCGCCCTTCCGCCGATCGCAAGCCCGAGAAAAACTGGCCGATTGGCTTTCCAGTGCAGTTGGACCCCTGGCGCACCCTGCCCCGGTCGCGAGGCGCTAGCCTGGAATTTGGTCATCGGTCATTTAGTCATTGGTCATCGGTGATCGGTCATCGGCACCGGTCATCGGTCATCGGTCACCGGTCATTGGTCATCGGTCACTGATAAAAGACGACCAACTCGCGGTTCACAACTCGAATGTCGCGAACTTCAGGCGGCACTCTGAACTTTTCTTTGTTCTCCGGTGAGTCAAGGATCCTTTGCACGGCGCGATCCAACACTGCCTGCGGCAGAGGAAGCGAACCGAGACTGCCGCTAGTAGGTTCCAGTCTCAAGTAACCATTTTCCACGCGCAGCCGGCCTTCCAGAGATAAAGAGAGATCTTTGCCATGGAAGTTGAACAACACATAGGCGCGCAGCCGGTCATCCAGCAGATTGACCTTCACATCGCGCATTGAGGATTGAACTTCTTCCAGAGTCGGTTCCGAGCCGCTCGGGTTCTGCGACGAAGTCTGAGGCCCGGCGGGAGGGGCCAGTGCCAGACTGGAGCCGACCCAGGAGTTGATCTCCGATTCCTTCAGCCGCAAGTCATAGGAGTTCCCCGTCTGGCGGGCACGTTGAAGCTCGTAGAGTTTGGTCTGGACGGTCTCTTTTGCCCTGGGGTCGGTTTCAACAGTGGGCGCTTCTCCCTGGCGAAGAATTAGAAAGACAATCAGCACGCCTGCAGCCAGCGTAAACCAGCGGAAGACCCGGAAAAACTTTGCGAAGGCTCCGGGAGAAGAGTCTTCTTCCAAGGGAGCATCGGCAGCCCACGATGGCAATGATTCCTTGGGCGCTTGATAGCGTTCAAAGATAATGCCGCAGCGACGGCATTCGCTTCCCCCTTCTTGCTGAAAACCACATTTCGGACAGATCACGACGCGACTCCAGTTGCTAGTAGCCAGTTCCTAGTTGCCAGTTGCCAGTTCCTAGTTGCCAGTTACCACAGTCGCCCTGAATCAACGGCCGACTATGCCAAGCAGGAACTGGCAACTAGCAACTGGGAACTGGCAACTAGCATTGGCAACTAGCAACTAGGAACTGGCAACTGGGAACTGGCGGGCTTCCATTCGCGGCAGATTCACTCGCTGTTTCGGCTTTCAATTTTGTACTCGGAGTGCGTGATCGTCAGCGTG
>DASXTB010000013.1:0-4124 GCA_036505615.1 Acidobacteriota bacterium
AACACGAACACGCGCAGCAATCGCCGCTGCCACCAAAAAAACGACCGAATAACCAAGTAAGAACACGATACCGAGAAGGAACAACGGGCCGAGCTTTAGGAAAATCAACTCATAGGTTAACTGGCCGACTACAGAGCCCAAGTAATGTGCCCAGAGTGGTCTCGGAAAAAGACCGCCTGTAACTATGCCAGTGGCAGTCAACGCACCAACGTAGTAAAGCCCGTCCGCGTCCCACGGCTCCAGGTGGCCGGTGATCAAAGGTGATAAACCCCATACAAGAGCACTCGCCACTAGCGCAACAAGAAACGCGGGGATGGCTGAAGTTTTCATAGACGGTGACGCAATGCTCCAACACGAACCAGCGGCCGACGCAATAGCGAAGCATACTCATTCGATTAAGAGAACTTCCACCAGATGAACACCGCGACTGCGGCAGGAGCGGCGAATATCAATAGGAAAATCGGAAGCTCCTCGGGCACCGAATACCCGGCCCGGGTACCCATCCACATGTTGACCAGTGCGGCGACAAACCAGATTGGGATGAAGACTTTCGCGGCGGTGACCATAGAGCTTGTGCCGGTGCCGCCAATCCAGCGCCCTGCAAGAACGGACAGACCGAGCAGCACGAAGCCTCCCACTATGATCATGATCGTGCGCATCTCAGTTTTCCGCTAAGCGAAGTGGAAACACCTGTTCGTGACGCCCAACGCTATGCTGCTTAGCCATTATCAGAAAGTGAATCGCCCATCGTTTAGTCTCGCGATCGGCCACGCCACAACCCTGGAAATTCGCGCCATGCGGGATACCTAGTCGAGCCGATGCCGCGAGTGAAGAAAACATTAGTATTGTGTCCCCGGAATTCCCATTCATACGAGAGCACTCGCCACTAGCGCAACAAGAAACGTGGGAATGGCTGAAGATTTTATAGAGGCCATAAGGAGGCGCGGGATGAGCCAGCGTCTTTGGGGCGCCATTGCGCAATGATTTTCCCGGCAGAAACGGGCTTCCCCACAAGCGTGAGGTTAGAGAATGGCGTCGCGGCATGCAAGTGGTAAACTGCAAAGAAAAATCAGCTGATAATGCAGCCCGGAGGAAAGATGGCGACGATTGAGGTGAGAGCAAAAATTCCACTGCAGGAATCAATTGTACTGGCGACGCAGTGGGAGCTTGAGTACCCAGAATTAGAAATGCAAACAGCAAATGGGCGAGTGTGGCTCGGTCTAGTGGTTCCACAAGACGATGCTCAGCGACTGTGGGAGTCTGGAAAGCATTTGGGACATTATTGGGTCAACACGAGAGTGGAGGCACTACGCGTACATCTTGTAGTCGAGGACGTGAGCGCAGAAGAGTTGATGCGGCTTGAAGGTCGGCACCCTCAGGCAGCTTGGTATACCTCCACGGAAGGACAGTACCAGGAAGCCAAAGAACTCGGAGAACGTATTGCAACTACGGTAGTTGATAGCTGCAATAGGTTGTTGAGGTGGCTGCAAACACAATACGGGCAGTTCTGGCTAAAACCATTGCGGTGGGAAGAGACTGTACAGAATTTCCTCGATAAGATAGAAGCCAAATGGCGAGCGCCAGCAGGAGCGTGGAGCACACTAAACACGTACCCTCCTGTAATACGAGTAGATCGAATCGTTTTGGGAGTAGCTGATAGATACCTCCAAGTGAAAGACTGGGAAAAACTGCAGGAAGACCTGAGAAGACAGGAGGAGCCTGGGGCAGGTTTGCTTCTTGTTGCTACTGCAAAGGATCGGTTTGCAGAGGGAGATCGACAGATGGCGATAATCCATCTTAATAGTGCCCTTGAATGGTGCGTTCAGACCTTCGTAGAAGGGGAGTTGAAAGGGGTGATTCCCCCAGAGTCGCTCAAGGTTGTTCTGAGGCAAGCTCATGGGCGCTTGCTCAATGAATGGGTTCTCCCACTCTGTCGGAAGCGAAGCATCGACGTTGAATCGGTCGAATGGCCCAGTGTGAAACGAGTCCAAGACCTGAGGGGAGAAGCAGGTCATCCTTCAAGGCAGAGTGATTTGCATGGTCTGTCGGAGTCTGAGTTTCATAATCTGGCAAAAAGTAGTATCTCATTCATTTGCAAGCTTCTGGGAGAGGCAACACCGAAAGCTCCACCTCCACTCAGCACCGCTACGGCTGCAGGAACGGTATAGACAAGATAAATCTGATGGACGCTAACATTATGCCGCTGAGCCATTACGAGAAATCAAATCATCCGTCAACAATCTTACTATCGGCTCCAGCAGCGGGTTAGATTGCGATCAAACCGGTTAAGTTCGAAAGAGTTTTTTACCAAAAAAGTAACCAACAATAGTTACAGCCAGGACGAGGCTGCCTGAAAGAATGCTCTTACCCAATGTTGGTACGGCAATCGCGGCGGCGAGAAAACCACATACAAGGGTGAAGCCCACCATGTTCGCTTGCCTCTTGTGGACCAAATATTCGCGTTTGTTTTCTTCACTCATCAGAAAAGGGAGATAAGGCCAATTTCTGTATTTTGTTTTTGCGTGGTCGTCCACACGCACGCACTGTTGACTCCAATCCCAAACGCTTTGCTATCGACGTCCGCCATTTCTCGTTTCCGTAAGGCTGACCTCGTTGAACGCATGATCTCAACACTTCCTGGCTGATTATCGTGATTGTCCGCGTGATTCTCGGTGCGTGATTATCGGGTCAGCGTAATTATCGGACAGGTCTTGCATTGCCTTATTCAATATCTTCTTCGAAAAAGTCGGAATCAATTTTCTTGATCTCATATGTGGAGGTGATAGATACGCCCACTCCATAATCAATCATGTGCCCGGCCAATTGGCTGCCATCAACGAGGATGATTCGTGATGAATAGTCTTTCACAGAGGCAAGCGCTTCTTTGGTGAAAGTGGAAGTTGTTATGAAGATTCCTTTAGTTGCCTTTCGCTTGGAAAGCGCACCCGCGAATTGATCGATATCTGGACTCCCAACCGGCTTGTCATTCCATCGCTTCGCTTGCACGTAAATGCTATCAAGACCAAGTTTGTCTTCCCGTATAACCCCGTCAATTCCACCATCTCCACTTTTCCCGACAGCTTGGCCTGCATCCTTGAGAGATCCTCCATACCCCATTCGAACTAACAGGAGGATCACAAGTCGTTCAAAAAACTGCGGGCTAGACTTTTTGACCCTTTCAAGCACCTCAGAGGCTAGAGCTTCGCGCAGACGTTCGTATTGAGTCGCCAAGGATTCAATAGGAGTTTCAGACGAACTTATTGAGGCTTCAACTCTTTCATTCTTACGTTCTTTCTTTCGACCCTGAAACTCACGAAATTCCTCAAACTGGGAGAGCAGGTCTGCATCAATGCGATCTGGATTGCCGGATAGGACCTTCAGACCACGGTCAGTTATGCGGAAATAGCCGCGCTTGGTTGCTTCCAGGAGGCCGGCCTTCTGTAGGTAAGTTCGAGCCCACGAAACCCGCGAAGAAAACTTGAAAGTACCGCCACTGGGAAGAAGTTCGCGGCGATCTTCGTCGGTAAGCTTAAATTGGTTGGCTAGCTTGTCGGCAGCAGCGATGAGCGGCACCTCTTGCCCGTTCGCTTCGGCAGCGATCCTCAGCAGAGGAAGCATCAAGGTTTCATAATCAGGTATTGCCATGGTCAAGTTGGTTTGAGCCGAACGTATAGCCTTTATCTCAGATTGCGGGGGACAATCAAATTGCAGAAAGATCCCCGCCATGCACGACGAGAATAAAAGATAGGTCCTACTAACAAGCCAGAATATCATTTTTCCAGCAGTCGTCATGCTCGACGATGTCTGCCGGTTGGGCAATGACTCCGTGGGTTAGTGCTTCCAGATCTTCTCTGGCGACGGGTTTGATATCCAATTTCCATTATTTGGGCTTGGGGCTGAAAATACGGGTCGGTCAGGGTTTTTTGAAAGCGCCCTGAAGAAGTTTTGCGCGGTCCGGTGGCAGGCCCGGTGAGCTGGTTTACGACCGTTTGTGTTTTGCGATCAGTGTCCGGATCGTCGGAACGAGATCTCTAGGTACTTCCATAACCGTTTGACTGGAGTCTTCAAAAGCTGCCTCGTCCTTGGCCACTGCCTGCTCATCCGTCTGTTGCTCGTAGTGTTCG
>DASXTB010000014.1:0-56918 GCA_036505615.1 Acidobacteriota bacterium
TTATCAGGGGCGCGCTCTAGCCAACTGAGCTATAGGCCCATGGGCTCGGGAACGCAAGACCCAGGCTAGCGCGCCTTCTCGAGCATGGCCTCTCGCCGGCCACTAAAGGGCCGCGAACCTGAGGCCGCCCTTGGTGTTCTCTCAAAACTGAATAGTGCGTGGTGCTCGTGTAAGATCGACCTGGAGTTGGCTCTCTCTCCGTAGAGAGAAAGTCGATACTCTTAGAAAGGAGGTGATCCAGCCACAGGTTCTCCTACAGCTACCTTGTTACGACTTCACCCCAATCATCGATCACACCGTAGGCGCCTGCCTCCCTTGCGGGTTAGCTCAGCGACTTCGAGTGCAACCGACTTTCGTGATGTGACGGGCGGTGTGTACAAGGCCCGGGAACGTATTCACCGCGGCGTGCTGATCCGCGATTACTAGCGATTCCAACTTCATGGAGTCGAGTTGCAGACTCCAATCCGAACTGGGGACGGTTTTTTGGGATTGGCTCAGCCTCGCGGCATTGCGACCCTTTGTACCGCCCATTGTAGCACGTGTGTAGCCCCAGACATAAAGGCCATGAGGACTTGACGTCATCCCCACCTTCCTCCCCGTTTTCCGGGGCAGTCCCCTTAGAGTGCTCGACTTGACTCGTTAGCAACTAAGGGCAAGGGTTGCGCTCGTTGCGGGACTTAACCCAACATCTCACGACACGAGCTGACGACAGCCATGCAGCACCTCGATAACCGTCTCCGAAGAGAACCCCCTGTTTCCAGGAGTAGCAGTTACCGTTCGAGCCCCGGTAAGGTTCTTCGCGTTGCGTCGAATTGAACCACATGCTCCACCGCTTGTGCGGGCCCCCGTCAATTCCTTTGAGTTTCAGTCTTGCGACCGTACTCCCCAGGCGGGGCACTTAACGTGTTAACTCCGGCACCGGGGGACTCAATACCCCCGACACCAAGTGCCCATCGTTTAGGGCTAGGACTACCGGGGTATCTAATCCCGTTCGCTCCCCTAGCTTTCGCGCCTCAGCGTCAGTCACTGTCCAGGTAGCCGCCTTCGCCACTGGTGTTCCTCCCAATATCTACGCATTTCACCGCTACACTGGGAATTCCGCTTTCCTCTCCAGTACTCCAGCCATACAGTTTCCAAGGCCATTCCTCGGTTGAGCCGAGGGATTTCACCCCAGACTTGTCTGGCCGCCTACGCGCCCTTTACGCCCAATGATTCCGAACAACGCTTGCTCCCCTCGTATTACCGCGGCTGCTGGCACGAAGTTAGCCGGAGCTTCCTCTGCAGGTACCATCATTGTGTTTTTCCCTGCTGACAGGACTTTACGACCCAAAGGCCTTCATCGTCCACGCGGCGTTGCTGCGTCAGGGTTTCCCCCATTGCGCAAAAGTCCCCACTGCTGCCTCCCGTAGGAGTCTGGACCGTGTCTCAGTTCCAGTGTGGCCGGTCGCCCTCTCAGGCCGGCTACGGATCGAAGCCTTGGTAGGCCATTACCCTACCAACTAGCTAATCCGGCGCGGGCTCCTCCTCCAGCGCATTGCTGCTTTCATTGCAGTCACGACAACTGCAACTCCATGCGGTATTAGCCCGCCTTTCGGCGGGTTATCCCCCTCTGGAGGGCAGATCACCCACGTGTTACTCACCCGTCCGCCACTTTACTTAGGGCCGAAGCCCCTTTCTCGTGCGACTTGCATGTGTTAGGCACGCCGCCAGCGTTGATTCTGAGCCAGGATCAAACTCTCAGGTTAAACTGTTCGATTTGTCCGGCGCCGGTATTGAGCCTGTAGAAACTGTCATTAGTCATTGGTCATTTGTCATTAGCCATTTGTGGTGATCGGTTTCCCACTGTCGACTAGTGACCTAAGACGAGTCGTTCTTACAAGCTAAATACCGGCGCTGGAGCCAATCGGCCAATCAATGCCCAACAACTTTCGACCTCAAATAACTGGCCGCTCCCTGAAGGTCGCGGTACAGACCCAAATAATTGAGGTTACTCGATTTGTGTGGGTTACCTAAGATTGGTTCTGAAATCCGATTTCCTGGCGGGAAATCAGATTTTTGGGACTAAAAAAACTGCCTTCAATTTCTCTCTGGCAGCCTCGTCGTCCCTGGATTTGATCCGAAGGTTCTAGTTCACTTGGAATCTTCGGTCGAGAAGCTTTGACGCTTCTCTGGCTCGCACTATCTCTTTGTCAAAGAACATTTAGAAAGAAGTTATATTAAGGCGTACGCCGCGCTATGTCAATCGGTTTTTCCCGGTTGCCTCCAGTTTTCGGCAAGCAGCGTACCATGTTGGAATCCTGGGGAAATAAAATGTGGAGTTTCCAAAGTGAAGAATCCATTTGGTTCACTATTGCGCTTTTTGTAGGATTCATAGGACTGCTGATTTACATCGGCTTTGGCGCTCGACTTCTGGCAGGGAACGGCATGGAGAGGCAAGGCAAAATCGCTCAGTTTTACGGTTATTCGGTTTGCCTGGTCGCAGTGGTTGCTTTTCTGTTTTCGCTCGCTTCGCTGGTCAGCGGATTGTTCGATTTGAGCGATCCTTTGCATGTCTCCGAAGGATTGGCATACCCACTCTCAAAGAATCTGACGTCTTTTGAAAGCTACAAGATGGATATTCTCAATCCCCCGTACGGCGGGCAGAACGCCCCCAAATCGACTTACATTCCCGATGATGCGACGCTTCGCCGGATGTACGAGGCCGCCAAAGTGGATAAGATAAGCACTGTAAGGTTCCGGTCCCTCCGCTCCATCACTACGGATGTCATTATCATCCTGGCCGCCGCGCTGCTTTTTTTGCTGCACTGGCGATGGGTCCGCAGGCTGGCGCTACAATGACGCCCCTCGAAGCAGAATTTTCGGGAGCGGAGAGACGGCTGAGGACCGTCTCCAGGCCGCTTTTCTGAAGGCTCTCAGCCCAGCCTTTCGAGACCGAGGCGCAACGCGAGCACAACCATCAGCATCGAGGCCGCTTCACTGGCCTTTTTCGCCAAGCCAGCCGGCGTTTACGCCGGCGAAACTGAGCGCCTAATATTCGATGGCTAAAGCCGGTTGCTTGGAAGGCCGGTGAACCGGCCTCGGAGGAAATCGGATCGCACTGGACCCCGGCCTTACAAGGCCGGGTCTGAAACCCTTCGGGAAAGGCCGCTGAAGCGGCCTGGGCGCTGGGTTTGCCTTGCTTCCTCCCTGAGTTCTTAGAGCTCTCTGCGAAAGTCCAATTTTTAGAGCGCGCCTCCGGCGCTACGGGCGCACGGCCGTGCGCCCCTACGATGTAATTCTCACCCGTGCCCAGCGTAGCTTCCCGCGGCGAATGGTGACCTCTTCTCCTGGAACCAGTTCAAGGGCGAAATCTCCCCTGCCTAGCTGAGTCATTGTTGGACCCACCTGTAGATCGTGAGCGACGCTACCAATCTTGTCACGATTGAGCAAAACTGCCCCGGATTGTATCAGTCTTCTCGCTTCCGTCCTTGAGGGAGCCAGGTCTGCCTTTACTAAGACGTCGACCAAGGCGATTGGGCCCTTGAGATCGAAGACCTGCAGGTCTTTGGGTATCTCGCCATGCTGGAAAGTTCTTGCAAACGCTTCCGCCGCGCTCTTTGCTGCAGCCGTACCATGAAAATCCGACACAATTTGTTTCGCCAACTTCTGTTTTAACCCCATCGGATGAAGCTCTCCGGATTTTACGCCTTTGCGCATTCGCTCGATCTCGTTCTGACCTCTATCGGTGAGCAACTCATAATAGCGAAACATCAACTCGTCGGAAATCGACATAATCTTTCCATACATATTCTCAGGGTCTTCCTCAATCCCCACATAGTTCCCCAGCGATTTGCTCATCTTTTCCACGCCATCGAGTCCTTCCAGAATTGGCATCGTCAAAATCACCTGCGGTTCGATTCCGTATTCCCGCTGGATATCACGGCCTACCAGCAAATTGAACTTCTGATCGGTCCCGCCCAATTCAAAATCGGCCTTCAAGAAGACGCTGTCGTAAGCTTGCGCCAGCGGATAGAGCAGCTCGTGGATGCCGATCGGCTGCTGGTCCTCGAAGCGGTTGGCGAACTCGTCGCGCTTGAGCATGGCCGCCACGGTATATTTGGCGCACAACCGGATCCAGTCCTGGCCGCTCATCGCCCCAAGCCACCGGCTGTTGAATTCGATGATCGTTTTTTCGGGGTCGAGAATCTTAAACATCTGCTTCTTATACGTCTCAGCATTCTGGGCGATTTGCCCGGGTGAAAGGGGAGGGCGTGTTTTCGATCTCCCCGAAGGATCGCCGATCATGCCGGTGAAATCGCCGATTACGAAGATCACCCGGTGCCCCAGGTCCTGAAAGTGTTTCATCTTGCGGATCACCACCGTGTGGCCCAGGTGCAGATCGGGCGCCGTGGGGTCGAAACCGACCTTCACCGTGAGTGGCTGTCGTTTTTCCACCGATCGGCGCAGCTTCTGCTCCAGTTCTTCTTCGGAAATAATTTCAAACGCGCCTTTGCGGATCAGGTCGAGTTGTTCCTGCACTGAGTTCATGGTCGAGCTATTTTAAATGCGGAGTGACGAATGCGGAATGCGGAATTTGGAATGCGGATGCGGAATGTGGAATGCGGAATGCGGAATGCGGAGTGCGGAATTGCACGCTTTCTTAACAACGACGTCCGCTCTTCTTACGGCAATCTGCTGCTGCTGTAATTCTACCTTCTGACTTCCGCATTCCGCATTCCTCATTCCGCCGTCCGCATTCCTCATTCCGCATTCCTCATTCCGCATTCCTCATTCGCAATTCTAGATTCCCAATTCTCACAAGATCCTCACCCGTCGACCCTCCACCTGCACTCTCCCCTCACACAGCAGGCGAATTGCTTCCGAGTAGAGGCGGTGCTCTTCTTTCAGGATGCGACCCGACAGCGCATCTTCGTCATCTTCCTGCAGAACGGGCACGATCGTCTGAAGAATGACAGGTCCGCTATCCAGGCCCGCGTCTACAAAGTGAACGGTGCAGCCGGAATACCGAACGCCGTACTCAAGCGCCTGCCGCTGCGCGTGAAGGCCAGGAAAAGCCGGGAGGAGGGAAGGGTGAATGTTTAAAATGCGATTGGGAAGAGCTTCTACAAAGCTCGGGCTGAGGAGTCGCATGTATCCGGCCAGACACACATAGTCAACGTGGTGGGCGCGCAGCGTTTCCATCACTTCAGCATCGAAAGCTGCTCGCTCCTTCCCCCGGGAATCCAGAAAGTAGGAGTTGAAACCCCATTCGCGGGCGCGCTCCAAGCCCGGCGCCGTGGCGACGTTGCTGATCACGCAGCCAATCTCGCAGGGGAGTTTCCCGGTCATTACGTTTTCGGCGATGGCCGCAAAGTTGGAACCTCGGCCGGAAAGAAGGATGCCGAGAGTGAGTTGCTTGTTCATGAAGGTTCCGGGTTTTGAGTCTCGGATGCCTGCCTGGAGGCGAAATTAGGACACGGAAGACACAGAGCACACGGAAACAAGCTGACTTCCGGAGCATGACGGCACCCCACCAAAGCTCTAGCTATCCAGCGTTAATCGGTGTGCCTTCATGCTCCACAATTCAGCGTACTCCGTGTCTTCTGTATTTCCCGTGTTCCAAATTTCCTTTTCAGCCAAGCATCTATCTAGTGTAAAGGATGTCCTGGCACAGTACGCATAGGTGGCCTTGGATGACGGGCGACCACACAGGGTCGCCCCTACCACTCTGTCCCGAATATTCGTCCCTTAAGCATAGATCACCGTACGCCGGCGCGAAGGCACAATCTCTCCCAGCGGGTAAAACTTGGTCTTGCGCTGCTTCCAGAATTTTTCCACGACTCCGCAACTACTCGGTGGAACGATGACCATCATTCCGATTCCCATATTGAAAGCCCGATACATCTCCCGCCAGGGAACGTTTCCGTGTTTCTGAATAAACGAAAATATGGGCAAAGGCGCCCAGGCACTGCGTGAGATGCGCGCGGCTAGCCCGGGCGGGAGTATACGAGGCACATTCTCGGTGATACCTCCGCCCGTTATATGAGCCAGCCCGTGAATCGAACTTCCAGCCAGTAGAGGAAACAGATCCTTGAAATAACAGCGATGCTTTTTCAACAGCGCCTGGGCAGCGGTGGTTCGCAGCTCCTCGATGTAGGAGCGCGGCTTCAGCCTCAAACGCTGGAAGAAAACTTTGCGGGCCAGCGAATAGCCATTGGTATGCAGCCCCCAGGAGGGAAGCCCGTACACCCGGTCGCCGCGCCGGATACGCGAGCCATCAATGATTTTCTCCTTTTCCACCACCCCGACAATGCATCCGGCCAAATCATAATCGCTGCCTTGGTAAACGTCCGGCATTTCGGCGGTCTCCCCGCCAATCAGCGCGCATTGATTCTCGCGACAGGCTTTGGCCACTCCAGCAACAATATCGGTCACCACCCGCGCATCTAATTTCCCGGCAGCGAAGTAATCGAGGAAGAACAGAGGACGTGCACCCTGTGCCAGAATGTCGTTGACGCAGTGGGATACCAGATCGTAACCGACCGTGTGGTGTATCTTGGCGGCGATTGCCACCTTGATCTTTGTTCCCACCCCGTCGATGCTTGAAACCAGAACGGGGTTCTTGATTGCGGCAAGCTGAAACAAGCCGCCGAAGGAGCCGATCTCCGACAGGACCTGAGGAGTGAACGTCGACCGCGCTATCCGTTTGATTCGCTCTTTGGCTCGGCCGGCGCGATCGATGTTCACGCCCGCGGAGGCATAGCTGATGGATCGCGGCATCGATCAGGTTTCTTTGCGAAACAGATCCAGTTGGCTGCGCTCGGCTTCCACGGGCAGAGGGTACTGCTCCGAAAAACAAGCGGCGCAAAAACTCTCTCCGTTCCCCACGGCGCGCTTCAAGCCTTCCAGGCTCAAGAAGTGAAGGGAATCTGCTTGAAGGAATCTTCGGATTTCTTCGACACTGTGCGTCGAGGCGATCAACTCTTTCTTGGTGGGAGTGTCAATTCCAAAATAGCAGGGAGAGACCGTGGGCGGTGAGCTGATTCGCACGTGCACCTCGGTGGCTCCGCTGGAGCGCACCATTTCCACAATTTTCTTGCTGGTGGTGCCGCGGACGATGGAATCGTCAATCAACACAACTCGCTTTCCCTGCAGGATCTCACTGACCGGATTGAGCTTGATCTTCACGCCAAAATGACGGATCGCCTGCTTTGGTTCTATGAAAGTGCGGCCGACGTAGTGATTTCGAATCAGGCCGAACTTGAACGGAATGCCCGACTGATCTGCAAATCCGATGGCCGCTGTCACGCCAGAATCGGGCACGGGCACGACGATGTCGGCGTCTACCGGCGCTTCCTCAGCGAGATTGCAGCCCATCTGATAGCGAGTGCCATTGACACCTTTGCCAAAGACGATGCTGTCCGGACGCGAAAAATAAACGTGTTCGAATATGCACTGCGCCGGCCTTTTAGGCTGGGGAATGCGGATGGACTCGAGGCCGTTTTGATCGGCCTCCCATAGGACCACTTCCCCGCATTCCACATCCCGCACAAAATGGGCGCCGATCAAATCCAGAGCGCAAGTCTCAGAGGAAAAGACCCAACTGTCGCCCAGCTTGCCTATACTCAGCGGCCGAAATCCCTGCGGATCTCGTATGGCAAAGATCTTGGCCGGCGTTTGTATCAGCAGGGAATAGGCGCCGCGCACGGTAAGCAGCGCTTCCATCAAAGCCTCTTCAAAGCTCTCTTTCCGGGAGCGCGCGATCAAATGAAGAATCACTTCGGTGTCACTGGTAGTTTGAAATACGGCGCCGTCCTTCTCAAGCTGAAAACGAAGCTGGGCGGCGTTGAGCAGATTTCCGTTGTGAGAGACCGCTATCTGCCCGCGCCAACCATCGGTCAAGATCGGCTGTGCGTTGACTATGAAGCTGGCCCCTGCTGTCGAATACCTGACGTGCCCGGTAGAATGAAGTCCGGTGAGGCGCGAGAGCTTTCGCTCGTCAAAAACGTCAGCCACATAGCCCATCCCTTTTTCCACATGGAGACGCTTGCCGTCGGAACTGACGATGCCCGCCGATTCCTGCCCGCGGTGTTGCAGCGCGTACAAGCCGAGGTAGACATTGCGCGCCGCTTCTGGATGATGGGTGATTCCAAAAATGCCGCAATGATCGTGAAACTTGTCCGGGTGTATTTCCATCTCAGGCTTTAAATACATTTTCCAACGAGTCCCGCCAGGCTGCCCGCGCTGTGGCAGCCTCCATATCAATTAGAAGCTTCCCCCGCGCTGAGAGTTGCAGCTTTTCAGGAATCACCTCGCCGATCCGATAACAGGGAACGCCGAACCGGCGAGCGTGCGGCAATATTTCGTCCAGCGCCTCCCGGGCACAGGAAATGAGCGCGCGCGACTGGGATTCGCTGAATAGAAATAGATCAGGGCGCAGATCGGTGTCCAGGTCAATCCGAAATCCCAGACCCTGCGAAAGGAAACATTTCTCCAGCAGCGACAGCATCAGGCCTCCGTCAGAACAATCGTGCGCGCTGTGAAACAGTTTCTTCTGGTTAAGGAAACGAAGCAGATCATGGAGCTTTTTTTCAGCCGAAAGATCAATACGCGGCACGGGCCCAAAGTCCTGCTGCAACACGTAAGCGGCATATTCGCTCGCGCCCAACTCCGCCTCAGTCTCGCCCAGAAGAAACAGGAGATCTCCTTCACTCTTCAGACCGGCGGTGAGAACATGCGAACGATCGACCGTGCCGACCATTCCCAGCACCGGTGTGGGGAAGATGGAGCGGCCGCTGGTCTCATTATAGAAGCTGACATTCCCCCCCGTAATTGGGGTGGCGAAGAACTCGCAGCCCTCTTTGAGTCCTTCGATTGTCTGCACAAACTGCCACATGATCTCAGGGTTTTCGGGACTGGCAAAATTAAGGCAATTGGTCGCCGCCAGAGGCGTCGCGCCGGCACATGCCAAATTGCGGCAGCTCTCAGCCACGGCGAGCAGAGCGCCCTGGCGCGGATTGAAGTAACAGTATCGTGGATTTCCGTCCAGGGACAAAGCCAGAGCAAGGTTGTCCGATTCTTTAATGCGGATCACCGCCGCGTCGTTTCCTGGCAGAACACAAGTGTTCGTTCGAACCATGTGGTCGTACTGGCGAAAGATCCAGCGCCGGCTGCAGGAGTTCGGGCTGGAAACAAAATCCAGAAGCAGGGCGTTGTAATCGCGCGGTTCGGGTATGTGATTTACATCCAGCGGTTGCGCCTTGCCAATGTGTGCCGGCTGGCGCACAGGGCGGTCATACAAGGGGGCCTGCTCGGCCAGCGGGTGGTTGGGGATCTGCGCCACTACTTTGCCGCGCTCCTTAACAGTGAGCATTCCGTCGCCGGTTACGCGGCCAATCACTACCGCATCTAAATCCCACTTTTGGAAAATATCCAGCACCTGCTGCTCTCTTCCCTTTTCGGAAACCAGCAGCATGCGTTCCTGGGATTCGGACAACATGATCTCGTATGGCGTCATCCCAGGCTCGCGCTGCGGCACCAACGCCAAGTCGATCTCGATTCCCGTGCCGGCGCGGCTTCCCATTTCGCAGGTCGAGCAGGTGAGACCGGCGGCGCCCATGTCCTGAATTCCCAGGACAGCGCCGCTCTGCATTGCTTCCAGGCAGGCCTCCAGCAGCAGCTTTTCCAGGAAAGGGTCCCCTACTTGAACAGTGGGCCGTTTTTCTTTGGAGTCTTCATCAAACTCGGCTGAGGCCATGGTAGCGCCGTGAATGCCGTCGCGGCCTGTCTTGGCACCAACGTAAATCACTGGATTTCCCAGTCCGGTGGCGCGCCCGTAGAAGATTCGGTCTTTCTCGGCTGTGCCCAGGCAGAAAACGTTGATGATCGGATTCAGGTCGTAACAGGCGTGGAAGAAGACTTCGCCGCCTACGGTGGGAATCCCAATGCAATTGCCATAGCCGGCGATGCCGGCGACGACGCCCTCCAGGATCATTTGGTTGCTTGAGAAACGGGTGTCGGGTGTTGGGTGTCGGGTGTTGGGGATCTGGTTTCGGATCTCGGTTTTTGGGTCTCGGGTTTCGGGTCTCAGGTTTCGGTCGTCAGGAATATGGTTACCAGTCCTGCGCCCTTCCTTCACCCACTCTCCCGCTCTCCCTCTCTCCCGCTCTCCCCCTCTCTCGCTCTCTCGCTCTCTCGCTCCCCCACTCTCCCGCTCTCTCGCTCTCCCGCTCTCCCGCTCTCCCACTCCGCCGCTCTCCCGCTCTCCCACTCTCCCGCTCTCCCGCTCACCGGCGCCCCCGCTCTCCTGCCCTCGGCCAAATGCATACGGCATTCCGAAATGCAAGGAATTCATCAGCGCGATCGGCCGCGCGCCCATGGTGAAAATGTCGCGGATAATCCCGCCGACGCCGGTTGCGGCGCCCTGGTAGGGCTCGATGAACGATGGGTGGTTATGAGATTCGATTTTGAAAACGGCAGCCAAGCCGTCGCCGATGTCGACCACACCGGCATTCTCTCCGGGACCCTGAATTACATGCGGGGCACGCGTTGGAAGTTTTTTCAGGTGAATGCGAGAGCTTTTGTAGCTGCAGTGTTCCGACCACATCACTGAGAATATCCCGAGCTCCGTCAAATTGGGCTCGCGTCCCAGGATCTGGACGATCCGGTCGTATTCTTCCTCGGTTAGATTATGTCGGGTCAGTAATTCAGCGGTCGGCATCTGTTAAACTCTGGGTCTCGGTTTTCAGGTCCCGGGTCTCGGGTCTCGGGCAAAAAGTTCCGGGTGTTGCGTTTCGGAGTCCGAAGACTTCAAAAGCAGTGCTGACACTGCTCGGTGCCCGTGTCCTTGGTTTCCTTTGTGATTGAATCTTTTTGCACCACTACGGACACAAAGGACACGACGCTCGCGGCCTATTTCCAATCATCTTAAGTTGGCTCCGAGCATCTCTCCAGTGCTCTTCGAAAGGCAATGCTTCAAACTCAAAACCTGAAACTCGAGACTTGAGACTTAGAACTCGGGAGTCAGAATCTCGAGACCCGGAACTTGAAGCTCTAGGCCTCTAGGGCGAGCGTTCTTTGATTCACCCACTGCGCTAGAGACTGGAACAGGTACTTGCCATCGTCGCTTCCAAGCTCCAATTCCGATGCACGCTCCGGGTGCGGCATCAAGGCAAAGACATTGCCGCTCTCATTGGCGATGCCAGCGATGTTGTGCATCGACCCGTTTGGATTAGCCGAATCTGTAAGGTTTCCCAACGCATCGCAGTATCGGAACATCACCTGCTGGCGTTCCTCGATACGATTCAACAAATCACTATCCGCGTAGAAGTTCCCTTCATTGTGGGCGATGGGGATGCGCAACACTTGTCCCTTGTGGCACCCAATGGTGAGGGGCAGATCGTCGCGCTCCACTCGAATATGAACGTGATCGCAGATGAATTTGAGACCGCGATTGCGCAGCATCACTCCTGGAAGAAGCTTTGCCTCCTGCAGTATCTGAAATCCGTTGCAGATCCCAAATACAAGTCCCCCGCGGGTCGCAAACTCCTTGATCCGCTCCATGATTGGCGAAAACTTGGCGATCGCGCCACATCGCAAGTAGTCACCGTAGGCGAATCCGCCGGGAAGAACAACCACCTCGACATCTTTAAGAGTGGTGTCATGATGCCAAAGAAAGACGCACTCTTGGGCAAAAACTTTTTTCGCCACAAAATAGGTATCGTGGTCACAATTGGAGCCAGGGAAGACGACAACGCCGATCCTCATTTATCTGCCTTGGGAAACTTGGGGACAGACCCCATAATCTCAGGGACAGACCCCTTAATTCCGGGGACAGACCCCGAATTAACTCTAGCGTCTGCTGGCGGTTGGGTTGCAAGCGTCAATTCGGGGTCTGTCCCGGAAATTAAGGGGTCTGTCCCTGAATTTCCATCCTGGATGTAAAAATCTTCGATGATGGGATTGGACAGCACATCGCGCGCGATTATTTCCAGAGTGGGGCGATTTCCGGAATTCCCTTCAAACTCCAGCTCAAAATACTTCCCCTGGCAGACAGATCGAACTGGATGGCCCAACTTGTTCAATGCGCGGCGAATTGTCTCCCCCTGAGGATCAAGAACGCCTTCCTTGAGTTTGACGATCACCGTTTTTTTCATTCGGTCAGTGGATGGTTGTTCCAGAATACCAGTTTTGTGCTAAAGGGAAAAGGTATGGATGAAGAATTCCGAATGTTCCCGGTGTCTGCCGTGGTTCGTAGTTTTGAACACTCTCCAAAGCCTCCCATGCCCTTTGTACATTTGAGAGCGGAGAGACGGCCTGAGGGCCGTCTCAGCCTGGCAGTTGTCCACAGCGAGAAACAGTTGAATCACCTGAGGGAATATCTGGCGTTGAACCCGCGCAGATGGTAGATGAAACGGAAAAGTCAAGGAGGATTCCTGGGTGGTTCAGTCGCAGGCTTACCGACTGCCAAGCTGAGACGGCCCTCAGGCCGTCTCTCCGGTCCCAAAATGTAGAAACTCCAGGGCTGTGACATGTCGCGGCCATGCGCACGGCCATGCGCCCTACGCCGATGTAATGTCTACGTGGTCTATAACGCCGATGACTGCCGCATCGAGCGGAGCTTCGGATATGCGCGCCGCGTAATTGGCCGACCAGCCTTCCAGTACTACCAGGACTCGATCGCCCACGCCAGCGTCGACGGAGTCGACCGCCAGGATGACTTCGCCTTGAAGCTGATCCTGCAGATCGAGAGGCTGCACCAGCAGCAGT
This sequence comes from Acidobacteriota bacterium, assembly GCA_036505615.1. Taxonomy (GTDB): domain Bacteria; phylum Acidobacteriota; class UBA6911; order JACQSX01; family JACQSX01; genus DASXTB01. Next base: position 12,748 of record DASXTB010000014.1, read on the forward strand.
TTACTGCCAGAAAACTTCTCGTTTTTCTGAGTGGCGAAAAGCTGGCTGATCACTTTACCGATGATCATTTTTGCCGTTGGTCTGTCGCCCGTTGTCCGCGGCCCGTGGTGTTGGATGGTCCTTCGACTCCGTGAAGGAAATTAGCCGGATCCAGAATTCCGACAATGGTGCGGTCGGACGGTACGTCAGTGGGTAGGTAGGGGAAGGAGGCTTCTTTTCCTCCGGAATAAAAAACCGCTTCTGTGGAGCCGGCCCCGATGGAATCGAGCGCAACAAAGGCCTTCCCTATTGGATTTCCCTGACGGTCGATAGGCTTTAGAACCAGGATTTTTTTCCCTTCCAGAGTCTGATTCTTAACCGTGCAAACGACCGTGCCGATCACGCGGGCTAGCTTCATTTCATTCAGGTCTCGGTTCTTAGGATTCCGCTCTATTTATTATCCAGCTTAATGGTATCGACAATCCCGACAATCGCCGTGTCGACAGGGTGATCCTTCATCCCCGTGGCCAGACGTGCAGAGCTTCCGGAGACACAAATTACCGTTTCGCCGACACCGGCGCCGACCGTGTCGACCGCCACTGAATAACCTTCTTCTTTTCGAGTTTCGGGGTCGAGTGTGCGCACGACTAGAAGCTTTTTCCCAGCGAGCTTCTCATCCTTGCGAGTGGCAACTACTGTGCCGATGACGCGTCCCAAGATCATTTCTTGGGCGTGATCGGGAGCCTTTCTTCCAGATTGGAATGAGGCCGCGGGATGACATGCACGCTGACCAGCTCGCCCACGCGCCGTGCCGCAGCTGCGCCGGCGTCCGTCGCCGCTTTGACCGCGGCCACGTCTCCGCGGACGATGGCAGTTACCAGACCCGATCCTATCTTTTCCCAGCCGACCAGTGTCACCTGGGCGGCCTTTACCATCGCGTCGGCGGCTTCAATCATTGCAACCAGACCCTTAGTTTCCACCATGCCGAGCGCTTCCATTGTTTCAGCCATCGATCCTCCGTTGCAGCCTAGCAGCTCTCAGCCATCAGCCTTCAGCCTTCAGATGTCAGCTTTCAGCCGTCAGCTATCAGCTAGCTGTTAGCCATCTTTAGTGTGGTGTCTCTCCGACTTCTGATGACCGCAGCGCTGAGAGCTGACAGCTGATGGCTGCTAGCTCAATTCTTCCTGAAATTACGTTCCAAAACCGATTCTATTAGCTGAATTAATTCCGGTTTGCTAATCGTGTAGAATTCGCCGGAACTGTTGGAGCCCTCAGAAGTTGGGCACCCAAGTGCCCGCAAATCCGGGGATTTTATACCATACTTCTCACGCACGGCAAAGAGCTTGTCCAGATCGGCATCCGAGATGACAGTCTCGCGTCCCAGAATGCGCGTAATTGTGGCAATCTGTGCGGTGTGTTCCAGGGTCTCCATCCGATAATAAGCCTGCAGCAGATTTTCGCCATAAGCGAGGGCGCCGTGGTTGGCCAGCAGTACTGCGTTGTAGTGCGGAATGTAATCGCGCAAGACTTCGGCCAGCTCGGGGCTGGTTGGTGTGGCGTACTCGGCAATCGGAATACAGCCCAGCGTCAAGACCACCTCCGACAGGATCGGTCTGTTGATCGGAATCCCGGCCACTGCAAAAGCAGTCGCATAGACAGGATGGGCATGAACCACGGCGTTGATGTCGGGCCGGTTGTTGTAAACTTCCAGATGCATGGATATCTCGCCTGACGGCTGGTGAAATCCGGACAGTTGATTTCCTTGAAGGTCGGTCTTAACGATATCGTCCACGTTCATGCGTCCCTTGCAAAGGCCTTTACCAGTCATTAATACTTCGTTCGCTTCCCGGTAGCTGATGTTTCCATCCGCACCCGAAACGAATCCCTTCTGATAGATCCACTGTCCGATTTCAACGATCTGCTGTTTGTATTGAAGTTCGTTGCGCATGAAAGTGAAAGTGTATCAAGATTTTGACCGCGCCATTTCGATTTTTGGTTAAGATCATTATGAAAGTCGAAAGTCGCAGGTCGAAGGTCGAAGGTCGAAGGTCGAAAGTCGAAGGTCGAAAGTCGAAGGTCGCACGCCGAGGGTATTGGTCATAAGCGCTGGTCGGTTTGATCAAAGGACGAGACGCATCAGAAAGTGATCACGGTTGATAGCTAGCTGAAAACTGATAGCTAGCTGACGGCTGGTAACGTTTAGCCGATCGCTATTCGATCTTCGACTTTCGATCTTCGACTTGCGACCTGAGACTTGCGACCTGCGACCTTCGACATGCGACTTAATATTTAAATGATTGCCCAACTATCCGGACGCCTCGTTTTGAAAAAACCCAACCTGATCGTGGTCGATGTCCACGGCGTTGGTTTTGAAATTAATATTCCTCTTTCCAGTTTCTACCTGCTTCCCGAAGAGGGGAGCGATGTTTCTCTTCAGACCTACACGCACGTTCGCGAAGATACGCTGGCGCTATTCGGATTCCTTACTGAAAGAGAAAAGTTGGTATTTGGCCAGCTCATCGGAGTCTCGGGAATCGGCCCCAAGCTGGCAATCACCATCCTGTCCGGTCTGCCGCTGGAAGATTTCATCGCGGCCGTAAAGAAAGGCGACATCTTCAAGCTAACCACAATTCCGGGTGTGGGGAAAAAAACGGCCGAACGTGTGGCGTTGGAAATGAAGGATAAGGTTATTCGTTTGGTCGCCGAAGGGGCTCCTGAAGAAATCGTGCCTGCGTCCATGCAGGATGATGTAGTCTCAGCGTTAATGAATCTCGGCTACCAGCGGGCCAGCGCGGAGAAGGCCGTCCAATCTGCTGTAGAGGGCGGAGCGCCGGAGTCCTTTGAAGCTCTCTTAAAGGCTTCGTTAAAGCTCTTGTCCGGGGAGAAGGTAGCTCGTTGATTTTGTCATTTGTTAATAGTCACTGGTCAATGGTCGCGGGGCGGCGCGGTGGTGGGGTGGCGCGGTAAGATACAAGATCGCGCGCCCCTCGGCCTCAAACCCCCCTTCGCCGGTTACCGACGACTGATAACAAATGACGAATGACAAATGACCGATGACAAAGATGCCAGACGATCGTTTGATGAATCCGGAGCCGAGGGACGAAGAGAGCACCTTCGAGTCCAGTCTTCGTCCTCGCACGTTGAAGGAATACTTTGGCCAGCCTCACGTGAAGGAGAACATGGAGATTTCCATTCAGGCAGCTCGCCAGCGCAAGGAAGCGCTCGATCACGTGCTGCTGTACGGCCCCCCGGGATTGGGCAAGACTACGCTGGCTACCATCATCGCCAACGAGTTGGGAGTCAACTTTCGATCCAGCTCGGGGCCGGTCATTGAAAAGCGCGGTGATTTAGTCGCAATCCTCAGTAACTTGGAGCAAAGCGACGTTCTCTTTATCGACGAAATTCATCGCCTGCAGCCTTCCATTGAAGAGATTCTCTATCCGGCTATGGAGGACTATCAAATCGACCTCGTCATTGGCGAGGGACCGAGTGCGCGCAGCATCAAGTACCATTTGCCCAAGTTCACGCTGGTGGGGGCGACTACTCGCGCCGGATTGCTCACTTCACCCCTCCGGGGAAGGTTTGGCATCATCCATCGGCTGGACTTTTATGATGAAGCCGAACTGAAGAAGATCACACTTCGTTCCGCCGGAATCCTGAGCGTCAAAATAGACGACCAGGGCGCAACAGAAATCGCTCGTCGCTCACGGGGAACTCCTCGGATTGCCAACCGGCTCTTGAGGCGCGTCCGCGACTATGCGCAAGTGAGGGCTGACGGAGTGATCACGAGCAAAGTGGCGATCGAGGCGCTGGAGCTGATGAAGGTAGATCGTTTCGGAATCGATGAAGTCGATCGCAAGCTGCTTCTGACAATCATTCACAAGTTCGGGGGCGGGCCCGTGGGCGTGGGGACTATTTCTGCCGCCATCAGCGAAGAGCAAGATGCAATCGAAGATATCTACGAGCCCTACCTGATCCAGATCGGCTTTCTAAATCGTACGCCGCGAGGACGAGTAGCCACGCCGCTTGCCTACAGCCACTTCAAGGTCGATCCACATAATCCACAGCGGGGGTTGTTCTAAGCCCAACACGTGCTGTGGGGGCGCGCGGCCGTGCGCCCTGCGATGTCGAGAAGCCGGATGGCAAAGTGCCCTCTTCCAGGCACGGCCCACATGAAGTGTTCGAGGGATCCGCCATGAATATCTTCTCTCCCAGGTTTGAAGGTAGAGTGCAGATCAAGACGCGTTGGGCTGGCCATATTTTGGGGCTCCGTCGTCTTCTGGGGATTTGTCTGGCCCTGGGTGTTGGTTGCAATTCATAAGGGGCCGGCACGAAAACTCCTCGTCAGGATTGTTCAAGCAGTGGACGAAGGCGAGTGAACTGCCGCGCCATTGACCACGTCCGCAGGGGTCACATGGCCGTGAGTCTCTGCGGTGGAAGAAGCGAGCCCGCAGTGCATGCTATAATTGTCTCCAAATGGCTCTAGACGACGACAAGCTGAAAATCGACGAGTCGCGCAAGATCGAGCAACATGAAGCGGTCAAAGGCGAAGTGCGCAAAGAAGTCCACGATGAAATAAGTCGCTCGGCCGGCCAGTTTACCGAAACAGATGAGGCACAGGCACAGGTCCTGGCCGAGAAACTCAAGCAGAAGGCTAAAACCGAGGTTGTCCAGACCGAGGCAGAGCTGGAGCGTGCCAGAGGAGTGGCGCGGATCTCGCAGGTCATCGACTATCTCTTTTACTTGTGCTACGGATTTATCGGCCTGGACATCGTGCTGGACCTGATCGGGGCTAACCCCGCGAGCGGCTTCAAAAGGTTCGTCGACGCTGTAGTCTACCCACTGCTGTTACCTTTCCGGGGGCTTCTACCGGATTTCGGGCACGGCCGATTCCGTTTCATGTTGTCTTACGTAATTGGCCTGATCGTATACCTGCTGCTGCACCTTGCCGTCAACGGGCTGCTGCGGGTGCTTGCCTTCAGAAAGACGTCGGTCTGAATCTGCGGCCATGGCCGCAGATGACGCAAACATATCTCCCCGCTCGCTGAGACGCCGTTAAAAAATACTGAGCCGCGCGCGTAAGCAAGCGGACCCGCGATCTATCAAATCAAAGACGGCGCGAGCATTGCAGGTCGGAGTGTCCGCTTGCTTACGCGTGCGGCTCAGTATTTCTTTACACATTCTGACGCTCACGTTCTGATGACCCGATCCTCACCTCTCTAGGTTCTCCGGGCCTAAATTTTTTTCATTGTTGAAATCCACCGCGCCATTTCTCTCGTAGGTCTTGTGTAAGTTCGGGAAATTCACCAGCAGGTCACATTTTCGGAGGCTCCATGAAACGGTTCTCCATTGTTTTCTCATGCCTTTCTGCCCTTCTCGTTTCTCTTGCCGGTTGTCACCAAGGCGCCGAGAGGTCGAAAGCCATGGCCCTGTCGAAGCCCGACGCCTGTGCGCTGGCGCTGGCAGCGCAGGCCGGAGAAGAAAGAGCAGGGAAAATTGACGAGCAGATTGGTGCTCTCCAGCAAATGGCGCGAAGCTCGCACAGGCCCGGCCCTCTATTGGAGCAATTGGGGCAAAGATTCATCGCTAAGGCCCGTTTGAGCAATGATCCCGGCTACTACAGGCTCGCCGAACAATGTGCTCAGTGTCTCGAGTTCAAGGATCCTGGCAACGTCCAGGCGTTACTGCTTCAAGGTCATGTCCTGCACCAGTTACATCGATTCCAGGAGGCGGAGTCGTTCGCGCGCAGAGCCGTCAGCAGACGCGGCTCTTTTTTGGATTACGGACTGCTGGGAGACGCGCTGATGGAGCAGGGCAAGCTCCCGGAGGCGGCTCGCGCTTACCAGAAGATGATGGACATTAAGCCGTTCTATCAATCCTACGCACGGGCTGCCCACGTGAGGTGGCTGAGAGGCGATCTGACAGGCGCGACCGCATTGATGGCGATGGCCGTGGCGGCAGCTTCCCCGGAGGATCCCGAATCGGTAGCCTGGGCATACTCCAGGCTGGCGCTATTCCAGTTGCAGGCAGGGCTGACGACAAAAGCTCTGAAATCGTGTGATGCAGCACTCACCTTCTTGGACCATTATCCGGGGGCGCTGCTGGTGGCAGGCCGCGCGCTCCTGGCGCAGGGCAAAACGGCGCAAGCAATCGAGTCCCTTCGGCGCGCCGCCGCTGCCAACCCTTTGCCAGAGTATCAGTGGTCGCTGGCGGATGCTTTGCGGGCTGGTGGACGTGAGGATGAAGCTCGATCAGTCGAAACCCAGTTGAGAGAGCATGCCGCCCTCACCGATCCCCGGACTTTTGCACTCTATCTCGCAACACGGGGGCAAGAAGCCGAAAAGGCCATTCAACTTGCCCGCAGGGAATTGGAAAATCGCAAGGACATCTTCACTTGGGATGCGCTGGCTTGGTCGTTGGCAGCCGCGGGTCGCGCGGGCGAAGCAAGGCAGATGATCCAGTGCGCCCTATCGGAAGGAACCATGGACGCGCGGCTCTTCTACCATGCCGGAGTAATCGCGTACCAGTCCGGTCACCGGAGCGAGGCGCGGCGGTGGCTCGGCGAAGCCAAGAAAATTGAGCAGATGTTATTGCCCTCTGAGCAGAAAAAACTCAATGCATTCGATTCCAAAGGAGGAATTCAATGAATCAAATCTTTAGGATGTTCCGTTCTATCGTGCCCATGGCGGTATTGATTCTCTGGCCGTGCACGGTCTTCGCGTCCAGCCACATGGATGCTCCGCTGATCGTTCTTGATCCGGCCGCCAACACGACCGATGTGTATGCTTTCGTTTCGCAGGTCAACGGCGTCAAATACCTCACAACCGCTTTGGCAGTTTACCCGCATGAGGAGCCCGGAATCGGTCCGAACAAATACAACTTCGACCCAAATGTGCTCTATGAGATCCACCTGGCGACCGGCCCCGATATTGCTGCCGGGCGTGCCACGTTCAGCTATCAGTTCCGCTTCAGTACCCGTTACAAGAATACCGCTACCATTCTTCAGTCTTACCTCGGCGTAATACAGGACGTTGACGACGCATCCCAGAACCTGACTCAGACCTACACAGTAACAAGAGTCAACAGAAAGGATGACAAGTTTGGATTTCGCGGCACCGTGCTGGGTAGCGGAATCGTGCCTCCTAATAACCAGGGAATTGCGACGCCCCAATACAATCTGAACGCGGGCAATGGCCGGGCTAAGGACGGCGTGACGCGTGAGTCCGATTTGGATCGGTACACTGCGCAGACCTTAACAAGCCTGACTGGCGGGTATCGTGCATGGGCCGGGCAGAGGGACGATGGTTTCTATGCCGATATCAACGCTATTTTTGACCTGTTGCAGCTTCGTCCGGCAGGCCAGGCGCAGGATTCGCAGGGAGGATTTAACGTGCATACCATGGTGCTGCAGATCCCGATAAGCGATATCGGCGGGGACATGCAGGTAGTGGGAGTTTACGCCACAACCTCGAGGCGCCGCGTGCACTTTGACCTGGACAGCGACTTCATCAGCATTTCCGATTTCGTGCAAGTGGGACGGCAAGGAAATCCGCTGTTCTGCGAGGCTTTGGTCGGAATCGACGACAAGGATTTGTACAATCAGACCACTCCTGACGTGGACAACAAGCTCTTCCGCAAGTATGCCGAAAACCCGGAGCTGGCCAAACTTCTCAACCTGATTGTCCTTAAAGGTTCGCCCATTCCCGGCATCGAGACCGGGCGCAGCGACATCGCAGGCATTTTTATTCCTGACCTGATCAAAGTGGATCTCTCCACAGATCCGGCACGTTTGGCTGGAGGCGGTTCCAATCACCCAACGACTCCTGATGATCCAGGTTTCTCGCGTCTGGGCATTTTTGGGAATGACGTGCTGACCAGCAAAGTCCAACAGGGTTTTGGAAATGGGACAATTCCCGGCGGGTGGCCGAACGGTCGGCGCTTCGGCGACGACGTTGTCGATATTGCCGTCACAGCGCTGATAAGCGACCTTCGGGTGTTGCCGCCCGTGGTGAGGGGACCCGCGGGGGACAACGTTGATAAGAACGATGCTGTTTACAACAAAGTGATGCCCTATGCGGCCACACCGCAGAATGGGCGCGTCCACTCGCATCCGTAAAACTTGAACCACGGGGAACACGGGAAACACGGCCCAGCCAGGCCATAGGCAAATAAGAGTCGATCACGAGCACCCCGCTGGGCGGGGTCAACGACCACGACCACGTCTACGCGGACGACTTGACGACTCGACCGATCGTAGTCGTGGACGTTGACGTGCTCGTGAACCTGCTCGTGGTCGGTTGTTTCGACCAAAGAATGTTGCTAAGAAAAACAAGAAGTTGCCAACCTGTGTCATGGCGAGATAAGTATCGCTGACTAACAGTTTGGCAATTTGAGCAAACCTTTCTGGTCCCTGTGGTCCCCGTGGTCCCAGTGTTCCCCGTGGCGCAGTTTCATAGAGGCCCTATGCGAAATGTTTTCTGGGTAGTGCTGCTTTTTGTCGTGTTCTGCACCGTTGCGCAGGCCCACGACCCGGGCCTCAGCTCTGTTGAGATGCAGCTCAAAAAGAATTGCCTGGAGGCGCGAATCACTTTTGCCGTCAGGGACATCGAGCCATGGCTTCCTAGGGGCTGGAGTGGAAATAGGGAACTGAGTGTGCGAGAGCTCGCGTTTCCACAGTGGGAGAGAATCGCATTCAATGCGCTTCAAATTGACCTTGACGGGCGAAAAACAACTCCTGTGCTGGAGGGAGCGCGATCAGACGCGGGCGCTATCCAATTCGCTCTCCGGTATTCCGGGCAGGCTGAGTCGCAACTCACTGTTCGATCCTTGATACTGCCCAGTCTCCCTTTTGGACATCGGCAGTTCTTTTCCCTGAAAGACAGAGATGGAAACATCTTGAGCGAACACATGCTGGCCGCCAAAGCCAATGTGTTTACGCTGGACCTGGCTGCCTCGCGCAGCCGCTGGCTGTCCGGTTGGCAGTTTGTCGTGCTTGGTGTCAAGCACATCCTCACAGGCTACGACCATCTTCTCTTTCTGTTGGCTCTTTTGCTGGCGGGCGGCAGCTTGATTGAGGTAAGCAAGATTGTCACCTCTTTCACTGCCGCTCATTCCATTACGCTTGCGCTGGCTACACTCAATTTTGTTCAGATACCTTCCGGCGTAATCGAACCGCTGATTGCCGCCTCCATCGTGTATGTGGGAGTTGAGAATATTCTGGGTGCGAACCTGAAGCGGCGCTGGTTGCTGAGCTTCGCGTTCGGATTGATACACGGTTTTGGATTTTCTTCAGCGTTGAGGCAACTGGGCATTGGCGCGGCTGGAACCGGCATCTGGGTGCCTTTGTCCTCATTTAATATTGGGGTGGAATTAGGCCAGGGCGCGATTGTGCTTCTGGTGCTGCCCCTGATCTGGCAACTCAGGAAACGGCCCGCCTTTGTGTTTCGCTACGTCCCGTCCTGCTCACTGTTGGTTACGCTGGCGGGCGCCTTTTGGCTGATCCAAAGAATATTGCTCGCCTGAAACCGGTAAAAGACCAGATAACCTTCTTACGTCGCCCCCATCACCTCTCTCGAATGTTAGAATGGAGCTTCTACGTGAGGTGAGCCTTGCACCCGTCAGTCGAAAAATTGCGGCGGTCGCTCCAGTCAGTGATTCGCGGTAAGGACGATGTCCTGGAATTTGCACTCACTTGCGTGCTGGCAGGCGGTCATTTGCTGATTGAGGACGTGCCCGGAGTGGGGAAGACGACGCTGGCCCAAGCGATCGCCCGAAGCCTGGGCTGCAGCTTTCATAAAATCCAGTTCACCAGCGACTTATTGCCCTCCGATCTGATCGGGGTCTCCATATTCAGTCCCGCGCGGAATGAGTTTGAATTTCGGGAGGGCCCTTTGTTTGCAAACATCATCCTGGCGGATGAGATCAACCGGACGACGCCCAAGACGCAAAGCGCGCTGCTGGAGGCGATGAACGATAAGCAGATAACCGTAGACGGCACCACCCACTCTCTGCCGCGGCCGTTCATAGTGGTGGCCACCCAGAACCCGATTGAGCACCATGGCACATATCCGCTTCCCGAATCTCAACTGGACCGCTTTTTGATGCGCATTCGTATGGGCTACCCCGATCGGGCCAGCGAAAAGGAAATATTGCGCGATCAAATCCGTATTGCACAAGGGGAGATAAATCCGGTAATGAGCGGAGAAGATCTACTGGCGAAGCAGGATGAAGTGGTGGCGGTGTCGATGAACAACGCGTTGACCGATTATTTGATGTCAGTGATCGAGAAAACACGGCAGAGCGAGTACTTCAGCTTGGGAATCAGCCCGCGTGGCAGTCTCGGCCTGTATCGGGCGTCTCAGGCTTTTGCCTACTTGCAGGGACGCGACTACGTAGTTCCCGATGATGTGAAGAAGATGGCCGTTCCTGTCCTGGCGCATCGGGTGGTGATCAGCGCCCGCTACACGACGCTTCTGAAGAAGAGTGAAGAGGCGGAATCAATACTGCGCGAAATTCTGGAAGAAGTGGAAGTGCCTGCATGAATCGGCGTTTCTGGATTGACTGGAAGTGGCGAGAATTCTTGCCGGGGTCGGTAATACTGATCCTGGCGCTCTTGGCGGCGCTGGCTTCCTCGGGAGCGGCTCAAGCCGGGAACCGTTTTTTCTCAGTAGTGCTCTCCCTTCTGGCGCTGGTCATGGCCTGTGTCGCGGGGATGATCCTGGTTCCGAAGTTGTTGGCCCAGGTGCGCTGGAGGATATTAGCATCGCTGCAGCTGTTCAGCGTCACCGGTATCGGAATATTTTCGACCTTCCTGATCGCCGTGCTGGCAATCGCTGCGCTCAACACCGGAAACAATCTGCTTTTTCTGATTGTTTCCGCGCTGCTTGTTTCGTATCTGGTTTCAGGGATCCTCGCCAAACTGGTGCTGAGCGGCCTGGCTATCGGTTACCACTTCCCGGCTCAGGTCTATGCGACCCGGCCGACGCATTTCCTCTGGACGCTGCGAAATGAAAAGCGCTGGATCCCGTCTTTTTCGCTGCGAGCCGAAACCTGCCTGGAAGGGATGGACGGAACGAATCAGACAGTCAACTTTTATTTTCCCTTCCTGGAAGCTGAGCGTACTCATTCCCATGCGGTCCGCTACAAGTTCCCCCACCGCGGCGTTTACCGCATCGCCAAAGTGAATCTGATGACGCGCTTTCCCTTCGGTTTTTTCCAGCGGGGCCGGGCCCTGCGCCCCGACCGGGAGGTGCTGGTCTACCCGGAGGTCAAGCCGATTGAAAACTTCATGCATTTGCTTCCGTTCCTCCAAGGCGAACGAGAAACTTTGCTGAAAGGCCAGGGAGAGAGCCTGTACCAGATTCGCGAATACCGCAAAGGAGATGCCGTCAGGCACATACACTGGCGCTCCAGCGCCAAGGTGGGGCAGCTGATGGTGCGGGATTTTGCTCAGGGCTACGAAAATCAAGTGTGCCTCTGCCTGGACAACACAAGCGCCCACGAAAAATTCGAAGACGCAGTGACTTTGGCTGCCAGTATCGCGTCGCATTTTCACGACGAGGGAGCGCGCCTTCAACTGGTGACCGCCGGAGGCTCCAGCAGCCTGGGCCGCCCAGGGGGCGAGCAACTGCTGGAAATCCTGGAGATGTTGACGCGTTTGGAGGTCGATTCTGGGGCCGGTCCGTTCTGGGATGTGATCCCGCAGAGAATGTCTTTTGTTCGGCCGGATGAGGTTTTCAAGATCGTGCTGACGCCGGCTCCGCCCGGGTCAGTGCCGGCGAATATCTGGAGAACGTCGCACGTAATTCATTTTCAGCAGCTATGAAATTCGAGCGGCTCTTTAAATTTGCTTCCTACGGCCTGTTTGTGAGCGGCTTTCTGGCCCTCGCTTTCACGGGCGCAGTTGACTTGTCCGGCATTCTTCTGTACTCGCTGGTGCTGATAAGCAGTTGGTGGTGGGATGAACGGCGGAACCTTCTGCCGGTCCGCTTTCAGAATTTCCTGATGTTGATTTACCTGATGTTTTATGTGGTCGACCTTTTCTACTTGTCGCGTCCGGTCCTGGCGACGGTGCACCTGGTGTTTTTTGTTTCCTCCATCAAGTTGTTCAGCCAGAAAGGACCGCGCGATTATTTGTTTCTTTACCTGTTTTCGTTCGCGCAGATTTTGATCGCGACGACGTTTACGATAAGCATTCTTTTCCTGGTCAATGTCTTCTTCTTTCTGCTATTCGGCATAGCCTGTCTGGTTCTCCATGAAATCTTCTCGTCAAAGCTGAGCTTTGGCGAAACGGCCGGAGACGACAGCTTTTGGGGCGCGGGAACTTTCTTCGCCAACACGGCGCTGCTCACCGCCTTGATGTGTCTTCTGGCAGTGCCGTTCTTTTTTATTCTGCCTCGGTTTCAAACCGGCTTCCTGGGCCATTCGCCCAAGAGCTCCAACCTTTCGGGTTTCAGCGATCATGTGAATTTAGGCGATATCGGGCGCATCAAATTAAATCCGGCCGTGGTAATGCGGGTAAAGGTGAATCGGCCCGTGTCAGCAATCCCCGGCAATTTGAAGTGGCGCGGCATTACGCTCGCCACCTTCGACGGTATGGGTTGGACGCGCAACAGAGAGGAATTTGCCGTGGCCCCGAACGAGAGCGGCGGATATCAGGTGGCAAGCCAGTTCTACGACACGCGCAGCCTGCTGCAGCAAATCTTCGTGATTGAGCCTGGAAATCCCAATATCCTTTTTCATGCTCCCATCCTGATCTCTGTCTCGTATGAAGTGCAGAACCTGAAAGTGGACACCGGCGGAAGTTTCTCCTACGGCAAGCCCGGCTATTCGGGAAGTAAGTACACAGTGTTTTCTTCGATTGTCGACCGCGAGCAGCTGTTGTCAAAACCCACCCGAGGAGAGATCCCGCAGAACATCACGCGCCGATATTTGTGGTTGCCTGAAATCGATCCGCGCATACGCGAGCTGGCACTCCGTGTGACCGCCAATGACAAGGACCTTCGAGACAAGGCTCGCTCGATCGAGCGGTATCTAAAAGCCAACTATGGTTATACGCTGGACATTAACGTCCCCCGCGGCGTCGATCCGCTTTCCTATTTCCTTTTTGAGTCTCGAGCCGGCCATTGCGAGTTCTTTGCCAGCGCCCAAGCCGTGATGCTGCGGACATTGGGCATTCCCGCGCGCATTGTCAACGGCTTTCAGCGAGGCGAGTTCAATAGCTGGGGAAACAGCTTCATCGTCCGCGAATCGGACGCTCACAGTTGGGTAGAAGCTTATTTTCCCGGAATCTCCTGGGTGGAATTCGATCCTACGCCGCCGGATCCCAATCCTCCATCCACCGGCTGGATGGCAACGTTTGGCCATTTTTTCGACGCGATTGATCTTTTCTGGACGACCGAGATCGTCACTTACGACTTCTGGAAACAGATTTCGTTGTTTAGATCCATCCGTCAGAGAACCTCCACCGTTGCGCAGAATGCGGATCTCTGGATCCGGCTATGGAAGCGGGCGTTTGAGGGTTGGTTTGCCGGTGTGGCGTCAAGATCGTGGAGCCTCCCCAGTTTCTCATTTTGGTGGATCGGAATCGTGGGCGTGTCGATTTGGGTTTTTGTGAGGTTCCATCTTGCTCTGGTGGCAAAGTTTCTTTCCCTGTTGCCCCGAGCGCGTGTGCGGCGCGTGGAATCGCTTCTGGTTTCCCGGCTTTACCTGCGATTTCTTCGCAAACTGGAGTCACGCGGTTTTCGCAAGCGCAAGGGAGAGACAGCCAAAGAGCTTGTCGCGCGCATCGATGCGGACGATCTTCGTTCCAGGGCCGAGAGATTTGCCGAGCTCTACTACCGGCTTCGCTATAAACCGGGAATGGAGCAGAAGACTCAGGATCTGGTGGCTATTTTGGAACGGCTGTAGGCCGGTCATCGGTCATCGGTCATCGGTCATCAGTCGTCGGTCACTGCTAGTGGCTTATCAACGATCGGAGACGGCAACTGGCTGACAATTGTCGCGCGGGTCATCGATCTTCGGAATCAGAGACTGATGACTGTTGACTGATGACCCATGACTGATGACTGATGACCGATGGGTGGTGACCTCGAGTAATTGACCACCGGTGTCGTTCCAGCTATGCTCAAGCGTTCCGATTTCGCTTACTGAGCGTCTATATGCCTAAGGTAGGATTTATCAGCCTCGGTTGTCCTAAAAACCTCGTCGATAGTGAGGTGATGCTGGGTCTCCTGGGGCAAAATGGATTTGAAATCACCAGCCAGGAATCGGAAGCCGACATTCTGGTAGTTAACACTTGCAGCTTTATCGATGCCGCCCAGAGAGAGTCGGTAGATGCAATTCTGGAGGCGAGCCGCTGGAAAGAGGAAGGGAAGTGCAAGAAGCTGATCGTGGCCGGTTGCCTGGTGGAGCGATATCGGGACGAAATCCGCAGAGAGATTCCCGAGGTGGACGCAGTCATCGGCACCAATCAGATCTCTCAGATTGTAGACCTGTGCGGCCAGCCGGCTTACGCGCCGGCGTTGCCGGAAACTCCTTTCCTTTATGACGATACCACTCCGCGAATTCTAACGACCAAGAAGCATTACGCCTATATGAAGGTGGCCGAAGGCTGCGACCACCCGTGCACTTTTTGTATCATTCCGCAGCTTCGCGGAAAATTCCGCAGCCGAAAGCCGGATTCGGTGCTTCGTGAAGCTCGACAACTGGCCGAACAGGGCGTCAAGGAAATAAATTTGATCGGCCAAGATACGACTATGTATGGGCGCGATCTCGAGCCCCGGACCACGCTGGCGGTGCTGCTCCGGCAACTGAATGAAGTGGAAGGTATCGAATGGATCCGTTTTCTCTACTGCTATCCGCACAGCACGACCGATGAGCTGCTCGAAGCTGTGGCGGGACTGAGCAAAGTATGCAAGTATTTCGACATCCCATTTCAACACGCCAGCGGCCGAATCCTGAAGCGAATGAAACGCGGAGGTGACGCCGAATTTTTGTTGCGCATCGTTGAAAAGATTCGCCGCTATATTCCGGAAGTAACCCTGCGAAGCACCATGATCGTCGGCTTTCCGGGCGAAACGGACAATGACTTTGAGGAACTGATGCAGTTTGTGGAGGCGGCTCAACTGGATCGGATGGGGGCGTTCCTTTACTCGGACGAAGATACCAGTACCGCCTTCCGTCTGGAGGAGAAAGTGCCAAGGAGTGTGGCCCGCAAGCGGCGAGACCGGCTGATGCGCCTGCAGCGGAAGATCTCTTTGCAAAAAAATCGGCTTTGGGTAGGAAAGAGAACCCGGGCACTTTTGGATGGGCCTAGCGGTGAGACCGACTTTCTCTGGCAGGCACGCACGGACGGCCAGGCCCCCGACATCGATGGCTGCGTGCTGATCAACGATGGCCCGGAGAATGCCTTTCACCCCGGCAATCTTGCTACTGTGGAAATCACCGAAGCCCATCCCTACGATCTGGTCGGAAGGATTGTTAATGACGAATTTCGAATTTCGAATGTCGAATGACGAGTTTCGGGTCCCGGTCCCGGGTGCCGAGTTCTGGGTCTCGAGTTTCAAGTTCCAAATCCAAGTTCTAAATTCAGAATACTCGGTCACTATCGTTGAATCGAGTGGCTGAAATTTGGAACCCAGAAACCGGGACCGACCGAGAGTCGTCATTCGACATTCGTCATTCGCAATTCGTAATTCCTATGCGCTGTCCGCAGTGTCGAAAAGAAATCTCCAGGGAGAACAATCCCTACTTCCCTTTTTGCAGTGAAAGGTGCCGCCTGGTGGACCTAGACAAATGGCTATCCGGAGATTATGCAATCCCTGGCCGGGACGGTGAATATCAGCCGCCCGAAGTTCAGAAGAAAGATTCCGAGGATAAGGATTAGACAGAGTGCGGACTAGCGCCTGGTTTTGGATTGCAACGGGGCTGGGGCTGGGCCTGTCGCCGATTGCTCCTGGAACACTTGGATCGCTGCTGGGGCTGGCCCTCGCCTATCCGGCGCAGCGCCTTTCAGGACCCACTTTCTGGCTGGCCTATTGCATCGTGTCGCTGTCGCTTTGTGGCGCCGGAGTGATTTCCTCCACTTGGCTGTGCCGCCGTCTGGTGGCCGACGACCCTCCCTCTGCGGTCATCGACGAAGTCACCGCCCAATTTATGATCACCGCTCTTTTACCGCCGGGATTGTGGCCAGTGGTGGCATCGTTTCTGCTGTTCCGGCTCTTCGACATCACCAAGGCTTTCCCAAGCAACCTCGCCGAGCGACTGCCGGAAGGATGGGGCGTAATGACAGACGACCTCGTCGCGGGAATATATTCGCTTGCAGCATATTATTTGCTGGCGAAATGGGTGCCTGCTTTGCGAGGCTGAAAGATGATTCTTGGCTGAGGTGTTCCGAAGCAGGAGGGAGGAAGCAGGATGCAGGAGGCAGGAAGCAGTAGGAAATAGCAGATGTATCGAATGGAAATGCGCTAAATTTTGGCCGGTGGAAAGACCTCCAGCCGTATTGGTGTCTTGGTGCCTTGGTGGTGAAGAAAACTGTGAACCACCAAGACACCAATAAGACCGGATGGCTTGATTAGTAGGGATTTTCGGAATGAAAAGCCAGGAAAAAGCACCATGAGTTCCCAATCGCACAATAGTGCGTCTCGGTCTCTCGCCGCCGAAGTGATCGCCATCGGCTCGGAGATGTTGTTTGCAAGCCGTGTCGATTCAAATTCCCTTTACATCGCCAGGCAACTGGAGAGATTCGGGGTCCCCTTAATTGCCAAAAGTGTGGTCGGCGATGATCTGCAAACCATTAAGAAAGCGCTGGCGCTGGCGCTCACTAGAGCGGATTTCATTTTCTTGACCGGCGGGCTGGGGCCCACCGAGGACGATCTAACCCGCCAGGCCGTCTCAGAGCAGCTGGGACTGGAACTGATTTTCCATTCCCAGGTAGTTGAGGGAATCGAAAGACGCTTCCATCGGTTTGGCCGTACCATGCCAGAGATCAACAAACGCCAGGGATACGTGCTGGAAACAGCCAAAATATTGGAAAACCCTTACGGGACCGCGCCCGGCCAGCATCTCCAGTTTGAAGGACGAGAATTATTCTTGTTTCCGGGCCCGCCGCGAGAACTTCAACCCATGCTTCAGACTTACGTGATCCCCTTGCTGGACCGGCTCGGTCTCTGTGCCGGCTGCCAGCGGTACTTTCGCGTTGCGGGCCTGCCCGAATCCAGTCTGGATTCGCTGGTGGCGCCAATTTACCGTCTGTATCCGGAGATTCGCACGACCATCCTTGCCACTCCGGGCGACATTGAGCTTTTTTTCTTGGCAGATCAGGAGACGCCGCGCCTCGCGGAATTGATGGAGAAAGTTTCTGAAGTGCTGGGAGAAAATATCTACGCCACAGAAGAAATAACGCTGGAGGTAGCCCTGGGCCGCCTCCTCAAAGAACGCGGCGCGACCTTATCGGTGGCCGAGTCCTGCACGGGCGGGATGTTGGCTGAGTGGATTACGCGCGTTCCCGGAAGTTCGGTTTATTTTTTAGGCGGCGTGGTCGCCTACAGCAACGACTTGAAGATTCAGCTATTGAATGTGCCTTCCCAGTGGCTGCAACAGCACGGAGCGGTTAGCGAAGAAGTGGCCGGCGCAATGGCCGACGGAATGCGGCGTCGAACCCGTTCCAGTTATGGAATCTCCATTACGGGGGTGGCCGGTCCTGACGGAGGTTCGGAGGCAAAGCCGGTGGGAACCGTTTTCATCGGATGCAGCAGTGATACCAGGACCATTGCCCCGCGCTTCCAATTTGCCGGGGAGAGGGAAGTGGTTCGAGTGTTAAGTACGCGCACTGCTTTAAATCTACTGAGGAAGGAAATACTAAAAGCCAAATGACGAATTTCGAATGACGAATGTCGAATGAGGAATGTCGAATGACGAATTTCGAATGACGAATTTCCAACGACGAATCGCTCTGGGCTTGTCAGTTAAATTTCCCTCATTCGTCAACTGTCATTCGTCATTCGCCATTCGTCATTCGTCATTCGAAATTCGTCATTCGAAATTCGTCATTCGAAATTCGTCATTCGATATGCGCTGTTTTGTCGCTGTTGACCTGGATAATGGGGTTCGCGAAAAGTTGCGTGCTGTTCAAGCCGAAATGCGCAACACCGGAACCCGTGTTCGGTTCATAGATCCGACGGCAATCCATGTGACGCTGAAGTTTCTTGGCTCCATCCAGGAGGACTGGCTGTCGAGAATCAAGCAAAGCCTGGCACAATGCTCGATTATGCGCCCATTCGATGTTCACGCACGCCGCTTGGGCGCGTTTCCAAAGCTCAGTTCACCTCGGGTGTTCTGGGCAGGAGTCGATCCGCAGCCCTCTCTGGGACACCTGCAGTGCCGCGTGGAAGAGGAGCTTGCCTGGACTGGGATCAAAGACGAGCGTGCCTTTCATCCACACCTCACGCTGGCGCGCGTCGGGGAGAGAAAAGGATTGGAGCCGCTGATCGACTATATTAAAATCAACGGCGAAAGCTTTGATGCCGGCTCATTTACCGTGCGCGATTTTCATTTGTACCAGAGCATCTTGAAACCGAATGGCGCCCAGTATGTAAAGTTAGCCTCCTTCGCGCTGACATGAACATTCTGCTGGTGATTGTGGCCTATCTGTTAGGCGGCATTCCTTTCGGATATCTGCTGGTGCGATGGGCTACCGGTCGGGATATCCGACAAACCGGGAGCGGAAATATAGGGGCCACTAATGCCCTGCGGTCCAGCAAGCTTGCCGGGATTCTGACTTTAGCGTGCGACGCCGGGAAAGGGGCGCTGGCTGTCTGGCTGGCTCAGCGGTTTGCCACTGATTATCGAGTCCCCTTGATAGCCGCTGTCGCGGCCATTGGCGGGCACGTCTTTCCGTTGTTCCTGAAATTTCGCGGTGGAAAAGGGGTGGCAACCGGATGTGGGGCTTTCGTCATGCTCGTTCCCTACGCCGTGCTGGCGGTGCTGGTGCTCTTTGTCGGCGTAGTGGCGGTGTCACGCTACATTTCACTGGGCTCTATTCTGGCGGCGGCATTCTTTCCACTGTTTGTTGCGTTGTTTGGTTATGGGTTGCCGCTTGTGTGGGTGTGCGTTCTTGGAGGGATGCTTATCATCGCCAAACATCACGAGAATATCCGGCGCATGTTTAGAGGCGAAGAGAACAAGTTCAGGCTTAAGTCGAGCAGCTAAGGCGATACGGTTGCCTGGCAAGCGTCTTTGGCTGCCGGCCGACGCCTGGCGGTAGCGAGCGATCCCATACGGCAGAGATGGACTGGGCAATGGAGATTTGCGAGACGTACCTTCGGCTGGCCACAGGAACTGGTGCAGCGACGGAGCCGCGGCCGGAAGGGCGCGGCGCGCCAGCATCGCCGGGCTTCTGCACCCCCCTTAAGCTGGCGAGATCTCTTCACAGTTATGGTGTTGTGCAGATACTTAGATTGCCGCGCCGCGCCCTTCCGGTCGCAGCTCCGTGGGTGCACGTAGTGGCGTGCGGGCAGGCTGGCCATCGGGGCCGATTTTATGACCAAAACTTGATCGATTTGTGAACTTTGTGCGTACCAAAGGAACCTAGCAGGAGGTAGATCTATGGCGATCAGCCAGGAGTTGTTGGACATTCTGGCCTGTCCGGCCTGTAAGGAGGAAGTGAAATTGACCCCCGACGGGCAGGGTTTGAAATGTGTCAAATGCTATCGCGTTTATCCGATTCGGGATGATATTCCGGTAATGCTGATTGACGAGGCGCGAATTGAAAAACCAGAAGGCGCTTAATGAATTGCGGATTGGGGATTTCGGATTGCGGATTGACATTGCGGATTGCGGATTCTCTCATTGCGGATTGCAGATTTAGGATTGCTGATTTTCGGATTTTCGGATCGGGGATTGCGGATTGAGGATTGTGAAATGCGGATGGAACAGCAATCCGAAATCTGCAATCCGCAATGAGAGAATCCGCAGTCCGCAATGAGAAAATCCGCAATCCGCAATGCGCGATCCGCAATCGGAGAATCCGCAATCCGCAATCCAAAATCTGCAATGAGAATTTCCCCGGCTGTCCAGGAAATCTTGCAAGTGGTCCAAAAGGTGCTCTTGGTTCGCCTTCGCTCGCTGGGAGACGCAGTTTTGATGACACCCGTCCCAGGGCTCCTCAAAGCCTGGCGGACGTCACTTCACATCGCCGTGCTCATCGAGGAACCATTCGCCGCAGTATTCCGGCATCATCCCGATGTGGACGAAGTGATCTCGCTTCCTCCGAGGAGTTCACTGTTGGAGCGACTGCGATGTATCTGGCGAATCCGGCAAGAGCGGTTTGATATGGTTTTGAACATGCACTCGGGCCCCACGGCTGGGCTCTTAACCGTATTGTCGGGAGCGCCGGTTCGAGTCGCCTACTCAGGCGCCCGTTATGTTACATGGTGCAATGTCAAAGTTCCGGGCTCGCAGGCTTTTTGGAATGCCGCACGCATTCATACTGTTGAGCACCAGGTTTCGCCTTTGCTGCATTTGGGCGTGCCTGTGCCCGAGGAAATTGAATTGGTAGTGGGTCTGGACTGTGCGGCGCAACAGCGCGTCCAGCAACGCATGGGAGAGATCGGTATCCGCCCGGGGCAGTACATACTGATGCAGCCTTTTGCCGTGCAATTCACTAAGGAGTGGGATGGGGCGCGGTTTGTGGAGTTAGCGCGCCGGCTGCGCGAGAAATACCAGGTTCCCGTAATTGCCGCCGCCGGGCCGTCTGAATCTGAAAAACTGCGGCGCTTGGTATCTGCAGGGGAAAATACGATTATTGGCTTGTTCAACCCGCCGCTGGAGGAACTGATCGTGTGGATTGACCAGTGCGGGCTATTTGTCGGCAATGACAGTGGCCCCACGCACATCGCTGCGGCGCGCAAGAAGAAGATTGTCGTGCTGTGGGGGTCCTCCGACTACCATGCCTGGCACCCGTGGGCGGCCGATTACCAGTTGCTTCGGGCTGATCTTCCCTGTATTCCATGCCCTGGGGACCGCTGCTATCAGTTCGATACCCCTAAATGCATTGAAAGTATTTCCGTAGATCACGCGTTTCATGCGGCAATGCGGCTGCAGCCGTTTTCGTGAAGCTATTAGCATTAGCTCTCAGCTCTCAGCAGTCAGCTCTCAGCTGGCTGTGAGCAATTAGCTTTCAGTTTTCGGTCATCTTTGCTGACAGTTGAAGTCTAATTGCTGACCGAAGAGCCGAGAGTTGGAAGCTGAAAGCTGAGAGCCGAGAGCTTTTATATACTATGACTAAGCACCGATTTCGAAGCCTGGCGAAGAAATTTCCTCTAAGAAAGATTCTCGTTATCGGCGACGTCATGCTGGATGAGTTTCTCTTTGGCGAAGTTTCACGCATCTCGCCCGAGGCCCCAGTACCGGTAGTAGAAATTCTAAAAGAATCATTTCGCCTCGGCGGTGCCGCCAATGTAGCGCAAAATATTCGCGCCCTGGGAGGACATCCTGTATTGCTTGGAATTGTGGGACATGACAGCGAGTCGGGGAAGATTTTGTCGGAACTCCGGGCGCAGGGAATGGAAACTCGGGGATTGCTGTGCTCCGCCAAAAGAAAGACCACAAAGAAGACCCGCATTATTGCCGGCCCGCAGCAAGTGTGCCGCGCCGACCGGGAGGATCGAAGGCCGCTGGCCGATGAGGAGGAACGACAGATCGGCGCAGTTGTGGAGGATTGGATTGGCCGCTGCGACGGTGTAGTAGTATCCGATTATGCGAAAGGCCTGATTTCGCCGCCGCTATACAGGAAGGTCGCGTCTGCATGCAAGCAGCGCAAGAAGTTTCTGATTGTCGATCCGAAGATCAAGAATTTTTCTTTTTATCGGGATGCTACAGTCATCACTCCGAACCACGCCGAAGCGGAAATCGCGGCGCAACTGGACATCTGCGATGGCGCGTCGCTGGCGCGGGCAGGGAAAAGACTACTGCAAATAACAAGCGCTCAGGCTGTTTTAATTACCCGCGGCAGGAATGGCATGTCGCTGTTTGAAAGCGGCAAGAAGGCACGCCATCTGGCTACTGTGGCGATGGAGGTATTTGACGTAACGGGAGCGGGAGATACCGTAGTGGCGACACTGGCGCTGGCGGTCGCCTCCGGCGCTTCGCTGGCCGAAGCCGCTGATGTTGCAAACCACGCGGCTGGAATTGTGGTAGGTAAACTGGGTACAGCGTCAGCCAGCGTCGATGAAATCGCGCGGTCTTTGTAGCTGACAGACACTGACCGCAGAGACTTAGCGCGGCAGAGCCGCAACCCAATATTCTAGCAACGGCCGCAAGCCGCAGAGGGAGACGCCGAAGACGTCACAGAGCTGGTGAATGTTAGTGAATAATCCGCGCTAGGAGCCTGTCAGGGAAACAGACTGATACCATCTTTGGTCATTCGCTCCAGTGTTGTTTTGTGTTGTTCTGCCTCCTGTTCGGTATAGACGTGAGATTGCAGGCCGTGCAAGTCCATGTGTTTCCAAACCAAGTTATACGCGTCTTCTTGAGGGGGACCCTGATAAACGACCAATAGGTCGATGTCGCTAAAGGCCGTGGCTTTCCCCTTTGCCCAGGAGCCAAAAAGCACAACGCGATTCAGTGGAAGCACTGCTGCTAAACCTAAGGTCCGCTGTCGCAATAAAATGAGCAATTCGGGCTGGCTATAGCGCGGATAAAAGATCTTTACAGTGCTTAATGATTTTTTCGGCATGACTGATCATCCTTTCGTTCTCGCCCTTTGTGTAGCGTCCTCTCGGCGAGCCCGAAGGGTGCGCGCTTGGATAGCGAGATGGGATATAAGCTTTGTCCAGCTCCAGCGCCATATCCATTAGATCTTCCGGCACGTTCTGAGATTTCCGCATCTCTCTCAGAAGGTCGGCGACCGAATGGCCCCAGGCTTCCTGGCCGAGCTTTTGAAATACTGCTTTTACGACTTTTTCGGAAGCCTGTTGGGAGGAGAAACACGCCCAGTCATAGAAACCGCCCTGCAGATCGTTTCGAGCATGGTCCAAATCCCCTTGAGCTTGGTCCAGCCAATCAGCGCTGCGCTCCATCACAAAGCCATCCTACCATTTCGAGTAGGGACGCGGAATTCGGAATCCGGAAGGTAGTGGTACCGAGTGACCTCATACTGCCAAGATGGACTAGGGCAATTCAGATTTGGGAAATGCACCACCGGCCGACCACTGGGCATTGTGTGCCCCACGGAGCCGCGGCCGGAAGGGCGCGGCGCCCCAGAATAACCGGCTTCTGCAATCCCGCAGCGTGCAAGCTGGCTAGATATTTTAAGTTGTGGGGTTGTGCGGATAACTTAGATTGCCGCGCCGCGTCCTTCCGGTCGCGGCTCTGTGGGTGCATGCAGTGGCGACAGTGAAAAGGGCCTTACGCAAACTTGAGCAATTAAGCGCCCTAGGACCGATGCAGCAGCTCGAAATCGATGAATCCCTTTTGCGGATCGGTGGAAACGAGGCGCGCCGAAACTTTATCTCCGACTTGAAGCTTCGCCACGTCTCCTATCAGCTTTCCTTCTACTGGCGGGCGCTTGACGCGCACCCAGGTTCCTTTTTCGGACGCGCCGGTTATGAAGCCATGAAAAATCTGGCCGATCCTCGCGCGCAGGACGACAGCGGCAGCGCACTTCTTGACGAAGCGCTCTACCTTGTTAGCGTCGTCCTCTTTTTCAGTGCAACGCCTGGCGAGGGTCTCCAGATCATCAATTGAGTAAGGGCAGTTCCGTTTCTGGACAGCTGCTTTGATCAGTCGTTGCGTCAACAAGTCTGAATACCTCCGGTTGGGAGCGGTGGAATGCGAATAGTTTTGGACTGCCAAAGCAAAGTGTCCGGGAGAGGGTTGTCCCGGAGACTTCACTTTATACTCTCCACGCCCAAGCAGCTTGATGATCGAAAGGGATAAGTCGGGAAAGTGATCGGGGTCGCGTTGTTGCTGTTCTCCCAAGAAATCTTCAAGGCTGCGGGAATCGGGCTGCTGAGGGAGGCGGGCTCCCTTCTCTGCCGCCAGGGCGGCGATTCGGTCCCAGTGTTCCGGGACTTCGACGACGCGGCGGACGCTGGGGAAATCTTGCTGCTCCAGGAAGGTGGCTGTCACTTGATTGGCGGCGACCATGAAATCTTCGATCAGCCGTCCGGCACGATTGGGCTCGCGCGCCTTTAAGTCGACGACAGTTCCCTCGGAGGACAGGAGCGGTTCCAACTCAGAAGTTTGAAAATTCAGCGCTCCCGCTTCATGCCGCCTGTTTCTCAAGATCAAGGCGATCCGGTCCTGAATTCGAAGTTGCTCTTTTAGCTCTTCGCTGCTGTCAATCTTCGCCCACACTCTTTCGCCGACCGGCGAAAGAGTCCCTCTCGGCGATCCCTGATCCGACT
Source organism: Acidobacteriota bacterium (assembly GCA_036505615.1). GTDB lineage: Bacteria > Acidobacteriota > UBA6911 > JACQSX01 > JACQSX01 > DASXTB01. The sequence goes on from DASXTB010000014.1 coordinate 37,137, forward strand.
GCGAAGAATCCCGCGCCGATGGGCTGTTGCTCTGCAGCCAGAATGCAACGGCATCGTAAGTAAGCTGGGCGCGGTTTTGCACTATAGCCGCGGAGAGGCCTGACTCCAGAATCCTGCCGTCATTTCCCACCAGCATTTCAACAATGACGGCTCGCCGCTTCTGTCCTTCATTGAGCGAACTTAGGTTCGTGGATAATTTCTCTGGAAGCATGGGAAACGTTTGTACACCCGTGTACACCGAGATGGTGTTGTGCTGCGCTGCGGTGTCGAGCGGTGATCGAAGAGGGACAAACCAGTCCACGTCCGCGATTCCGACGTAAAGCCGGATTCCACCGGCTTCACTCTTCACATACTCGATCTGGTCCAGGTCCCTGGATTCGTCGTTGTCGATGGAGGACCACATCCACCCGGTCAGATCTCTGGCATCGGGATAGTCCAGGAGAGTCTCGCCCTCGGTGGCTAGTTGCTTTTGGGCATCCTCAGGAAGCTGCACCAGAAATCCACGGTCCAGCATGGCCTGGCGGGCGATGGCATGCAAATCGACGGTATCGTGGGAATTGCCATGTGGCGCGGTTTGCGTTTTTCTTCGAGAATTCTTTGACACAATTCCTGGCTTTGATAGAAATTCCAAAAATGCTCAACTTCCAGGCTGAATATACCAGGGGTGGAGAGAGCTTTCAGATTTTTAACGAACCGGCGGCCGCCGGAGCCTTTAGCTGTCAGCATCCGGCTTTCAGCCCCAGCATTTGGCTTCCGCTTCTGAGACGCCAGTGCATTTCAAGATCCGGATCGATGGTCTGCAAAGTGGTTTCTGGCGCCGTGTCCTTGGTGCCCTTTGTGGTTCAAATCCTTTTGCAGCCAATACGCAGCTGAAATGATGAGGGAAAATTCATGAAACTTAAGATTGGAGTGATGGGAACTGCCACCGAAAAGGTGCGGCAGACCTCTCAACGAAAGGCTTATGAAATTGGGCGTCACATTGCCTTGCAAGACTGCATTATTGTCACCGGCGCCTGTCCGGGCCTGCCGTACTGGGCCGCCCGCGGATGCAAAGAAGCCGGAGGTTTCAGCTTGGGGATCTCGCCGGGGCTGAGCTTGGACGAGCACATTCACAAGTACCAAGCCCCTGCCGATCAGTACGACGTGCTGGTTTTCACTGGCAGCGGCCTGATGGGACGTGAACTGACAAATATCCGAACCTCGGACTTCGTCGTAGTCATTGGAGGTCGCAGCGGCACCCTGGGGGAATTCGCAATCGCCTACGACGAAGGAAAGCTGGTTGGAGTATTAAAGAGCAGCGGCGGCATCAGTGGGGAAATAGAACGCATTGTAAGACTGTGCCGCAAAAAAACCGGGGCAAAGCTTCTCTACGACGTGGATCCCAAACGTTTGATTGGTCGCCTGCTCAGAGATTACAAAACATCGCATTTCAAAAAGCCATCGGTTTTCAGCAGGCGGCGAAGTTCGTTAAAGGAAGACACGCTGGGAGTGTGACGGGAAGAGCGATCAGCTATCAGCTTCAGCCCTCAGTGATTGGCTTTCGGCTTTCAGAGGCCAGTGCATTTCATGATAGCTGATGGCTGAATGCTGAAAGCCGATCGCTGACAGCAGTCACTGCGATTCTTCGGGCTTTGAGCCGTTTTCCTTGAGCAGATTCAACCGGCGTAACTTCTCCACCAGTGTAGTCCGCTTAAGAGAGAGTAGCCTTGCCGCTTGACCCTTGTTTCCGCCGGTACGTTCCAGAGACTGGCAAATGAGTGACTTTTCCAGTTCCGCGACTACCTGATTCAGGTCGATCCCTCCCTCGGGCAGTCGCATGTAGTTTTGCAGTAATGGCTTTTCCTCCACGCCTGCGATTTTCACGGCACGCAGCGTGGGAAAGTCGCCAACCTCCAGAATCGTCCGGTCTCTTGAGGTAACAAAGGCCAGCTCGAGGACGTTGCGTAATTCCCTGATGTTCCCGGGCCAGTCGTATTGTTTGAGGTGTTTTATCGCCCCCGTATCCAGTTGCTTTGGCGGCAGCCCATGTTCTTGGGAAAACAATTGGAGGAAATGAGTAGCCAGAAGCGGAATGTCCTCGGGTCTCTCACGTAGCGGCGGAAGATGTATGGGCACCACATGAAGGCGATAGAAGAGGTCGTCACGGAATTCGCCCCGTTTCACTTTCTCTCGCAGCTCGCTGTTGGTTGCCGTGACGATGCGGACATCCACCTTGACAGTTTCATCGCTGCCGAGCTTCTCGAACTGCTTCTCTTCAAGCACGCGAAGGAGCTTGACCTGCAGCGACAAGGGCATATTTCCAATTTCGTCCAGGAAAAGCGTTCCTCCGTTTGCCTGCTCGAACCTTCCAATCCTGGAGCCGCGAGCATCCGTGTAAGCGCCGCGCACATGCCCGAAAAGCTCGTCCTCCAGAAGATTTTCCGGAATGGCGCCGCAGTTTAAGGCGACAAAGGAGTTTTTTCTTCTGGGACTGCTGTCGTGGATTGCCCGGGCCACAAGCTCTTTGCCGGTTCCGCTCTCGCCCGTTATCAGGACAGTGGCGTTGGTGTCGGCCACCATATCAATTAGTCGGAAAACTATCTGAATGGCGGGCCCCTGGCCTACCATGTTGTGCGGCTCCAGGAAGGGCCTTCGCGCCGAGGTTTGAATCTCTGCCTTGACCTGGTTGCGCTTGGCCACCATGAGCCGGCCGATCCGTTCTTCCAACTCTGCGATTTTGAAAGGCTTAGAAATTAAGTCTGCGGCTCCCTTCTTGAAGGCTTCGGCGGCGACCTCCATATCCTTAACACCCGTCATCATCATGACTTTGGTCAGAGGAGAGCGATGCTGAATTTCCTCAAAGATTGACAACCCATGCTCATCCGGCAACAGATAATCGGCGAGCACCAGATCGAATACTTTGTCGGCCACTTTAGTGCGCGCTTCCCCTACCGTCCCGGCGGTTTCTACTTCCCAACCTTCCTCGTCAAGGAAATCGCGCAAAGCGGAGGCCAAAGCCCTATCATCTTCCAACACCAGGACCGAATGTTTCATAGCTTGCTCTATTTCTCTCATTTTCTTGCCTTCAAAAATCGGACTGCATGTCCAGATGCACCCGAAACGCGGCCTGACTTATGGGAAGAGTTGTAGGAAAGCCGCCGAGTTTCTCCGGCCCCATTATTTCCTGGGCGATCCTTTCACGCAGTTCAATCGGAATCTTGCTAAGAAAACTTACTCCACTAATGACGTACCATCTGGAATTTGTCAATGTCTTTTCATACTTAAGATCTAACAGCTTCCTTCAAGAACTAGCAATTCTCTCGTGACTGTCGTCACCGCGTACGCCAGAATATCGTCATTTCGTTCGATACTTTGCATTGATTTTGTCCCAGTCCAGCTGTGGAACTTTAAGGAATTCGCGGACGGCGTTCGGATCGAATTGGGTGCCGGCTTTGCTGGTGATCTCCCTTCGTGCAATCTCCGGAGACAACGCCCTGCGATACGGGCGGTCGGAAGTCATTGCGTCGTAGGTGTCCATTACGGCAAAGAGTCGCGCTTCTAGGGGGATCTCCTCGCCCTTAAGCCCCATCGGATAACCCAGGCCATCGTAGCGCTCATGGTGATGCAAAACCATCTTGGCAACCTGATCGAGGAACTTGACTCCCTGAAGGATCTGAGAGCCGATGATGGGATGCCTTCTCATCTTCACCTGCTCTTCGGGTTCCAGCGTTCCAGGCTTGAGAAGGATCGTGTCTGAGATGCCGATCTTGCCGATATCGTGCAACAGAGCGCCCCGAGAGAGGTCCTCCATCCGCTTGCCGCGAAATCCGAACTGCTGCGAGAGGCGAATCGTGTACGCCTGTACTCTCTGCGAATGACTGTGAGTCTCGTGTCCACGGGCGTCGAGAGCTTTTGCCAGCACATCCAGAATAATGTCGTCGTGTTCCTTCAAATCCTCCATGGCCGAGTTGAGAGCCGCTGACTTCTTCCGGACGATGGTCTCCAGGTTTTGGGTATTCTTCTTGTTTTCCAGGCGGAGCTGACGGAGGTGAAGTGCGCGAACTACGCTACTAGAAACCTTGTCCAGGTTAAATGGCTTGGTTATGTAGTCGCAGGCTCCACGCTTCATAGCATGGACGGCTGTCTCGACTTCGTTGACTCCTGTGATCATTATGATGGCAACGTCGGGATCTTTCCGCGTCAGGTGCTCTAGTAACTGTAACCCGTTCAAATCCGGCATGCGCATATCGGTAACGACTAACTCGAAGGACCGGCCCTCGAGGACCTCTATGGCTTCCCTTCCGCTTGCCGCGGTTTCGCAGAGAAACCCGCGACTGAGTAAAAACTCGGCGAGACTCTCTCGAATCAATGGCTCGTCATCGACTACCAGAACGTGGGTTTGATCGGTCTGAGCGAACGACCCCGCCTCTGCAAAATCTGCGACAACTGAATTAGTTTCCATTTCTATGTCTCCCCTCTCAGTCTTCTTGGTCTGTTCCATTGTTCTTCAAGCCTAATCCCGACTTTTCTCTTGCGAGATGATTGCCGATCGGAAGAGTTGAAGTTTCCTTTTCGGTAATGTCAATCACATAAGCAAGTACTGTGCCAGTTATCACCGAAACTGGGCGGCTTCAGGTGTTGCCTTCGCACAAACTCTTTTACTCGAAAAATCAAGCTCTTAACGCGATCTGCGATCGATCGATTAGCGGATCAAATCTAATAGGGACGCGCGGAGGGCCTCCGAACGTCAAAAAACTATCATTAATGAGGGAAATTTGACGCTTTGATGAAATGCGCCAATCCAACGTAGCGAGAAATACCAGGCGCTGACCGTCTCGAAGTTTGCGAACTTGTCTAAAAACAAGGGAAAATGGCCCAGCTGGGATTGTCCGCTCGCCGGTCAAACGTTCAACTTCGATTAGTCGAAAAAAACGGATCACCGGCTGTGTCAGCTTTTTGGCGGCTTCCGAGACTCGGAGGGACGGCTCTTAGACGCTGCTTGTCTGTTGGATACGGTAGAACTGGATCCTGCGGGCGTAATAGACGACTCCTAGGAGGGGAAGAATGGCGATCACTACTGAGAAGGTAATAGGCCGGAAGACTAGAAAGACAGAGGCGGCAGTAAACGCGTGGATGGAATTGGCCGGCAATGCCCAGAGGAAATTGCGCGTCCAGAGCTCAGAGAACTGCTGCTGTGTCACAAGCGCCATGGCCAACGCCACCGCTGAGGAATTCAGGAAAAAGTAGATCAGCCCGCAAAAGGCCATTTCTACAAGCAGTCCAGTCAAGCCCATCAGTTGCACCGACTGAAGCGGCATCGGCTTTTCCAGTTGCGAAAATACCTGGCCTACGACAAACGCAACCAGAGCCAGTTGAGCCAGGTTGAACAGTTGCTTGTAGAGGCGCTTGACACCGACTCGAAGTGAACTGGTCAGTCCGTCGACGACTGCGAGAGTAACAGCCACCGCGGGGCCTAGGAACAGGATGGCAGCAAAGACAAACACGTCGCTTACGGTGATTGTCAATGAATGCGCTTTGCTTTTCAGTAATGGAATCTTTACCGGAAAGCAACTGGCCAGCACGGTCAGTCCAGCCAGGTAGAGCCAGCGTAAATCCGCCTGAGTGAAAGACCGGTACAGGCAGAAGAAAAAGACCGAGAAACCGCCCAGGATCACTGCTGCGATGTAAACCTTTGCTTGGGCAGGAAGGGCTTCTTTAAAGAAGAACCCGCTCCGATTGCTGTTCCCTTTTCTATTCACCGACGCGTTCTGTGCCATTGTGTTTGATTCTTGTTCGCAGAATTATGAATTCGAGACCAATTCCGATGCCCTATCAGCCATTACTAGTTTGGATCGCCCCGCAGTATTGAGTCGGTCCAGATGATAGCGTTCACAGTCGTAGGGTCCACAGCCGTAGGGTCAATCCCGATGAGATCGTCGGACCAAATGACGCTGTCGGAGAAGATGATGCTATCTGAAAAGATGACACTGTCAGCGGTTGTTAACGTCGTATCGGTCCAGATAATGCCGTCCCAAACAAAGGCGCCGAGTTCATCGGACCAGATGATGCCATCGGCCCAAATCACTCCATCGCCCCAGATGAGGCTGCTGGGCGAGAGGAAATTGTCGGACCAAATAACGGAGTTGTCCGTAATGAGCGCGTTTGCCCAATGGGTTCCATTGCCCCAAATCCTGGAGACAGCCTGATTAACCAGTTTGGTGTAAGCAATCTTGCCGTTGAACGCGACCGCTCCACCGACCCAAACCTCTTCTCCATCAAGAATCCACTTTGGAGAAACTCGACCCAGGCCTTTCCCTGGCATGTCGGCCACTCGTGCCATCTGCACGGCAGTGAGCGTATTGAGCATTCCGTTGCCCTGCTCCAGAATGTTCGGCTGGTCCAGCTTAGTCGCGGTCAAATTGAGCAGCATTTTCACCATGGCTGGCGTCATCGAGGGATTCGCCTGGATCATCAGTGCGACAGTCCCTGCGACGAACGGCGTGGCCATGCTGGAACCGCTCATGGTCATGTAGTTGTTGTCAACAACAAGCGCTGGATTCAACTGGGAAATCAAGCATCCCGGGGACAACAGCGAAACGATTTTGTTTCCCGGCGCCGAAATGTCAGGCTTGAATACCTTGTCGATGTAGGTGACTCCCCTGGAGCCATACGTGGTAGCAATATCGTCAGAATGGCTAACCGTTCCTCGAGTGTTGATCGGGTAGACGGTAATGACCGACGGATCGTTTCCGGGGCTGTCGATTGCGCCGAAGATTTTTGGATAAGTGCTCGTCTTCCCCATGTTTCCTGAGGCGGCGACCACAACGATACCTGCCTGGATCATTCTTTCCACCGCTTGGCAGCTCGGATCGTTGAGATAAGTATCGACTGGTACGTGTCCTAAAGAGAGATTTGCAACTCGGATGTTGTAGGTAGACTTGTTCTGAATCGCCCAATCGATGGCATTGATCAGGTCGCTGGTCCGCCCGCTTCCATCGTCGCCGATGACCTTCACGTCGACGAGTTGTGCTTGCGGTGCAACACCTGCATAGGCGCCGCCTGACATAGTGCCGCTGCCTGCGACGACTCCCGCCACGTGTGTGCCATGGCCATATCCATCATGATTACTCGGAACCAGCGTCGGCGTACCTGAGGTGCAGTCGACTGCGGCCACGACTCGCCCGCTTAGATCCGGATGGGGATTGATGCCAGAGTCAAAAACAGCAACTGTCACGCCCTGGCCGGTGTAGCCGGCTGAGTTGGCCTGATCGGCTCCGATGGTCGCTAGAGATACGTTTCGAACCGCCGAAGTAACCGTGGAAGTACTGGTCTGATGGGGTCGAGTAGCAGCATCGAAGGTAATGTATTTGACGATCGGGTTCTTCAATAACGCCCTGATTTCATTGGCGTTGTGCCAATAAGCGTATCCGTTGACAAGGCCCACGTTCTTGGCCTTTGGAGGCTTATTCTTGTCCTTGTCTGAGGTACCTTTCTGGAACTGAACGATAACGGGAATTGGGTTATCATGTTTCGGATCAGCCAGTTGGCTGGCGACCAGCCGTTTCAAAACAGGCGAGATCTTGCTTGAGTATTGGTCAAGATCCGATGATTGCCCGAATAATGGCAAGAAGAGCAGCAGTAAGACCAACCCTCCTAGCCAACTGCTTTTCCATGGTAGAACTTTAGATGATTTCATATAAATTCTCGAGTTGGCGCCATAGCGCCCAATTTTTCCTACTGTCCTATTCTCGTTTCTGAGTCTGTTTTGTACTCGCTCCGTATTTGGGGTCATGTTCGGCCGGTAACAAGCAAGCCTAGTGCCAGTCTCTCCTTTCCAGCCTCTGCCGCTTGGCTTGGGCTGGCTCTAACATATAGAATTTACATAGGTTTCGATGTGTGATGTCAATGCGGTCGCCGCTCTGAACTGTCGGAGAAAGACGCACTAAAACCGTCAAGAAACCAGAAACCGTGGCGGAGGTTTGACGAATGTGCCAGAAAAATGTGGTGGGAGATTAACGAGTATTAAAGAACTTCCGCCAGCACTCGACCTACTTCATCGACCCTGAACGGCTTAACCAGTACAGCGCTGAAGCCATACTCTCTAAAGTCGGCCATAACTGGATCTTCCGAATATCCGCTCGAGACGATAGCACGGGCCTTGGGATCGATTTCGCGCAGGCGTCGAATCGCCTCTTTTCCTCCCATCCCTCCTGGAATGGTCAAATCCATAATAACTGCATCGAATGGATGACCAAGCGCCAAGGCCCGTTCGTACAGAGCGATCGCAGCCGCACCATCGCAGGCAAAATCTACCTCATATCCCAGTTCCCCCAGCAGCTCGCCGATAGAGTCGCGAATGATTTCTTCGTCGTCCATCACGAGAACTTTTCCGCTGCCATGAGTTATTTTCTGTTCACTGACGGCCGTTTCTTCCAGTGGCCTGGTAGAAGCAGGGAGATAAAAAGTGAACGTCGTACCTTTTCCTACCTCGGAATCCACGGTAATGTGCCCTTCGTGCTTCTGAATGATTGAATAAGTTGTTGCCAGACCAAGCCCGCTTCCTTTTTGCTTAGTGGTGAAATAAGGATCGAATATCCGTCCCAAATCCGGCGGCGCGATCCCCACGCCGGTATCCTGGACGGAAACCTTGACATAAGGCGCGGGCCTTAGTTCCGCGACCGGATTTCGCTCATCGACTTCAACATTTTCCGCGCTGACCGCTATCGTTCCACCCTGAGGCATGGCCTGATCCGCGTTAATTACCAAGTTATGAATTACTTGGCTAACCTGGCCTTCGTCGATTTCGACCGGCCAGAGCCCCTCGGGGATGTGAAATTCACATCGAACGTTTGAACCCCTGAGAGCAAAATTCGCTGATTCTGTGAGAAGATCCCGCAGGGAGGCCACTTTCCGAATGGGGGCCCCTCCCTTCGCAAACGTGAGTAGCTGCTGCGTTAGCGCGGTGGCCATCTGTGTGGCTTCCTCGATGCTGGTTAAAAACTTCCGGGGGTCTTTGCCTTTGTCCAGGGCTCGCTCCGCCAGCTGGGTTTTCAAAAGGATCCCCGCTAGAACATTGTTGAAATCATGCGCGATCCCGCCCGCCAGGATTCCCAATGATTCCATTTTCTGTGCTTTAAGGAGCTCCTCTTCCATTCTCTGTTGGTCGGTAATGTCTCGAAATACCAGCACGACGCCGAGAATGTTGTTGTATTGGTCACAGATGGGAGCCGCGCTGTGAGCGATGCTTTTCTCCGTTCCGTCGCGAGCCACTATAACGATGCTTCCAACGTCGGGGGTGAGTATCTTCCCTGTTTTCAGCACTTCATTAGCTGGATTCCCAAAAGGCTGCCGGGTTTTTCCGTTTAGCGTATGAAAGACCTCCGGCAATTGCCTGCCGATTGCTTCCGACTGAGTCCAACCGACAAGGTCCTCGGCCACTTTGTTGATCAGCAACACATTGCTTTCGGTATCGGTGGTGATGACGCCCTCACCAATGCTCCGTAGCGTTACAGCCAAGCGTTCCTTCTCTATCATCAGCTGCAGGTTGGTGTTGCTGAGTTCCTCAGTACGTTCGTTCACCCTCATTTCCAGTTGTTCTTTTGATTTCTGCAGCTCTTTTTCGGCGTCAATCTTTTCAGCCAGCAGCGCGTTGACTTCGTTGAGGTGCTGATGGGTTTCCGTGATGCGGTCCCGATTCATTTTGTAGGCATAGTAAACCAGAGCCATAATCGGGACAGTGATGGCGATCGAATAAAACTGAGCTTCTCTATAATAGAGAAAAATCCCCGCTCCCAGGCTGGCGCCAGCGATGCTGCTGATTGACGCCCACAGGAAGTTTTGCTTCCACAACTCGGTGAACTGCTGATCCGTAACCAGGGCCATCGCTAACGCAACCGTACCGGAGTTGAGGATGAAATAGAGAAATCCACAGAAGAGGATAGCGATGAAAAACCCCGTTAAATCGATAGGCTTTGTCGGATCAAGAGGGGGCGATTTCCCTTCCAGGTTATAAAAGACCTCGCCGACGGCGAAGGAAACCAGCGCCAGTTGGGCAACGTTGAACATCTGTTTGTAAAGCCGCTTAACTTTTACGCGCAGTCCGCCGATTAAGCCCTCGATTACGGCTATCGTGGCGGCTTCCTGTGGGCCCAGAAGCAAGATGGCAGCGAAGACGAAAACATCGCTGACAGTGACGGAAAGGGAGCCGCTCCGGCCGCTTGCCAGAGGGATTTTTATGGGGAAGAGGCTAACCACTACGGTAAGAACAGCCAGGTAGAGCCACCGGAGGTCCGTCTGTAGGAGGGAGTGGTACAGGCAGTAGAAAAAAATAGGCCAGCCCGCGAAAATAACCAGGAGGATAAAAACTTTGGACCTTGACGATATCGGATCCGTGAAGAAAGATCCCTGTCTCAGCTTGATCCTCTGCGCGCTTGAGTGCACAAAAATGACCTCTCCACAATCCCGTCCGCGTCAGCTATTTTTACGAGCCTTATGATAAAATGAAAGGCCTTCCAAGGGACTTATTATCTATTATCACTATTGAAAAAAGTACCAAACCAAGCCTGCGAATTTCAACAACATAATCGAAAGGTCCTCGATATCGGTGGCGGATTCAGTCAGGCTTCTGATAGACAATCCTTCCAGCCACAACAGTCATTACCGCTTGGGTGTCGAGGACTTGCGCTGAATCTATTTTCATTATGTCCCGTGAAAAGACGGTGATGTCTCCCCACTTGCCGGTCTCCAACGACCCTTTATTTTTTTCCTCGAACGCCGCATAAGCAGCCCATCTTGTGAAACTCCGGAGCGCCTCGTCACGTGTCATTCTTTGCTCGGGGTGCCAGCCGTCTTTAGGCCAACCTTTGGCATCCCGGCGGGTTATGGCCGCGTAGAAGCCGAGCAGCGGATTGACCGATTCCACAGGAAAATCGGATCCGCCGGCAATGATATTCCCGTCGTCGAGCAAGGTCCGCCATGCGTAAGCCCCTTTGGCCCGTTCCGGACCGAGGCGCTTTTCCGCCCAGTACATGTCCGATGTACAGTGCACCTGCTGCATGGAGGGAATCACTCCCAGCTTCTTGAACCGCGCGAAATCGGAAGGCGCAATAACCTGAGCGTGTTCTATCCGAAATCGATGGTCGGTCTTCGGATGAAATTTCAATCCGGTTTCATAGAGATCAAGAACCAGGCGGTTTGTTCGGTCGCCAATCGCGTGCGTGCAGACTTGAAAGCCTTTTTGCAGCGCTTTGTTGATAATGGCCTGCATTTCTTCCGGCTTTCGCAGAATCAAGCCGCTGTTGGAAGGATCATCTGAATATGGCTGCAGCAGGGCCGCGCCGCGCGATCCGAGGGCTCCATCGGCAACCAGTTTAATGGAACGAATAGTTAGGAAACCATTCCCCAGGGCTGTCTCCGGTCCCTGGGAAAAATATTTGTCCAGAGTGTCTCCCGGAGCAAGCATCGAGTACACTCGCAAATTGAGTTTGTTTTCGGTTAACAGGTGCTTGTAGGCCGCCAGCGTGAAGCCATCGATGCCGGCATCATGAACTTCCGTCAATCCGTAACGGTTGCATTCGCGCACAGCGGCGATCAGACTGTGTTCAAGTTGATTTGCATTTAGTCGCGGGATCGCGCGGCGCACCAGCCCCTGGGCATTGTCAATTAAAACTCCCGTCGGGTTTCCGCTGCCGTCTCGTAGAATTCTGCCACCATCAGGGTCTGGCGTGTTTTTGTCCAAATTAGCGATTTTCATTGCCATGGCATTGGCCAATCCGGCGTGGCCGTCAATGCGAGTGAGATACACAGGGTTATCCGGGACGGCCGCGCTTAATTTCTGGTGCGAGGGAAACGACTTGTCCTGCCAGCGATTCTGGTCCCATCCCCGCCCCAGAATCCATTGTCCGCTGGAAAGCTTGCGTGCTCGATCCCTAACGCGCGCGATTACTTCCAAATAGCTCGCAGCTCCGACAAGGTCGACGTCCTGCAGGCTCTGTCCGAGGCCCAGCATGTGACCATGCGAGTCGATGAATCCGGGAAATGCAGCGCGTCCTTTTAAGTCGACCACGGGAATCGCTCCCGCGGCGGCCTTGATCTGCGCGGAAGTGCCAAGGCCGGCGATCCTGCCGTCCCGAATGAGCAGGGCTTGCACGATCGTGTTTTTGTCGTCGACTGTATAGATAGTCCCATTGACGAGAGCGACGGATCCTGTTGACTGAGGATACGCCGGCGATACGGCCAGCAGCGCGAAAATAACCTCGAAAAGAACAATTCGTACGTGTTTAAGCGCCATGTTTCTTCTCCATTTAACCCAGGCGTCGCCATTGCAGTACATTCGCCAGTCCGTGTGATCCGCGTTATCGGTGTCCTAATTCTCGCTACCGGATACGCGCAGAGAAGCGTTTCATCAGGGCCTGCGCTTCCCCATACTGTTTGAATTTGCGCTCTTCGCGTCTGAATGCCGTGTGGTGCACATATCTTTTTCCATCCCGATACTGGTCGCCTAGGTGAGCGTGCAGCATTTCATGGAAAAGGATGTATCGGAACAGCACCGGCCGGACCCATTGGGCATCGAGAGTGCGCGAAATCACAATGACGTCGTGAGAGCGGTCATAGTGCCCAAGTATACGGGCCGTTTTCCCCTTGCTCCAACTGAGCGCTGAGACCTGAAGCTGGTCGTCAAAGTATTCACTGTTTAGCTGGTCGAAAGTGGACTGGAGGTTAAAAAATTTCCCGGCGCCATTGTTCAGAATTTTCCGCCCGCGTTCCCTTCGGATCTGGCCGACCTTGGCGCGCACTGCAGGGCTCTCGGCGTAACAGCGGTATGCGGATCCCAAATCCGGGCTGATTTTTCGGCGGTCCAACTTCAACAATAAGATCTTGATGATGGCTCGAAGCGCCCACGCGGGAGCATCCCGCATTACGTCGCTGATGCGCAGAAAGATTCTTCCGTTTCGCAGGCGGATCGTGTGATTCAAGTTGGCGTAGGAGTGAAATCCAGCCACCAGGTGAAGCCGTGGTTTTACACGCCCCTGTTCCAGGTACACTTCACGGGCAATCTCGGTCAGGCCTTCATTGTCCATGGGTCAAAAGGTTTCGGTATTTTTGGGGAAAAGTCTTGGGACGGCCGCTTCTATCCGTTACCACATGCACTGTGTGCCCTTCGGCATAAGTGGTCTGTCCACCAGGGCCCAACAATTTGTACGAAAAAGTGATGGTGCGCTTGCGGAATTGCTTTAAGCACGTCCGCACCACAAACTCTGAGTCGTATCGCAACGGCGCATGGTATCTACAGTAAGCCTCAGCCACAACCAGAAAGCTTTCCGTCTCACCTTCCATCTGCTTATAGGAGAATCCCCGCTGGCGGCAGAATTCGGCCCGGCCCACTTCGAACCACTCAAAGTAGTTGGCGTAATAAGCGATGCCCATCTGATCGGTTTCCGCGTATCGAACGCGCAATGGAAAATCACAATAGGAACTCATGCGGCGGGTCTGACATGGGTCCGGAGAAACTGAATCACTTCTTCTGTAGCAGTGCCGGGAAGGAATATCTTTGAAACGCCCATCTGTTTGAGTCGTTCTAGGTCTTCATTGGGAATAATTCCGCCCCCGAAAAGCAGTACATCTTCCATCTGATGTTCTTTCATCAGCTCCGAAACCCGGCCGAAAAGGTGCATGTGAGCGCCGGAAAGGATGGAAAGGCCGATGGCGTCGACGTCCTCTTGCAGCGCGGCCGAGACAATCTGTTCGGGCGTCTGTCGCAATCCGGTATAGATCACTTCCACGCCAGCGTCACGCAACGCGCGGGCAATGATCTTAGCTCCGCGATCGTGGCCGTCCAGACCGGGCTTGGCAATCAGCACTCGAATCTTTCTCGAAGCAGTCATCTAATAATCAGCAGCAGGTCGACCTGCGACTTTCGACATGCGCCTCTTCTAAAACATCGGCTCTTCATAGACACCAAACACGTCCTTCAAAGCATCGGAGACTTCGCCCACCGTAGCATATGCCTTGACCGCTTCTACCATGACTGGCAGTAGATTTCTTTCTGTTTTCGCGGTATCGCGCAGCTCCTGCAGTATTTGCGAGACATGACGGTTGTCGCGTTGCCGCTTAATTTCAGCGATTTGTTTTTTCTGGAACTGGGCAACCTCTTTGCCTATTTGCAGGATTTCGACGGGATGATCCTTATCGGCGACGAAGTCGTTGACTCCCACCACAATCTTTTTTCCCGCTTCCAACGCTTTCTGGTATTGATAGGCGGCATCCTGTATTTCCCTTTGGGGAAACCCTTTTTCGATGGCAGCGATCATTCCGCCCATCTCGTCGATGCGATCGAAATAATCGAAGGCCCCTTCCTCCATTTCGTTGGTTAACTTCTCGACAAAGTATGATCCGCCCAGGGGATCGACCGCATTGACGACGCCGCTCTCGAACGCCAAGATCTGCTGCGTTCGCAGAGCGACTTGGGCGGCCATCTCGGTGGGCAACGCCAGGGCTTCATCGAGTGAGTTTGTATGAAGTGACTGCGTTCCGCCCAGTACGGCGGCAAGTGCCTGGATGGCGGTTCGGACTACATTGTTGAACGGCTGCTGCGCAGTCAGGCTGCAGCCGGCGGTTTGCGTGTGGAACCGGCACAGCCAAGACCGCTTATCTTTGGCGCCAAAACGGTCGCGCATTACGCGCGCCCAGATGCGCCGAGCCGCGCGAAATTTCGCAATCTCTTCAAAAAAATCGTTGTGGGAATTGAAGAAGAAGCTGAGACGGGGTCCAAACTCGTCAACTTGCATTCCGGCGTCGATGGCCCACTGAACGTACTCGATGCCGTCGCGGAGCGTGAATGCCAGTTCCTGGAGCGCCGTGCTGCCGGCTTCCCGTATGTGATAGCCGGAGATCGAGATGCAGTTCCAGCGCGGAACATGTTGCGCGCAGAATTTAAACGAATCAATTATCAGACGCATTGACGGCTCAGGAGGATAGATCCATTCCTTCTGAGCGATGTATTCCTTCAAAATGTCATTTTGAATTGTTCCAGAGATTTGCCTTAAGTCAGCTCCCTGTTTCTGCGCGACCGCCACATACATGGCAAACAGCACAGCGGCAGGAGCGTTGATGGTCATCGAGGTGGTAACTTCACTTAGCGGAATCCCATGGAACAGGACTTCCATGTCGGCGAGCGTGTCGATGGCCACGCCGCATTTTCCGATTTCTCCCTCGGCCAGCGGGCTGTCAGAATCGACGCCCATCAGAGTGGGGAGGTCGAATGCCACTGACAGACCGGTCTGCCCCCGGGAAAGTAGATACTTGAAACGGAGATTGGTGTCCTGAGCCGTACCGAATCCAGAGAACTGCCGCATCGTCCAGAGCCTGCCTCGGTACATGGTCGGGTGATTGCCGCGCGTGTATGGAAATTCTCCCGGAAAGCCAAGGTCTAAATCGGGACTCCACTCCTGCAGGTCTTCCCGGGTGTAGAGCCTCTCGATGTCCTTTCCGGAGACGGTGGTAAATGGGACATCACGCTCGGGTAGGCGCTCCAGGCTGGGCTTCAGGGTCCGTTCTTCCCACTCTTTTTTGTGGCTAAGATCTGGAAGGGTGCGGCGATCTCTTGTCATCCCTGTATCTCTTACAGGCAATGATAAAGGATGCGTTCCTGGAATTCAAACCGTGCGGCAGAGCACAAGTCTTGTTCTTTGCCGATTCTCGTTCGTGCCGGCGTTTTGAAGCGGTAATTACTGAGCGTTTGAGGATTTATTCAGTTCAACGGCCTGCCTGAAGTACTTAAGCGCCTCGTCTTCTTTGCCCTGTTTTACCAGGATGTACGCTTTCTTCTGCAGAATTCGCGCTTTGTTCTTATTGTCGGTGAGATGCTTCAGTCCCTCATCAATGCACTGATGTGACAGGTCAAATTGCTGCTTGTGCATCAGAGCGTCTGCAACCATCTCGATTTCCTGACTCAGAGTGTTTTCGTATTTCAGTGGAAATTTCATTTCGAAGATCTTCCGCATCTCCGGCATTACCTGGCTAAAGTTGTTTTGCCGGATGGCGACAGCGATGATTTCATGTTCTGTCTCAGCAATCCGTCTGGTCTGTTCCCAGGATGGATCCGTTTTCTGCCGAGCTGCCGAAAGAGGAGCCACCAAAACCAGCGCGATCCAGAGAATCAGTGCCTTTCTCACTTGGAATCCCTCATTTCAGGGTTTTCCACTTTGGGGCCTCGACTCGCCCCTGCTGGAGCGCTGCCTGGCGATGAGTGCTCAGTCAAGGGTCCGTCGCGAAAGGGATTTCTTTCGAAACGCACATGTTGCAGCGCGAAGGGGTTCGATTTGGCCTCGTCGTCCGCAGGCGACAATAAGTAGTTGTGAGGCTTCTGTTCCTCGGCGTCCATCTTTTCGATCATCAGGCGGAACTGAGGCCGAAGGACCTCGATGGACGAGTCCGGTCGCTGGCGCGACTGATACACAAACACAGACACAAAGAGAAGAACCAATGCGATGCTGCCGGCCGCCAGCGCGTGCTTAGGGATGCGCAACCATGCAGCAAAAACGCCCCTGCGGGGAGCGGTTGGCTCAGGGGAGATCTGTGGGCGAATCGCCGCTTCAATCGTCTGCCACATTTCTGGCCGAACATCAATTTCCTCCAGCGCCTGGTTTACAATCCGATAGGACCGAGACAAAGAGTCGAATTCTGAAGCGCAACCCGCGCACTGGCTGAGATGTTGCTCGACTAGTGTTCGCTCCCCGGAACTAAGTTCATGGTCCAGATAGGCCGTGAGGTTATCCCTGTACGCTTGACATTCCATAATTATCACCCAAATACTTCTTGACCCTGTCTCTTACTTCTACTCGTGCGCGATGGATGTCCGACTTCACTGCTGCCAGCGAACGTCCAACAATCTCGGCGATCATCTCATAGCTGTACTGGTGAATTGCCGACAGCACAAAGACTTGTCTATATTTATCCGGGAGTTCGCCGATTACTTTGTTTATGACGCGCTCCAGTTCGCTGGAAAGGATCTTCTCCTCAGGCGACTTCTCGGAGCTTGGCATTTCCATTACCCCCGACTCCATGTCGGACCCTTCGATCGACTCGGTGCGAGGAAGCCGAGTCCGGTATTTTTGATAAACATTATTTTGAGCAATGCGGTAGAGCCAAGACTGAAACTTCGAATTCTCCTTGAGGCCGTTTAAATTCTTGTATGCCAGGATAAACGTGTCTTGAGTCAAATCCTCTGCGTCATCGCGTGAACCGGTCATCCGGTAAACGTAATTCAAGATCTTCTTAGAGTATCCGCCGTACAGTTCCTGAAATGCGGCCAAATTACCGCTTTTTGCTTTGGTTACAAGTACTTCCAGCCGTTCTGCAGTAAATTCGTCTCTCTTTGTTGGCCGCGTGGACTTCTTGGCTACCGCGTTCTCCAAGTAATCGCTCACTTTGTCGGATAGTGTATCAGTCCAAAAGTTGCAAGGATCATTGAGCTGGAGGGATCGGTTTTTTATCCTCGGGTGATTTTGGCCGCGCGCCTTCACCCGGGAAAGGAGAGGTCGCCTTTGGCTGGGCCGGCTGGGGAGGTGCGGCAAAAAGGTTATCGTAAATCTTCACGCCATACTTGGACCTTAGCTCCGCTTTCTTGCTTTGTAGCCAATTTTGCTGCTTTTGAGTTTGAACTCGGGCCTGAATCATCTTCTTGGCTTCGTCGAAAGGCATGACCGATCTGGGCCGAACATCCAGCACTTTAATTATGTGCCAACCAAAAGTAGTTTTGACCGGATCGCTGATCTGACCTGGTTTCAGTTTGAAGGCCGCCTCTTCGAACGGGGGAAGCATGGCGCCGCGGATGAAGAAACCCATTTTTCCTCCATCGTTCTTGTTAGTGGTATCAAGTGACTTTTGCCTGGCCAATTCAGCAAAATCAGCCCCGGCTTCTAACTGTTTCTTGATTTCCCTGGCTTCCTCCTCTGTCTTTACCAGGATATGGCTGGCGTTGACGCTCTCGGGGATTTCAAAATCCTTTTTGTGCTCGTCGTAGTAACTTCTTAAGTCTGCGTCAGTTGCGACTATCTTCTTCAGCTCTCTGTTAACGTATGTGCTGGCGAGAATCTGCTGGCGCAGGAGCTCGATGCGCGCCTGAAGCTCCGGGTCCTGATCCATCTTCTCTCCCAAGGCTTCAAGATAAAAAGAGCGCGTTTCAACAATGTTCTGTAGCAGGTCCTTCTTGCCGGCGTCGCTTTCAAAGCGGATTTTGGCTTGAGGATTAGCAAACTCGATCAACCGGTCCAGGTCTTCCTTAGTTATCTTCTGGCCGTTGACCTCGGCCAGAGGTGTTTTCGGATCGAGTTTTGCCACATTGTTGGTAACTGCGGGACTGGGAACATCCGGCTCTTTTTTTGACTGGTCTTCAAAAGGGACGGGCTGGCTGGGTTTCTGCTGGCTGCTACCCTGAGAGTTTGCCGGCTGCTTTGCCTTTTCCTGGTCTGGATTTTGGGAGGCTGGTTTTTCCGGTGACTGCCGGGGTTGGGCGGCCGCCGCGGTTCCCGCGATTGTCAAAAAAAATAGAGCCAATGCAGCAAAAAATAATTTATTCACGAATCCTCCAAAGCGTTTGAGCGGCCTAAATGTTAAGAATAACAAAGGGGGTTGCTTTGCCGAAACATATTTTGGAACGGAACCTTTCCTCAGCCCGTGCAAATCAGTGAAAAGCACAGCTCTTACATGACGTGAAACCACCTAGGGAGGTTGCAAAATGAAAAGGCTGAGAGTTTTCACATTAACGGCTGTCGGGATGCTGCTTGCCGGGGCAGCGGTGTCGGCAGAGGCCCAAACGGCGCGGGACGCCGACGCCTTCTCGATGTTATTTGCCGGGCGAGAAGGGGGCTTTCTAGGACTTCAACTTCGAGATGTTAGACAAGAAGATGTTGCCGGTCTCAGGCTCCCGGCCGAGAGGGGAGCGGTCGTCGAAAAAGTAGTTCCAGAGAGCCCCGCAGCGGAGGCCGGGCTGAAGGAGCGTGATGTCATAGTTGAATTTGATGGTGAGATGATTCACAGCGCCGCTCAACTGACGCGCCTTGTCCGCGAGACTCCCGTAGGGAGGGGAGTCAATCTGGCGGTGTTGCGAGACGGCCAGCGCAAATCTTTCACCGTTAAACCGAGGGAACAAAAAGAATCGCGCGCGTTGATGCGAAAGTTTCCAGATGGCCCCATGAATATCGAACCCTGGGTCAACTTGGATCGAATGCCGCGCGTGATCACTTCCATTATTGGACAGTCCGGACGTCTTGGCATCCAAGGTCAAACGCTTACTGAGCAGCTCGCCGAATATCTCAAGGTTCCCCAAAAGTCGGGAGTTTTGATTGCCAGCGTGAGTGAAGGGAGCCCTGCCCAAAAGGCCGGATTGAAAGCGGGAGACGTGATCGTAGCGGCCAATGGCAAACCGATTGCGGAAACCCAACAGCTGCAGGATGTTTTGCGGGATAGGAATCAAACATCGGTACGGCTGGACTGCATCCGCAACGGCCAGAAGTTGTCGTTTACCGTGACTTTGGAATCTACAGAGAAAAAACAGCGGGGCGACGGAATACGGCTCTGAACCACTGAGCGGGTTCGCGCCCGTTTCGAAAATTATCTGGCGCCGAACATCCGGTGGGCGGCGCCGGATTTCCGTCGTCGAGAAGCTATTGATTCCGCCCGTATCCTTGTTTCAGGGCCTACCTTTGTTTCATCACTCCTGTTGCAGCCGGCTGGTTTAAGATTCGATCTTCTTTCCACCTAAATTTCACTTTTTCGCTTGACATTCACCATTTATCCACCTAT
>DASXTB010000015.1:0-11289 GCA_036505615.1 Acidobacteriota bacterium
GGCATCCAGCGCCTCATTGCGGAAAAACTCATAGACTGTTCCGTGAAAGTCGCTGCCTCCGCTTCTAGTGTTGGCGGCGATCAGGATGCCGGGATTGCGCCCGTATTCCGCGTTGAAAGTGCTGTGCTGCAGCTTGAACTCCCCGACCGCTTCCAGGCTCAACTGCGTGTACTGTCCATCATTAGCTCCGACATCGGTGTTGATGGCGCCGTCCAGATAAACGTTGTTCATACTGCCCCGGGTTCCGTTGACGTTAAATCCATCGGTGGAATTGAAACTGAGCTGGAAATCACGCTGGGCGTTGGAGGAAACACCGGGCAGCGTCTTGATCAGGGAGGCAAAGTCCCTACCGTTCAAACTAAGCTCGGTGATCTGGTTGGATGTAACGACGTATGATTTTTGAGCGGTGCCCGTTTCCACCAGAGGAACCTGGGTTTCAACCACTTTGACGGTCTCGGAAACCTCTCCAATCTGAAGCTGCAGGCTGCCCAGATCCATTTTCTGGTTGGGATCGAGCACCAAACCTTTTCGCTCCAGGATCTTGAAGCCGGTAAGTTCCACTCTTACGGTGTATCGCCCCGGTTGCAACGAAAGGAGGTGAAACGTGCCGTCGTCTCCGGAAAGGCCCTCCCGCACCAGGAGCTTTTTGTTTTCATCGATCGCTTCCACCTTGGCGCCCGGGATCACTGCGCCTTGACTATCCGCGACAGTTCCCTGAATTTCCCCGCTTTGAGCAAACGCCGCGGGCATGCAGGCGACAATGATCAAACTCAATATCAACATCAATCGCTTAGATTGATTCAACATTTCAACTCCTTTTGGGTGAAAAGCTGGCTGGCTGGTTGTCCAGCAGAAGCTTAGTCATGTATGCGGCAAAACAGAAGCGAATTGTTTTGAACAATCGTTAGCCGGAGGTGAAAGCCGGAAACTTTCGCCTGAAGGCCAAGAAAGTGGCCGCCGATTCGTTGTGTCCTCCGTGTCCTGGTTTGCGGGACATGTTTGAGCAAAGTTTTCACTTGGTTCTTCAGCCTCGAAGAGCCGTCAGGGAGGGGCCGATTCCATAAAGGCGGATGATTCACAGATTTTGGTGTCCGTTAACGGTTGCTGACAAAAGGAGAAGCCGCGCAGCGGGGTCCAGAATTGTAGCCGAGGCCGTCAGGCCTCGGTTTTCAGGTTCCAGAAAAACAACGAGCCGCGCGGCGAGGACCCGGCGCTGGTTTTCCAGCGGCACAAGCGGATGTGAAAAGACAGGCCACGGTTTACACAGCGCGGCAAAGCAGCAACCCAATAAAAGCCGGTCACGACCACGTTCACGACCACGTCAACGTCCACGACTACGGCCAATCGAATCGTGAGCGATTGTGTATTTTTCGTCTGCGTAGGCGTGGACGTTGACGTGGTCGTGAACGTGAACGTGGTCGGCTGTTCAGCGCCAGTTTTTGTCCAAAGCGGATTTCACCAATCGTAGTACAGATTAACGCGGATGAATCGGGACTGTGAGATGGGTGCGAAAAAAGAGGCCATTAGCGACATGGTAGACGAGCGCCCATCTCACAATCCCGATCTATCCGCGTTAATCCGCGTAATCCGTGGCTGTCTTTTCAACTCATGAATAACGCGAATTCATGGCCGGATTCCAGGGATGTTCAACCGAATTCGATAAAGACTGGTTCGAGCCGTCACATAAAGTGTCATGGCATGCTCGTCGCCCCAGGCGCAGTTGGCAGGGATCTCGGGGAAATCAATCGTGCCCAAATGCGTTCCTGCAGGCGAGAAAATCCAGATTCCCCCCGGTCCGGTGCAATAGAGGTTCCCAATGCGGTCAACTTTCATGCCATCCGGCACACCTGGCTGCGTTGCGCTGGTCGCGTCGTAGAACAGGCCGCCGTTTTCCAGAGCGCCGTCGCTACGCACTTCGAACCGCATCCAGATCTTCCGCTCATGATCGGAGTTGGCAACAAAAAGGTATCTTTCATCCGGCGAGAAGGCAAGGCCGTTCGGTCGAGTCAAATCTATAGAGGCCAAGTGCAGAGCCTCGTGTGCCAGGCAGTAGATGCCGTTAAACGGAAGTTCCTTGCTGGGGTCCTCATCGCGCTTGGCAAGCCCGTAAGGAGGATCGGTAAAATAGAGCGCGCCATCAGATCGGTAGACCGCGTCGTTAGGGCTATTCAGCCGTTTGCCCTGGTAGCTCTGGGCCAGCACGGTTACCTGCCCGTCCAATTCAATTCGCGTAACACGGCGGTTTCCGTGTTCGCAGATCACGATTCTGCCTTCCCGGTCGAGAGTCAGTCCATTGGACCCGATAAGTGCACCGGGAGCAGCATCGGTTCCGTCGTAGCCGCTCGGCCTCCGGAACTCCGAGAGGGCGCCATCCGGAGTCCATCGGCAAATCACGTTGTTCGGGATATCGCTAAAGAGCAGGTATCCCTCTTTGGTCCAGACCGGGCCCTCAGTGAAGCCAAATCCACCGGCCAGCTTTTCGATGCGCGCGGTGCTCGGAACAATCTCATCCAGTGACCGGTGCGCCCGCGTAACTGTGGCTGGGATCGCGCTCAATATCGGTCCAGCATGCGGCTTCATGTTGCACCCGATTATATCTCCTGGAAGAAGAAGCCGGTCAGGAAGAGCGTCAAGTCCTGCGAGTCCGTCCCTATGAGATTAAGACCGTCAAGCTGCAAACTGCTCACTGAAGTTGATCTCGTTATTCCGTTGTGTCCGCTGTGTCCTTTGTGGTCAAACAAGAATCCACCACCAAGGACACAGCGGACACAATGTGTCAGTGACCAAAATTGACATTGCAATAGTACGCGGCGTACTGTAAATAGTACTTTACGTACTATGAGAATTCAGGAGGCACCTTTGGGTTTTGCGCTCCTTGGACTGATCCACCAGGAGCCCCGGTCCGGTTACGACCTGCGTAAGGTATTTGCGACCACACCGCTAATGCATTTCAGCGACAGCCCGGGAGCGATATATCCGGCGCTGCGGCGCCTTCGCCAACAGAGGCTCATCACCACTCGCGGCCTGGTCAGGAGGCTGAGCCGGCGTAAACAGGTTTTTACGGTCACTTCAAAAGGGATCCATCAGTTGAAAAAGTGGCTTAGCCGACGGATCGGCCGCCCGGACGTGGTGTGGCACAAGGATCAGCTCATGCTTCGCCTGGCGTTCATGAGCGATGTGCTGGGGCGCAGGGAGACGATCCGATTTCTCGAAGCCCTTCGACGTGAAATTGCTTCCTATGTCGCCGAATTGACAACCTACCACGCCTCAGCTGCAAACGCCATGCCTCTGTCCGGCCGCTTGGCCATGGAAAGCGGTATTGAATCGTACAAAGCTCAACTGCAGTGGGCGCGACGCGCGCTGAGAAAAGTTAAACGAAAAAGGAAAATTTAATGCGACACTTAGTCTGGCAAATCGCAGCTTCAGCAATTGCTCTTACCGCGATCCAATGGCTGTTTGCAAGGGCTCTGCCGGCAGCGCGCCAGACGCCTCAGTCCGGAGTTTTCGGCTGGGAGCTCCTGGCCAATCTTCTCATTGCCGCGCTCCTGACTTATATCGCTACTCTCTTGCGCGCAGATGGGCCTCGCCTGGCGGTCATCCTGTTTGTTTTTCTGTTTGGCGTTCAATCCAACTCGCTGATCGAAGCGGTGTTTTTTCAGCTCGACATTCCACGCGAAGAGTTAATCAAGATGGTGCTGCGCAGCTTGGCGGTTAGTGCATCGTTTGCGCTCTTTTTGTCCTGGATCACCGGAAAATGGAGCACGTCGGCACAGGCCGAATCCAATTTTGTGGTCAAGCGATCTCTTAGTAGTTGGCTTTGGAGAATTCTGGTTTGCGATGCCAGCTATCTCTTTCTCTATTTTCTGGCCGGAATGATCGTATTCCCTTTTGTGCAGGATTTCTATGCTGCAAAAGCTTTGCCATCACCTCTGCATGTGATGCTGATGCAGCTTTTTCGAGGATTGGTATTCACTGTTCTATCTGTTCCGATGATTCAAAGTATGGCAGCCAAGCGATGGCGGGTGGCTGTGCTGCTGGGACTGGCGCTTTCAATTGTGGGTGGCATCGCCCCTCTCCTGCTTCCCAATCCGTATATGCCGGGATACGTCCGCTGGGCGCATGGGTGGGAAGTTGGGATTTCAAACTTCATTTTTGGCTGCATCATGGGTTGGCTCATGAGTAGAACCGATAAGGTGAGTTTGTAAAGTAGAGCAGAGAGGATCTTCAAACTCTGGTGACGTGCTGCCAGGTAAATATTTCGATTGTGACCGTTGTGTCCCCTGTGGTCAAAAAATCCACCACCAGGGACACAGCGGACACAGCATGACCGTGATGATTAATATCAGGCTCGGGCCGCGAGGGCTTGGGCGGTTCTTCGCCTGTCAAAATCCTGTAAATTACTTCCGTCGGACGAGTGTCGTGGGGTGCTGGTCTGCCGCCGTGTCCGGTAGTACTGTTCAATGGCGGCCTTGAAGCCTTTCCGCTCAATTCTTTAGACTGGATGCGCGCCGGCTCGGTGAGATTTGATCCGCCACTTTACCTTGCCAAACATCCAAACCAGCGAACTGACGGCCGCCAACGGGAGAACGAGAAGAAGTGCTCCCGTGAAAACCAGAAAGAGGATTCCGAACACATCATAAAGAAACATCTCTATAACCCCACAGAGCGAGGCCGCAGGCTTCAAGCCTCCATTCTAGACTTGCGACTTGCGACCTTCGACTGACTGACCTTCGACCTGCGACTACACGGAGAGTCCGCTTGCTTACGCGCGCGGCTCGGTAAATCACCGGCGTACGTAGAGCTCACGCTGCATGGTGAACTCCAGCACCGTCTCGGCAGGAATCTTGATCTTTTCGCCCTTGGTCAGGATCTCGTAGCCGGCTCCCCCGGCGCCGCCAACCACTGACCCTATGGCCGCGCCCTTGCCGCCTCCGGCAATGGCTCCGATGATGGCGCCAAGCGCGGCTCCTCCGCCGACAACGATCGCTGTCTTCTTGCCCTGACTGGTACCCCGTTGTGTGGCCTGAGAAGTGGTCAGCGCGTAGGACCGGCCCTGGGTTGTTAATTCCACCAAATCGATGACCAGTTGAGAGCGTCCTTCGAATTTACCTGCCTGCTCCACCTGGGCGATGCGCAGCTTTACGGGAGCGCCTCTTTCGGCGAGCAATTCATTGTTGACAATGATGTCGCTGTCCAAGGTTCCGCTGAACGTGTCGCCGACACGGGAGACATCTGAATCGATCTCCTGATTAGTGCGCACACGCAGCACGGTCCCCGATGGAATGACGTACTGGTCCCGCACCGCGGCACGCGGGTAAGCCGACGACTGCGGATTGGTGGAGTACTCGCCCACGTGTGTACCCGAATGCGTTCCGGTACGGTCGGTGTGGGTTCCGGAATGCTTCCCATACTCAGTGGAGGACGAAGACGACCCAGTCGTGGTGATTCCCGTGTTATCCGTAAAAGAAACATCCCGAACGTCGGCAAGGCGGAAGGTCTTAACTACCCCCTCTGTTCTGAAACGTATGGTACGAGAAGTTCCGCCCAGGTAGGTCCCGTTGAATACACGCCCGTCCCTAAGCGTCAAAGTGCCTGCCTGCACCCACGAAAACGTCAGAGACGCAAGTACCATGGAGAAAACAATCAGAAATGCCTTATTTCGGCTCATAAGATTCCTTTCAGGGTCTTGTTTCGACTCAAATGCGTAAACCAAACTTCCAGGGAGAAATTCACGTCGCTTCTCGCGAGGAGTCAGAGCGCGGGGAAGCGTTCTTTGTGGTAACAACCCTTTCTCTAATAGTTGACGATTGATTGTCTCACTCGCATCGTAAGTAATCAGTTCAAAAAGGGACATAGCCAAAAAGACCGCGCTTTTCTCACGCAAGCTATAGCTTTTCCCGATCCCAGTAGCCTGTCTCAAAGCAGAAAAAACCAGGGGGAACACTGGGCACTAGAAGGGCTGCTGATGTTCGGCCAACCTTGTGAATATAAGGAATCATCAAATACCCAGTGTCCCCCGTGTCCCCCGTGGATCATAGTTTTGAGAGTCTCTCCCAGCCTCGTCATTGCACGCGGTAGTGAGTGTGCAACCAAACTATCGATATGTCCTTAAGTGAACAGACGTCCGTCTGCGCTTTACCTATTATAGTTAAGTGACTGAATGGCTCCAAATGCATAATAAACTAGATTTTGTTAATCTTGAATCGAACCCTTGGTCACGACAACCCACGGAGATTGCCATGTTTGGACCCAGAGTTTCCGAGCTTCCGAAGCCCAGGAAGGAACAAGCAACAGAATGGATGGCGCCGCTCCAAGGGCGAATCGCCTATTATCACCTCAAAACAAAACTATGGTCGGAGCAACGGCTCTGTCGGGTGCGGGAGTTGCTGAAGCAGCACCCCTCTCTTCGCTACTCTTTATTTTCATGCGTGGGATTGCTGGCGTTTTGCCTGGTTGCCGGAACCTTTCTCCTTACCAAATCTGCGGCGGCAGCAGGAAAGTGGGATATTCAGTCGGTTTCCCGCATGGAAGAGAGCACGAACATTTTCGATCGGAACGGAAAACTCATTTATCAGTTTCACCAGAAACAGCGGACCGTGGTGCCCTTGTCGCAAATCTCCAAAGAAATGCGGGACGCCATCCTTGCGGCGGAAGACCACAATTTCTATCGGCACTCGGGTTATGAAGGCAGTGCTATCGTTCGCGCCGCCTTTGCCAACTTGGTTTCTGGAAAGGTCACCCAGGGAGGCAGCACCCTTACGCAGCAACTCGCAAAGAATGCATTCTTGAATTCCGAGCGGTCTTACAGAAGAAAAATTCAGGAATTTTGGCTGGCGCGCAGAATTGAGCGCAACTACTCCAAAGACCAGATCCTTGAGATGTATGCCAATCGCATCTATTTCGGCTCTGGATTTTACGGCGTGGAGGCTGCAGCGCAGGGCTATTTTGGAAAATCCGCAGCACAGTTGAGCCTGGAGGAAGCCGCCACGCTTGCCGGAATCGCTAAGGCTCCCGGCGTTTATTCTCCTCACATCAATCCTTCTTCGGCCGAGAAACGTCGCGATTTGGTGCTGAACGCGATGGCCAGGCGCGGTTTTATCAGCGCCCAGCGCGCCGCGGCGGCAAAACAGCAGCCGCTTGTGGTCAAGGCTCGGACCGATGACTCCGAAGGCGTCGACTACGCCCTCGACTACGTGAAGGATCAACTGCAGGCGATGTTCGGATACAAAAAGATTTTCAACGGGGGCTTGCGTGTTTATACCAGTATTGATTCGGCTATGCAGAAAAGCGCTGAAACGGCCGTAGAGCGGCATCTGGCTGGAATCGAGCATCAGCGGGGCTTCGCCGCCGATACTCGCGCGCAGTTCCTGGGGCGCCACAAAAATGTCACCGACGGTGAAGAAAGACCCGGCTACCTGCAAGGCGCGCTGGTTTCCATGGACATTCATACAGGCGAAATCTATGCGCTGGTGGGCGGACGCAATTTCAATGAGAGCAAGTTCAATCGCGCCGCTTACGCCAAGCGCCAGCCCGGTTCGGCCTTCAAGCCGATCGTTTATGCTGCGGCGCTGCAGACGGGTATGACGCCCGCGACAATCATGGATGGCAGCCGTAAAGAGTATTGGACGGGAGATGCGGTGTATCGGCCCGCCAACGGTCATAGCACACAGTATGGGTCTGTAACTCTTCGCGTTGCGCTTAGAAATTCGATCAACACTGTCGCAGTCCAAGTGGGCGAACTGCTTGGACCGCAAACGATCATCCGCACCGCCCGTGATTTTGGGATGGAAGGGAACCTTCCTCCGGTGCTGTCGTTGCCCTTGGGCACCGGAGAAGTAACCCTGATGGAAATGGTCAGGGCCTATTCGGCTTTTCCGAACCAGGGGCGAGTGGCTCAACCACGCATCATCCGCCGCGTAGAGTCCAGAGACGGGCAAGTGCTGTACGAAGATCACCCGGTGACACGATACGCCATTGATCCCCAGACGGCGTTCCTGATGACAACAATGCTTACCGACGCCGTGGATCACGGAACCGGAGCCGGTGTGCGCGCGGCTGGTTTTCGTCTGCCTGCGGGCGGGAAGACAGGAACGACGAATGATTTCCGCGACGCTTGGTTTATCGGCTTTACACCCGACGTGGTGACTGGCGTCTGGGTGGGTTTTGATGAGCCGCGAAAAATCATGCGCAACGGCTACGGGGCGACCCTTGCAGTTCCCATCTGGGCCGATTTCATGAAACACTGCTTCAACCGGCCTTCCGTCAAGGAATTTTTGATGCCTGGGGGAATCGAGCGAGCCACTATCTGTGCAGAGAGCGGGCTGCTGGCCACGCCGGCCTGCGACAAAGTGTATATGGAGTATTTCCCCGGCGGCAGCGTTCCTCACTCTTCCTGCGATAAACACGGCCAAACGGAGCCTTCGATAGACGCGGACGCAGGCAACTCTTCGACCGACCCTATGGCTGCATCGATAGCGATTTCACGCCTTCCCAAGTCCAGTCAATGAAGAGGGAGCTCCAGAGAGACTGATGGAAACGTATTTCACAAATTCGCCAAAACCCGAAGCGTTTTCAATTGACTGGTGAGTAATCCGAGCTAGCAGATCGGCAACATGCCCGTCAGGAAGCGGCTTGGACAATTTCGGTAACGCGGGAAAATGGAGATCTAGTCACTCAGAACCACGTCGGTCAGGAGCGCTGCGCGCACGACGGTTTTGCCGTTATAGTCGATCAAGCCGAGCTTTCTAAACTTGTTCATGAAATAAGTGACACGCGGGCGGGTGGTGCCGATCATTTCCGCAAGAATCTCATGACTTACCCGGGATATTGTGACATCAGGCGTAGCGTTCTGGTTGCCCAACCGAGAGAGCTTCAAAAGCGCCCGCGCCAGCCGTTTTTCACTGTGATTGAAGAGTTGGTCGCAGAGATCTTCTTCCAAGGCGATGTTGCGAGCCAGCAGCAAACTGACGAAAGTCTCGGCAAATTCGGGCCGGCTGTGTATGGCCCGCACCATGGCTGGCTTGTCGATTCGGAATATTTTAGAAGGTTCCAGCGTCTCGGCCGTGCCCATCTGTACAGTTTGGCCGACCAGGCATCCCTCACCGAAAAACTCTCGCGGCCCCAGCATAGAAAGTGTCGCTTCTTTCCCGGCCGTGGAAACTACGGAGATCTTGACCTTGCCGCTCTCGATAAAAAACAGAGCCTCGGCCTGGTCCCCTTGTGAAAAAATTCTTTTGTGCGCGCCAAGATCGAGAACCGTCTTTCCCTCCTTTACTTCGTTCAGGAGTTTCTCGACGTAGCGCTTGTTCTGGTTGTTAACTTTGGGCGGTCGGAGTTCTTTCGTCCGCACCTTACTCCTCCACAGTGCTCCATGTCTATCCCTGGGTTGGTTTCAGGTAGAGACCAATAATTATCGCCCCGAAACAAGCTCGCAGTCAATACATGACCGTAAAGGATATGGCCGAAAATGAACGCGGATGAACGTGCATGCTTTTGACTTATTTCTTTGTTGCTTTCATTCACTTAGGGCTGTCAAAAGCATGCGCGTTCATCCGCGTTCATTTTCGGCCATATCCTTTGTGAATCTACCCCAAATACGAAGGTGTTCAAAAGCGAACAGACACTCAACTTCGAAGCTTCTAGGATGCTTGCATAGGGAGAAGTAGACGAAGTTCGGTCCCATATATGAAACAACCTCTTCCTCTGGCGACGCTTATCTTTGGCGGCATTCTTTGGGTGGCGTTCTCCGCCAGTTCTGCCATGTCACAGGGCACTTCAGTTTCACAACAGCCCCCTGAAGAAGATTGTTTGAGATCTGCGCCGCTGTTCGACGTCAATGAATTTCCTGGACCGTTCAAGAGAATAGCTGCTTTCGTCTCGCCAAACGACGCCAGGAAGACGGTACATCCACGGCATCACAGACCAGGGGCAACGCCTTGCTCTCTAGAACCACGGGAGAGGTTCGGTCTGTTTCTTTCAGACAGCTTCGACCCGGCGACATTCTTCACGAGGGGAGTGGAAGTAGGATGGAGCCAATTCCTAGACGATGACTCGAAATTTGGTCAGGGGACACGGGGTTTTGCTAAGAGATACGGCGCGGCTTTCACGGACAACGTTTCGCGAGGGTTCTTTACAACTTTCCTGTACCCGTCAATTTTTGACGAAGATCCAAGATACTACCCGCTGGCGCATGGACCTAACAAAAGACGACTGCTACACGGCATGAGCCATATCGTGGTCGCTCAAAAGAATTCTGGACGCCCCATGTTTAACTTTTCCAAATGGCTCGGCCTAGGAAGCGCCGTTGCGTTAAGTAATCTCTACCACCCGAATAATCATCGAGGTTTTGGACCGGCAGCCAGAAGAGTAGGCGTGAGTATCGCATTCGACATGGGTTCCGACGTTCTCCAGGAATTTTGGCCGGAGATTTCTCACAAACTGAAACTTCCGTTCGTATACCGTGATCATCAGCGCCAAGGGAAATCCAGGCAGTAAGCTTGAAGTCGGAGACCGCCTTAAGTCTCTGCGGTGAATATTTGTGAATAATCCGGGCTAGCACAAGTACCGGGTGCCAAAATACGAAGGTGTCCATAAGTGAACAGACACCTATCTCAGAAGCTTCTAGTATAGAAGCGGTGCAACTTCTCGGGGCAGGTCAGGAAAACCAGATCAATTTGGCAACCGCCCTGGGGAAAACGCTCCTGCCTTGAAGTCCCATCGACTCTCCGACGGGTTTTCAACGCCACGCGTAGTACACCAGAAGGAGAACAGAGATGTCAATTCTAGCTTGGATCGTCCTAGGCTTGCTGGCCGGATTTATCGGCAGCAAGATCGTCAATAAGAGAGGTGAGGGTTTTTTGCTCGACATAGTGCTCGGAATTGTGGGTGCAGTTGTCGGCGGGTTCTTATTTAACGCTCTCGGAGCCGGCGGGGTAACTGGCTTAAATCTTTACAGCCTGTTTGTTGCTGTTGTGGGCTCGATTTTGCTTTTGGTAGCGTACCACGCTGTCGTTCGACGGGCGTAATTGTTTGGAAAAACGTTGGCAAGGCGAACCTTGAGTTCTTGCCAACAGGTTTCAAAGTCGGACAGTTTGAGGGATTTCTGTCGCTTCACCCTCTTAACTCCTTTTCCAAGCGGAGCGGCGTCACAAAAGGAGGCGTCCGACTTTGTCTTTTCCTATTCAATCTATGTCTTGGCGCCTGTCTTCCCTGCCGTTCTTGCCGAAGGTGCTCGAAATACGGAAATCGTGCGCGTGGCCGTCAGGTTCGATGATACGGAAGCAGACCTGA
>DASXTB010000016.1:0-28052 GCA_036505615.1 Acidobacteriota bacterium
ATAACCGGTGCCTGGTACCAGCTGGGTACGAATAGAATCCAGATGTCGGTAGCGCGCCGAAGCAGCGCGCAGAGCAACACGGCGGAGATCCTGTTGAGCAAGAACAGCCAGAGTTTGCTGAGGCTGGTAGCCGA
This sequence comes from Acidobacteriota bacterium, assembly GCA_036505615.1. Lineage (GTDB taxonomy): Bacteria > Acidobacteriota > UBA6911 > JACQSX01 > JACQSX01 > DASXTB01. The sequence goes on from DASXTB010000016.1 coordinate 135, forward strand.
GATCTCACGCGGATCAACGCTCAAGACCCTCGGTCAAGCCAGGCTCACCGCTGAGGGAAACGGGATCAGCTACAGCTACCTACTGGATGCCCGGAATGTATCGCTGGACAAACCCCGCACTCCGCCAGCGGGACGGGCCAAAGTCCAAGTCAGAAACAAGGGACAGCTCTGGAGTGGAGAGTTTGATTTCAGGGCGTGGAAGTATCTCGGTCTGGATAACGCGCCTCATCTTGACCGCGTTCTGCCGGATGATATCGAGCGCTCGCTCAAGCCGTTTCGTCCGACACTTGAGGCCATTAAGACGTTTTTCGGGAACAGACTCAGACAAAAGCGAGTCATGCTCCTGAGTCAGACGGCACCCCCGCTTGAGATTTGGTCACTCGGATCTGGCAAAACGGGTGCCTTCCCCGATAACCCTTGCATGTATCAATGCACCGTAATCGCCGATGCAGCTTATGCAGCGTGCGTGGCCGGTACAGTTGCAGAGACTGCGGGTTTAGGCATATTAGCCTGCGAAGTGATCTGGGTGGCAGCCTTTACCGCCTGCATGGAGGTGTGTTGATCTTTAATCGATCTTGAAAACGGAGATACTCAATTTGCCAAGCCACAAGGAGGAAGTTTTATGCAACAAGCGAAAACTAAGATTCCCCGGGCGTTCCTAGTTTTGTCCGTTGCGGTACTAATCGTAGGCATACCTGCTCAGGTGTCACAGAAGACTGCCGCATCAAATGGGAGCACAATTCCAGGACGACGGGATCAAACAGCGATGAAACAGGAGCTAAAGGCACTTAGATCGAGGGCAAAAACTCTGAAATCAGGTTCTCAGGCTGAGCGGGATTCATTGCTCGCAGACTGGAAGAAATTTGCTGGGAAATACAACGCCAAGACGCACACAACGACCGTGGTCAAGGGCCGTCCGACTCGAATCGGCCCGGCTTTGGAAAGCGCCGAAGGGAGGTTTGTCACTGTGTCTAAGGATGGGGAATGCCCGTGGCTGATTGAAAGTGATACAACGCAATGCGTCAAAACATCAGAGACGCAATATCAGTGCGAATACTTCTGCGTGGACATCCCCAAAACTTCGCAGGAAAAACAACCTTAGGCCAACTCATATCGCATGGAGGATGTCGTGGAAAGTGCGAAAGTCTTCTGGTTGGGTTGCTCACAGGCCGAGCAACTCGAAACAGCTCAAACCGATAGCGGCTACGTCGGCAAGCGCCGGGCCCTTGCCCGGATCGCAGTGCTCGCGCTCGTTGTCGGTCTCTATCTCGCCGCGGCCCGTGGGCCGGTAGCACATGCTGCGAACGCTGCGAGCACTGCGTTCAACCCTTCTGTGCATGGCTTCCATTTCTCAAATTCTTGGAGCGGTCAAAAAATCCTGATCGACGTACCGCTGGTCGGCACAGTGGACTTTGGTTCTACGGCCTACGGGCTCTGTGGTGGGATGTCCTATGCCGCCCTCGACACCTTTAAACTTGGGGGCCAGGCGCCTCCCGACACTACCTCTCCGACGTCGGGCCCGGTCCGCTCGTACATTTACCAGCGGCAGATCGACAGCTTCAAATACGACAATGGCTTTATTGTCCGCCAGATGATCGATTGGATCGTTCGGGGGGACAACACCGACGCGCGCGGCACGGGGGTACACGTTCTGACCCATCGAGAGTTTTTGCATAAGATACGACCCGAACTAGATGCCGGGCGGCCAGTGCCGATAGCTATCGTGAGGGCCACTGTGAGCGTGAGCGAAGCCGTGAAGCTAACGCAAGGCAGCCCGGACAACCCGCTCTTCGAAAACCACCAGGTTGTTGCCATCGGCTACGAGCACCACGAGAACATAGACGAACCTCATTGGGACGTTCACATCTATGACCCGAACTTCCCTGGCACTACTCAGACACTTCATACCGCCACCGACCATCACCGCGCCTATCAAACGGCGAAGGGTGGAACGCAGCAAACGGGCAAATTTCGAGGCTTCTTCAAGCTCCCTTACCGGACGGAGCGACCTCCGTGGGTTACTGCTCCGGCAGGGGGAAAAAAAGGCGGTCCTCTCAACATTGGTGGAATCTCCGGGGGGACGCCACTGCCGGGGCTGCTGGCGGAGTCCCATTGGCGCCCAAGCCGGCAGTAACCAGCGCTGGACAGGCAGCACGCAGCGCAGCAAATCCTGCCAGCCCGTGCTGCAACATTACTGCCATTGATAATGCGACCGGTGTGGTTTCTGCGCGCGTGACGGCAACAGGCCAGACGTTTCGGTTCAAGGTGACCGACGCTGCGCTGCGTCCTTCGCTGAAACTCGGCCAAGGAGTCTACGCAAACTTTAAGGCCAACCAGGTCTCCGTCAACGGTGAGGATCCCTGTTGCGCCATTGTGAAGTGATTTGAGTTGCGCGGCGGCTGGGCCTGGAAGTGTGCCCCGCAACCGAAGCCCAGCCAGTCAAACACTATCGAGTGAGTAGTTTTCTAATGGGAGGGTTAGCCTTGATCAACTCAGGCAATCTACTCAGGCCCAGGGGCAAGCTTTGATCAATGAGGCCAACTCGCTCATCAGCCAGCTCGGCTGCTGGCGGGCCGTATGAAAAAAGTCAGAACCGCGCCCGTCAGGGCGTACGCGGAGAATGTTTGTTTAATGGCTCGGCGCCTACAAAACGCTCTGAACTAGCAGCAACTTAGAAAAAACTTCGCGAATCTCGTTGGATTCTCCGCGCGCGCCCTGACGGGCGCGGTTCTGATTTTTTCACGTTCTCAGGACGCGGTGGTAATCAAGTGACATCGAAGTCAGCAAGGTGAGGTCACAACAAACTCCGGTAGTCTCTAGCCCCGTGAATTATGCGATGAACGACAATGCTTTTGCCCTGGACAACATAGAAGATCAGATAGTTGCCAACGATAATGTACCGATATCCCAGTTGGGTCAGTTCTGCATCTTCAGGAATTCTGCCGAGATTCGGGTGGTTCATCAAAGAGCTGAGACTTTTCTCGATCTTTAACGCCAGTGCTTCGGCGGCGGAGACATTGTCGGCTGCGACGAAAGTCACTATATCGACCAGATCGTCCTCCGCAGCTCGCAGCAGACGGAGAGCGTACTTAGGCCGACTCACGAATTCTCTTGCGCAGCCCTTTCATTACTTGGCTTAAGGTGCGGCCTTTCATCCCGGCTGCAACCTGGGACTGAGCAACGGCAAGCTTGCGATACAGTTCCAGTCTAAGTTGGAGCCGGCTGAATTGGGCCATCGACATCAGAACCATGTCACCCTCTCCATTTTTGGTAATAAAGACAGGCTCGGCGGATTTATGGACCAGATTTGAAATTTTGCTCGCTTTGTTCCTCAGATCGGAAATGGGTTTTATGATTGGCATAATATATGCTCCTCGTTGATTATCAGAATTTTATCATTTAAATGATGATGAATTAAATCCCAATCGAATCCAGGAAACTCTCCTTATTGCGCCATTCTTCGATCACTTTTACGAACAGTTCCAGGTAGACACGGCAGCCAAGCAGTGTTTCAATCTCCAGGCGCGCACGGGTTCCAATCTGCTTGATGCCCTCGCCTCCTTTTCCAATGATGATCTTTTTCTGGTTGGGCTTCTCCGCCACGATCGTCGCCGCGATGCGCACCCTGCCCCGCTGGCGATCCGACTCATCGAATCGATCGATCTGAACCGCTGTAGCATGGGGAACCTCTTGCCGCACGCGCTGCAGAACCTTTTCGCGAATTAATTCGGAGACAATAAACTTTTCAGGCTGATCCGTCACCTGATCGGCGCCAAACATGGGCGTCTGCTCGGGCAGGTAGCGAAAGACTTCAGCCAGCAGGTCATCGGCATTTTGGCCGGTGCGCGCTGAAAGAGGGATTATCTCCGAGTAACTTCCGTTTTTTCGGTAAAAATCAATTTGAGGCAGCAATGTCGGCTTATCCACCAGATCTATCTTGTTGAGAACCAAAAAAGTCTTCTGGCCGATCGCGTTTACCATCTCCATCGCCTTCTTCTCACCTGCTCCAAATGAGATGCTGGCGTCGATCAGGTGAAGCAACAGATCCGCCTGACGGAGCGATTCCTCGATCAGACGCGCCATGCGGCGGTTCATGCGGTAATAAGGACGGTGGATTCCGGGGGTATCAACAAAAACCACCTGGCCTCTTGGCTCGGTCAGAATGCCAAGGATCCGGTTTCGTGTAGTCTGCGGCTGGTGCGACACAATTGAGACTTTTTGGCCGATCAGAAGATTCAGCAGCGTGGATTTCCCGGAATTGGGGCGGCCAGCGATACAGACATAGCCGCTGTGGGGATCCTGGCTAATCTCTGATTTTTGATGCGGGGACGCGGGGACGCGGGGGCGCGGAGAGTGTCGTGGGCCCTTTTTGCTTAAAGTTTTCACACAAATTGCAAAGTTCCCGTGGATGCTTTTCGGAACGGAGCCGAGAAAAAATCCGCTGGATTCTGCACCGGGCGACCACACAGGATCGCCCGTACAGATTGTGGTGTCCTTGTGCGGTTCAAGCGTTTTTGACCACCAAGAACACAGCGGACACGGCGTTAAGAATCAAATTGCCCTATGGCGTCTGAGAAATTTGCTGGGACCGTTTCTTCAGGAGTCCTTCTACTTCGTCAAGGATGTGGCCGGCCAGCGTGGCCTTCGGCATTCGTTCCAGTTCTGTCTTCTTCCCATCGGCCCGCAGCAGCAAAGCGCGGTTGTAATCGGACGCAAACCCGGAATCCTCTGACGAAATATCGTTTGCCACGATCAGGTCCAGGTGCTTCTGTTCCAGTTTGGTCCGGGCACTTTCCTCAAGCGAGCCAGACTCGGCAGCAAATCCAACGATGATCTGCCCTTCCCGCCTTGTCAAACCGGCCAGAATGTCCTCGGTTGCCTTCAAAGCCAGGTTAAGCGAAGCCTGCCGCTTGATCTTTTGCGCGCTGCGGCTTACAGAATAATCTCCTACGGCTGCGGCCATAATCAGCACGTCGGCGCCGGAAAAATGGCTGCTCACCTGCTGCTGCATCTCTCGTGCAGTACGAACCTTCACCATTTGCACGCCGGAAGGCGGTTCCAGGTGCGTAGGTCCGGAAATTAGTACTACGGCGGCACCGCGCGACGCCGCCTGGCGCGCCACAGCGTAGCCCATCTTTCCAGAGGAGCGATTGGTGATAAACCGAACGGGATCGATGTCTTCACACGTAGGACCGGCCGTCACTAAAATCCTATTGCCCGCCAGCGAAACGGAACGATTCAAAACCGACTCAACTTCTTGCACAATTTCATCCACTTCGGCGAGCCTTCCTTCTCCCGTCACACCACAAGCCAGGTAGCCGAAACCAGGGTAGACGATGCGCACCCCGCGCTGCTTTAACCTTTCAAGATTTTCCTGCATGGCCGGATGCCGCCACATCTCGACATTCATGGCCGGCGCCACGACCATCGGGCAGGTAACGGACAATTGAACCGTAGTGAGGAAATCATCGGCAAGTCCGTTGGCAAACTTGGCGACGGCATTTGCTGTCGCCGGCGCCACCAACAACAATTCCGCCTCTCGGGCGACATTGATGTGCTCGATGCCGCCGGTAGTGGAGTGGCCGAACATTTCCATCCAGACACTTTTCCCGGAAAGAGCTTCAAAAGTGATAGGGCCAATGAATTCAGCCGCATGCCGGGTCATCACTACCTGAACATCGTGGCCCTTCTTTTGAAGCTCCCGAAGAATCAGCGCCGCCTTGTAGGCCGCAATGCAGCCCGTTACACCAAGCAGGATGCTCGCCACGGACTTCTCATCCCTCTTCTTCTGTCAGCTCGAAATTGATGAGCTTGTTGGAAACTTCCTGCATGCCAATATAGGTCGGCTTGCGCGACCTGGTATCGACCCGGGCGCGGGCGCCATTCTGCAATTGCTTGGCTCGCTCGGCTGCGATTAAGATGTAGCGGAACTTGCTATCAACATTATCTGGGATTCTCACGATCACTTCACTCTCCAAAAGTTCTTAAGATTTGTGCCCCCATCTTCTCCATCCGGGAGACTCTGCATCGGGCAGCCGTGACGATGGCTTTCAGCCTGGTCAGGGAGTCCTCTATGTCCTGGTTAACGATAAGGTAATCATACATTGTATAACCTTTGATCTCCTGGCGGGCGATTTTCAAACGATTCAGAATCGTTTCCTCACCGTCAACCCCGCGCCCGCGCAGTCTTTTTTGCAATTCGTCATAGGAAGGAGGCATGACAAAGATCAAAATCGCATCCTGTCGGCGGGCTTTTACTTTCCCGGCGCCTTTTACGTCGATATCCAAAAGGACATCCTGGCCCCTGGCGAACGCTTCCCTCACGGGAGCTTCCGCGGTTCCATAGCAATAGTCGCCGTAGACGTTTTCCCACTCAAGAAATTCCTTATTTTCAATCATTTGAGTGAACTTTTCCCGGCTAATAAAGTGATAGTCCTTGCCCTGCTTTTCCTGCCCGCGCGGCGATCGTGTTGTGTAAGAAACGGAAAACCACAGATTGGGGATTTCAACCAGCATGCGATTGGCCAGGGATGTCTTTCCGGATCCGGATGGGGCAGAAATAACAAAAATGTTACCCAAAGCTGATTCACTCAACGTTTTGCACCTGTTCTCTCAGTTTTTCAATCTCTGCTTTTAACACAACTCCCAACTCTGAGATTTTGTGATGTAAACTTTTCGAGAGAATGGTGTTCGTTTCGCGATTCATCTCCTGGAGAAGAAAATCGAGCTTCTTGCCTACCTCTCGTCCAGACCGGACCAAGTTACGAAATTGCTCGAAGTGGCTGCGAAGCCGCAGAATCTCCTCGGTAAGGTCGCCCCGCTCGGCAAATATGACCACTTCTTGAGTAATCCGATCCGCGTCCAGCTTGTCGATATCGGTGTGTTCCTGCAGGCGCTGCCACAGACGCTCCTGGTAGGCTTTCTTTGCCGGCTCGATTAAGGCTTCGATTTGCTTCAGCAGGCCCTCAGACTCCCCAATGCGATTGAGCAGCTCGTTTTCGAGAAGCCGGCCTTCGTCCAAACGCATGCGGTGAACGGCGTCCAGCGCTGCCAGCACGCCCTCCCGCGCCGAGCCCTGGAATGTCAGCGCGTCGCGCAGAAACGAGAAACTGCGCGCCTCCAGAACTCCAGGCAGTTGTAAAAGCACGGGAAATGTCAGTTCCCCGTCAATCTGGAACTCCTTTCTCAGGATGTCTGCCGCGGCCTGATACGAAGCCACAACTTCTCGATTGATCTCGAAAGCGCTACCCTCAATGGTCTGCAGGTTCATGAAGACTTCCACTCGTCCCCGGATAATTTTCTCCTTGACGATGCTCCTCACAAACATCTCCAGGTGAAGCAGCTCCTTTGGGAGACGCACGTTGACGTCCAGAAAACGGCTGTTGAATGTCTTTATCTCAACAGTTATCCGGAAGTCGGACCCTGAGATTTCGCCCTGGCCGAAACCGGTCATGCTAACCAGATTCATGGGATTCTTTTCAAGAGGTGGACCGGCTTTGAGGCTTGCACGGCGTCGTCGGTATCATGAAACTGCAGACGATAAAAGCGGTTATAGTGTCCATCTCGCCGGATCAACTCATCGTGTGTTCCTTCTTCAACAATAGTTCCCCGTTCCATCACCACTATTCGGTCAGCCCGGCGAACGGTCGAAAGTCTATGCGCGATAACCACAGTAGTCCGCCCGCGCATCAAGTTTTGCAGCGCGATTTGGACCAGTTTTTCCGATTCGCTGTCGAGAGAGCTGGTAGCTTCATCCAGAATTAAGACTGGCGCATTCTTCAGCAGCGCCCGCGCGATGGCGATCCGTTGCCGTTGGCCGCCGGACAACCTTTGCCCCCGCTCACCGATGATCGAATCGTATCCCTGTGGAAGCTGTTGGATGAAATCATGAATCAAAGCGGCGCTGGCCGCTTGTTCGATCGTCTCCCGGGAAACTTCGTAATGTCCGTAAGCAATGTTGTTGCGCACGGTGTCGTTGAAAAGGAAGGTCTCCTGCGTGACCATGGCGATCTGGCCGCGCAGCGAGGCTACTGTAACTTCACGGATATCCATTCCATCGAAAGTGATTTTTCCGGCGGTGACATCGTAGAAACGCGCGATCAAGTTTACCAGCGTTGATTTTCCGGCTCCGCTGCTTCCCACCAGCGCTACGACCTCACCAGCCTTGATCTTGAGACGGATGTTCTTCAAAATCGGCTGTGGGCGATCGCCATCCGCGTAGTGAAATCCGATATCGTGAAACTCGATCATGCTACGGAGCGGCTCCAGAACTTGCGCGCTTGGTTTATCGCGGATCTCCAGATGGGTTTCCAAAAGGTCGAAGATACGCGACGAGGAAGCCAGGGCCTGCTGGAAATGCATATGCATTTTGCTGAGGCGCCTCATCGGATCGTAAAGTCGAAACAGCGCTGTGAGAAACACCAACAATTCTCCCAAAGAGACCGGGTGATGGGGGTCGTGAATTCTGTAGTGCGCGTACACCAGGAAAGGCACGAAGGCGACGTAGCCGATGAACTCCATCACAGGAGAATTCAGCGCCGAGACGGCGGTGGAACGCATGTTGGTGCGCATCAGGCCGCGGGTAGCGGAGTGAAATTTTCGATTTTCGAAGCTCTCCATGCCAAAGGCTTTAACTACTCTAATTCCGGTGATGGTCTCTTGCAGGAAGTTGGAAATGGCGGCGATTTTTTCCTGGCTCGTCCAGCTAATTTTGCGCATCTTCTTGCCAAAAGTGTTTGTAAGCCAGAGGATGGGCGGAGCAAGCAGAAGCGAGATTCCCGCCAGTTTCGGATCGGTGTAGAGCACCAGGAACAGAAAAACACAGAGCAGAATCCCCTGGCGCAAGAAATCGGTAAGCGTTTTGGAGACCGTTTCCTGTATCCGCTCGACGTCGGTAATAACGCGCGCCATAAGTTTCCCAGTCGAATTCCGGCTGAAGAAACCGATAGACTGATCGAGTAGATGGGAATAAAGCCGGTTGCGGAGCTGCATCACCACTTTCTGGCCTGAATACCCCATCAAATACTCGGCGATGAAGAGAAAAACTCCCTTCAAGAAGGAGAACACAACTATCCATCCGGAGATCTTCAGCAGCAGGTTCGGGTCATCCTGGCCGAGACTGAGTAATCGCAGCAGAAAGGCAAATTTATCGGGCCCCACCTTTGCGCTCTGCGCCCGCAACTGGTTAAATATTGGCGCCAGCATGGCCGTGGTCAGAGCTTCCATTGCGCCGCTCAACAACAGCATTAAAAGCGCGAAAATCAATAGCGCCACGTTGGGCCGAATGTAAGGAAACAGCTTCTTGAAATCCTTCATGCGCGGGCGATTATACCGTGTTTAGAGTCGCGGCGGGCCAGTGGTGGGGATTATTTAAGCCCGGTACTTGCAGCCCCGGGTTCCAGCCGGCCCTTTATTTGGCCATTTAGGGGAGTGGAAAAAGGGCCTGGGGGCCGTCTCCAGAGGCCGCTTCCAGCGGCCTTTCCCGAAGGGTCTCAGCCCCGGCCTTTCCAGGCCGGGGTTAGGCCACTGAAAGCGGCGCCGGAGACAGCCCCCAGGCCGTCTCTCCGCGCCCCGAATTCATCGCCACCATTACAGTCCGCCATCGTGTCTCAAAGATTTGAAAATGCCCCAAAGAGGCACTAGAATTGCAATTATGAAGATGACCTTGCTGCTTCTCGCCGTTTTAATTACCGCGAACGTTTTCTGCCAGCAGGAAAAACCTGACCCCCTGTTGTTGATCTCAGAACCACTTTTCGCGCACCATCCCTTTAAAATCCGCTGCACCGCTAAACCAACCGGAAGAGGAAAGGTAATGTTGACCTTTCAGTTCGAACAGGATTCCAGGTATCAGATCAACCTGAAGCCGGAGCCCAAGCTGGATATCCTGAGGGCTGACAGTTCCATTCTTCCCCGGAAACTGGTTCCGGCGGACCTCCGCCGCGATCCCGACTCTCATTACTACGGAAAACTCGCGCCGTTGACCGTCGTCGTCGACCGCATGTCAGGCCTTCAGGCTCAGTTCACATACGTTTTCTGCTCCAAGAAAGACGGCTTTTGCGCCCGCAAGACTGACAAGATCGACCTCCAGGTGCCGTAGAAAGTGCGAGATTATTAGCCGCGGATTAACGCGGATGAATGCGGATTCTGGAAAGCAGACGGCAGGATGCAGGAGGCAGAAGGCAGGAAGCAGACGGCGGGAAGCAGACTACACGAAGTAGGAGGCAGACCGCGGGATACACGACGTGGGTTTGTAACACTTCATTCTACATTCTCATACTGCATTGTCATTCAACTATGGACGTATGATTAATGACGAGCGAGTAATGTCTAACCCCCGCCTCCTGCTTCCTGCCTCCGGCGTCTGCTTCCTGCCGTCTGCCTTCTGCCGCCTGCTTCCCAGATTCCGCGTTCATCTGCGCTAACCCGCGGCTAATAATCGACGTGCGACTTTCTTTACGGCACGCAGCAAAATAGCATGGTGATGTCGTCGGCCTGAGGCTGGTTCTGGGTGAATTCTTTAAGGGTCGAGCAGATATGCCGAATGCCTTCATCCACGCTGGATCTTCTAACAGCGCGCAGCGTTTCGATGAGCCGCTCTTCGCCAAACTCTTCATCGTCCGGATTCACAGCCTCTGTTACTCCGTCAGAGTAAAGCAACAGGCGATCCGCCGGCTTCAAGCGATGCTCGTAGGACAGATACTCAAACGATGGCATTAGACCCAGTGGAACGCCGCCTTGCGTCATTGGTTCCACGTCTCCGTCCGGATGCAGCAGGATGGGATAGTTATGTCCGGCGTTACAGTAAACGACAGTATGAGCCAAGACGTCCAGCTTGGCGACCACCATGGTGCAGAACTTGTTCTCAAGGACGTTTTCCTTGATGAAACGGTTTAGCTTGTTCATCACGGGCTGGGGATTGTCATACTGCTGCAGCAAGTGGCGGTAGCTTGCCTTAACCAGAGAATTAACCAGCGCTGCCGGCACTCCTTTGCCACTGACGTCGCCGCACGCGACCATGAATTTCCCTTCACCCACTGACTCCAGGTCGAAGAAGTCACCGCCCACCTGGTAGCAAGGGTTAGAAAACGAAGCAACCTGGAAATCAGGCCGGGACAGCGAAATCGGCGGCAGAAGGCGCTCTTGGATCTGCCGGGCAATGTCCAGCTCCTTCTCCAGACGCGACTTCTCCAGCAGAGCTTCGTGCAATCGAGCCCGTTCGATCGCCACTGCCGCCTGGGACGAAAGCTCTATCAGGAAATCAATGTCTTCAGGAACGTAACCTGTGGGATGATTTAAGACCTGCATCACGCCGATGATTTCCCGGCTCTCATTCAAAATCGGGACCGTCAGCAAATTGCGAGTCCTCACGCCGCTTTTCTTATCGACCTCCTGGTAGAAGCGAGGGTCGCTGTAAGGATCATTCAGCAGAACCGGCTCTCCGGTGGCAGCCACGTATCCGGAGATTCCCTTGCCTACGGGCAGGCGGATTGACTGCACCAACGGACGTGCCGCGCCTTCGTCTGCCGCAAGGGCAAAAGAGGCCAGTTCCGTGCCCTGGCGGTTTAACAAATAAACCGTCCCGTGATCGCTCTCCAGCGACTCGAGGGCAGTCTTCAGAAAAGTTTCAAGCACTACTTCCAATTGCAGCGACGTATTTAGAAGGCGGGACGCCCTCACCAGAGCCTTCAATCTTTCTACCTGTAGCTCCACCTGCGACATAACGTTTGTTATTCTAGAGCAAGACTGATATTCCACTCGCCTTTTTTCAGGTTATCATCAGAGATGGATGTTGAAGGTAGAGCTGCACGCCCACACGTCTGAAGACCCGCAGGACCGTGTTCCGCACAGTTCTACGGAGTTAATTGACCGGGCCGTCGAGCTTGAATACCGTGCCCTTTCCATCACCCTCCACGACAAGCAACTTCAGTCTCCCCGGCTCACAGCGTACGCAAAGGAGAAGGGATTGGTCCTGCTTGGCGGAGTAGAACGGACGATTCGAGGAAAACACGTGTTGCTGATCAACTTCCCCGAGCGCGCCGAGAGCGTGGAGACATTCGAAGAGCTGGCGGAATTGAAGAAGGAAAATCCCAATGGCCTCGTCATCGCTCCCCATCCTTTTTATCCCGGCAAGACCTGTCTCCGAAGTCTCATGAACCGCTATGCTGATCTCTTTGACGCTGTCGAGCTGAACTGTTTCTACACATCCACGGTTGATTTCAATCGAGCCGCGGTGCGCTGGGCTCAGGAGCACGGCAAGACGGTCGTCGGCAACTCCGACGTCCATCGCCTGGTGCAGCTGGGCCGCACCTTTACGCTGGTTGAAGCCATCCCCGATCCCGACTCCATCTGCTGTGCTATTCGCGAAGGGAGGGTTAAGATTAAGACAGATCCGCTATCGTGGAAATTCATCGGTGAGGTCTTGGGAAAGCTCCTGTTTGACAACGTGGTCAAGACACTACGGCTCTAGGCTAAAATGCCTCCGACCACGGGCACACTGGTTCGGAGTCGGGTCGTTCCCGCCATTGCTTGTCGAAATAAATAGAGATAGAGGCGAAACCGATTCTTTGCGGCAGGGGCGTAAACCGCAGATCGCGCAAATTGACTGCATACCCGTCGGGCCGCTTCACCAGATTGAGGACGGGAAATCGCGCAAAACGCAAAATCACTTTGCCGGCGCAAGTAGCCGCAACCCGCTGGTAAGGCAGGCCTGTGAGGTTCTTGGAGATTGTGTACCGGTCGGAGACAGCGCTGCCGGTAAGATTAAACTGCCCTCTGCAGTATTGATCGGCCGATTCTACGAAGAAAGTCCAGCGGAAGGGCGTTCCTGCCACGGGTGTTACAGAAATCCTCAGCGGATTGGCCATACGGCAATCCCCTGCCGCAATGACCGAACCAACGCGGCTGACAGCGGTTCGGTGCAACTGCCAGCAGAGCAAGTAGTATCCACAGAAAAGCAATAACGAGCACAAGACAAGACCCTGTGCTATTCCCCTCAACCGCTGTTTCGCCATCCACCGCGCTGCCAGGATTGCCGAAAGCACAACAAACCACAGCGTGCGAACAACGTATAGGGGATCGATGGGCGAAGTGCGGCCGTAGAACAAGACGGCCAGCGACGCGGCGGCGATTCCTCCTGCCCAAAGCAGGTCGCGCCATTTGCCATGGGCGCCGATCAGAAACAAGCTCGACCCCAGAATCAGGTAAATCCAGGGATCGATGATGGGAATGAAATCGCCGTACAGCCAACGCTGGCTGAAGGGGCGAAAGGGGCGCACCCCGTAGGAATTGGCGAAATCTAGAAACAAATGGCTTGCCGTTCCCACCAGAGACATTCCCGCCAGATACAGATATTTCCTCCACACGGGGGCATGATGTGAACGAATGGCACGGTTCCACTTCAAGAATGGCAAAGGGAGCAAGAGGGCAAGAACCGCAATTCCCCAAAATGTGTGAGTGTAGCCCCGGTGGTGCTCCAAGTAATAAAGCGGCGCAGGAAGGGTGGCCACGTCCAGGTCCGGCAGATTCGCTGCCAGAATCATCATGGTAGTGATTGCTCCGCGGGGGTCAGAGATCGCGGCCTCTACAGGGTTAGAGTTTGCCGCTGCCCCTTGGCCGTTTGCCCCGCTTGATTTGCCCAGTACGAGGACCTGATTCAGGCCCGCCTGGGAAAGCGCCGCGCCAAGAAGCGAGTGAGTAATGTTGTCCATCTGCTGTTGAATTCTGGCCGCTGCTGTGGGACTCCAGATTTCTTTACGTCACTGCTCGTTTATGCCGCCCTAGTGAGAAATCATCGCTCCGCCGGGACAAGCCCGGCGAAGGCGCATTGCCACACAATCGAGTTTGAGCAACACGGCCTGACGGCCTCGGCCACCAGGCCTGAACACCGCTTAACAGCTACTTTACAGCCAGATAGGAATGACATATTTATTCTATCTGGAAGGTATTTACAGCATTCCTCCTAGAACTCACTTTACGATGGATTCCGGTACTGACAATTCGGAAAGAAGGTTGGTATACTCGCTAAACAGATGGCAGCGGGACATGAAACAATTATTATTCTTGATTTTGGTTCTCAGTACACTCAACTGATCGCGCGGCGCACGCGCGAAGCCGGCGTTTACAGCGAGATTCATCCCTACAACACTTCCATAAAAGCATTTGAACACAAGAAGGTAAAGGGCTACATCTTGTCTGGCGGCCCCGATTCGGTTTTTCAGGCTAATGCACCCAAGGGAGATCCCCGAGTTTTCACCGACTCGGTGCCGGTTTTGGGGATTTGTTACGGACTGCAATGGATGGCGCACCACCAAGGGGGCAAAGTAGTGTCCGCCGGCCGTAGAGAGTACGGACGCGCCCGGTTGCGGCAGGAGGCTCCAAGCCCTCTCTTCCACCAGCTTCCCTCTGAGTTTGACGTTTGGATGAGCCATGGCGACCACATCGAAATCCTTCCCGAAGACTTCGAAGTGGTGGCCAGGACCGGCCCATTGACTGCCGCTGTCAAGCATAGCCACCGGCCCGTCTATGGGATTCAATTTCACCCCGAAGTGGCCCACACCGAGCACGGTTTTTCCATTCTGCGCAATTTTCTCTTCAAAATCTGCCGTTGTTCCGGCGATTGGACCGTTGGGTCATTCACCGGACAGGCAATCGCTGACATACAGACCCGAGTAGGCGATGGAAGAGCTGTTTGCGCTCTCAGTGGAGGCGTGGATTCTACCGTGGCGGCCGTTCTTGTGGACCGAGCCATCGGCGACCGGCTGACCTGTATTTTCGTGGACAACGGCCTGCTGCGGAAAAATGAGTTTCAGGAAGTAATGGAGCGCTTTCGCGACAAACTCCGTTTGAATGTCCGAGGCGTGGACGCGAGACGCGAATTTCTATCGCGTTTGGAAGGCGTCGCTGACCCTGAGCAGAAACGGAAGATAATTGGCGCCGAATTCATTCGTACCTTTGAGAGAGAAGCGAAAAGTCTGGGCAATATTCAGTTTCTGGTGCAGGGGACGCTGTATCCGGACGTCATCGAATCAGTCTCTGTGCGCGGGCCGTCGGCGGTAATAAAGAGTCATCACAATGTCGGTGGCCTTCCCGAGAAGATGAATCTCAGGCTGGTCGAGCCGCTCCGGGAGCTGTTCAAAGACGAGGTGCGCCGGGTTGGGATTGAACTCGGATTGGACCCCGAGATCATTCAGCGACAGCCGTTTCCCGGGCCGGGATTGGCGGTCCGGGTTCTGGGCCCTGTTTCAGAGGAGCGACTTGAAATCCTGCGCGCAGCCGACAAGATTGTTGAAGAAGAAGTGCGCGCCGCAGGGCTGTATGAGAAGATTTGGCAATCCTTCGCCATCCTGCTCCCGGTGAGCAGTGTTGGGGTCATGGGTGACGGGCGAACCTACGAAAACGTGGTCGCGGTACGCGCCGTGCAAAGCCAGGATGGCATGACGGCTGACTGGGCCCATCTTCCCTACCCGCTCCTTGCCAGCATCTCGAATCGAATCGTCAATCAGGTGCGCGGGGTCAATCGGATTGTGTACGACATCAGCTCGAAACCTCCAAGCACTATCGAGTGGGAATAAGACAAATGTCGAATGACGAATTCGGAATTCGGAATGAGGAATTTCATATGCCCAATTGTGCGTGTCGAATCGAAACCCGTCATTCGACATTCCGAATTCGAAATTCGAAATTATGAAGAGCGATTTCATTCATCTTCATTTGCATTCCGACTACAGCCTGCTGGATGGGGCCTGCAAGATTAGCGCCCTGGTAGCCCGGGCAAAGACGCTGGGAATGGATTCGCTGGCAATCACCGACCACGGGAACTTGTTTGGCGCTGTTGAGTTTCATGACGCGGCCCTGGAAGCTGGAATCAATCCCATTATCGGCTGTGAGGTGTATGTGGCCCGCGACAGCCACCTCGAACGCAACGGCCGGTCCGACAACAGCAACCACTTGGTGCTCCTGGCGAAAGACGCCACTGGTTACCATAACCTGATCAAACTGGTGTCCTACGGGTTCATCGAGGGCTTTTATTACAAGCCGCGAGTTGACAAGGAATTGCTGGCGTCGCACAGCGAGGGCCTGATAGCGCTCAGCGCTTGTCTCAAGGGCGTGGTTGCAACTCATCTGATGCGCGACGAGCTGGAACAAGCTTCGTCCGAAGCCGGGGCGCTTCAGGAGATTCTTGGGAAGGACAACTTTTACCTCGAGCTGCAGGACCATGGCTTGGATGCTCAGCGTAAGGTCAACGCCGGGTTGATGAGCCTCTCCAGAAGGCTGGGTGCTCCGCTGGTCGCCACTAACGACTGCCATTACATCACGCGGGAGGATTCCTTCGCGCACGATGTGCTGCTGTGCATCCAGACCGGCAAGACGATCAATGACACCAACCGGATGAAATACGTCGCCGAGCAGTTCTATTTGAAATCTTACGACGAGATGTTGAATTCTTTCAGCGACGCCAAAGAAGCGCTGTTGCGAACGCGGGAGATCGCTGAGCGATGCGCTTTTCGCATGGAAAAGGGGAAGGTGTTGCTCCCGCATTTCGAAGTGCCTCCTGGCTACACAGTCGAGACATATTTTGAGGAGATGGTGCGGCGCGGATTTCAGGAACGGCTGGCGGACTGGAAGCGCCTGGAGGCTCAAGGCAAGCTTCGCAATCCAATTTCAATTTATCAGGAACGGCTGGAACGCGAGATTAGAATTATCAAGCACACCCAGTTCGCCAGTTACTTCTTGATCGTATGGGATTTTATCCGCTTTGCCAGAGAGCGGGGTATTCCCGTCGGGCCCGGCCGAGGCAGCGCGGCCGGCAGCCTGGTGTCATACTGCCTGCGAATTACCGATTTAGATCCGCTGCAATACGACTTACTGTTTGAGCGATTCCTCAACCCGGAGCGAGTCACCCCGCCAGACATTGACATCGATTTCTGCATGAATCGGAGAAATGAGGTGATCGATTACGTCACCCAGAAATACGGGCGCGAGAATGTCTCTCAAATTATCACTTTCGGGACGATGGCTGCGCGCGGGGTTATCCGCGACGCGGGACGAGGCTTGAACATTCCTTATGCTGAAGTAGACAGAATCGCCAAGCTGGTGCCACTCTCGCTGGATACTACGCTGGAGAAAGCTCTGGCAACTGTTCCGGAACTGCGCCACATGCAGAATGAGCCGCGCTACAGTCAACTGATCGAGGTCGCGCAGCGTCTGGAGGGCCTGGCGCGGCACGCTTCCACGCACGCCGCCGGCGTGGTGATTGCGCCTCATCCTCTCACCGAATATGTACCGCTTTACC
Organism: Acidobacteriota bacterium; assembly: GCA_036505615.1. Taxonomy (GTDB): domain Bacteria; phylum Acidobacteriota; class UBA6911; order JACQSX01; family JACQSX01; genus DASXTB01. The sequence continues at coordinate 17,425 of DASXTB010000016.1, forward strand.
GGTCGAACAAAGACGAAATCATGACGCAGTACTCCATGAATGATCTGGAGAAGCTGGGTCTTTTGAAGATGGATTTTCTCGCCTTGACCACTTTGACCGTGCTGCAGGACGCGATAAGCCGGGTTCGGGAAGAGCTGGGAGTCACTGTCGACTGGAATTCTATTGAATTGAATGACCTGGAGACTTTCAAGCTGTTTTCTGAGGGGCGCACTTCTTGCGTGTTCCAATTTGAGAGTCGAGGAATGCGCGACATTCTGAGACGCCTGAAGCCGGACCGTTTTGAGGACCTGATTGCCCTGAATGCACTTTATCGCCCCGGCCCCATTCAGGGAGGCATGATCGACGAGTACATCAAAAGGCGTCACGGCAAGAGCCAGGTACGCTACGAGTTGCCGCAGCTTGAGGAAATTCTCAAGGAAACCTACGGAGTAATTGTCTTTCAGGAACAGGTGATGCAGATTGCGAGCAAGCTAGCCGGTTTCTCGCTGGGGGAAGCGGACCTGCTGCGCCGCGCCATGGGAAAGAAAAAGGCCGATGTGATGCAGGCTCAGCGTGAGAAATTCATTGGTGGAGCAATTGCCAATGGTATTAGCGACAAGAAAGCAGTCAGGATCTTTGACCTGATGGAGCAATTCGCAAGCTACGGGTTTCCTAAGGCGCATAGCGCCGCCTACGCTCTGATCGCTTACCAGACCGCTTACCTGAAGGCGCATTTCCCCGTCCAGTTCATGGCTGCGATTCTGACCTGTGAGATGGACAAGAGCGACAAGATGGTACGGCACTTGCTCGAATGCAAGGAAATGGGAATCGAAGTTTCGCCGCCGGACATCAACTCCAGCGAATTTCATTTCAAATCCGCGCACGATAAGATTCTGTTCGGGTTGGCGGGAATCAAAAATGTCGGGGAATCGGCAATCCGCAGCATTCTGCAATCGAGAAAGGACCAAGGGGAATTCACTTCATTCATCCAGTTCTGTGAGCGGGTCGACCTGCGCACGGTCAACAAGCGGGTGATCGAAAGCCTGGTCAAGGCGGGGGCTTTCGATACTTTGGGCCAGGGGAGAGCGCGGCTGTTTCTATCCATCGACCGGGCCATGGAGCGGGCGCAAAGATCTCAACGGGACCGGGAGAGTGGCCAAAGCAGCCTCTTCGGGTCGCTCCCATCAGTGGAAACCATACCTGACGACGGCCTGGTCGATGCTGAAGAATGGATCGAAGCCGAGCGTCTGGCTTATGAGAAAGAGACTTTGGGATTCTACGTAACGGGCCACCCGTTGAAAAAGTTCAAGCATGAAGTCAAATATTTTGCCAACGCTACTGTAGCGGACCTGGGCGAAGAGCTGGCGGGAAAAGAGCTGACCCTCGGCGGAATCATCACCTCTCTTCGGAGGATGCAGACGAGAAAGGGAGATACCATGGCAACATTCCAGTTGGAAGACCTCTCTGGAACCGTCGAGGTGATTGCCTTTCCACAGGTATACGAGCGCTCCAATTCCCTGCTGCTGACAGACTCGCCGGTTCTGGTACGGGGACGATGCGAGGTCGAAGAGAACGGCGGCGCGCGCATCTTTGCATCGGAGATACGCTCGCTTAAAACGGTGTGGAACCGCGGCGTTGCGTCGCTGAAGGTCCGCATCACGCTGGAGCGCGTCGATTCGCACTTTATTAATCGGCTGAAAACGGCTCTTGAGCGCCATCCGGGCAACTGCGATCTGGAGTTTGAGTTGTTGCAATATAGCGATTATAGGCTGATACTGTTTCCCATCCAGTTGAAGGTTGACCCATCCGCCGAGGTGATGAACCTGCTGCATGAGCTTTGCGGGTCGGACTCGGTAATTGTAATCGCTAAAGAGTGAAAAAATTTGGGGACAGACTGCTTCCATTGTCCAAATTTTCCATCGACAGCCTCATTGCAACCGAATTTGCCATGAATGATTTTGAGCGCGAGATAGAGGACCTGAAGGAAAAAATTGAGGACTTCGAGTCACAACCCACGACTACCGACGTGGAGATCGCTCTGCACGAGATGCGCCAGGCGCTGGAGGACCTCAAGAGAGAGATGACCTCCAAACCTAGGCCGGACGCTTGGGAGCGCACGCTTTTGGCCCGCCACGAGAACCGCCCTTACACCCTGGATATCATCAGCCACATTTTTGAGAATTTCACCGAAATCCATGGAGATCGAAAATTCCACGATGATCCAGCCATGATCTGCGGATTTGCGATATTCGACGGGAAGCCGGTCGTTGTCGTGGGCCAGCAGAAGGGCCGCAACATGAAGCAGAGGATCTTCCGCAATTACGGAATGGCGAAGCCTGAGGGCTATCGAAAAGCTATCCGCGTGATGAAGATCGGAGAGAAATTTGGACTGCCGATAATGACCTTCGTAGACACTCCGGGCGCCTACCCCGGGATTGGAGCTGAAGAAAGAGGCCAGGCAGAAGCGATTGCTTTCAATCTGCGGGAGATGGCCAAGCTTCGGGTACCCGTCATCATCACCATTTTGGGGGAAGGCGGCAGTGGAGGTGCGCTTGCGATCGGCGTCGGAGACACGGTATTGATGCTGGAAAACGCCATCTATTCGGTGATCGCTCCGGAGAGCTGCTCGGCCATCCTCTGGAAGGACCAATTGCACGCCCGTGAGGCTGCCAATGCCCTGCGACTGTCCGCGCCGGACTTATCCGAATTCAGGCTGATCGATGAGATCGTTCCCGAGCCCGCCGGCGGCGCACACGCTGACCACCGGCAGACAGCGCAGACTCTGGCCGAGCGTCTCCGGCGGCATCTGGCAGACCTTGAGAAAATTTCACCTGAGGAACGGCTTAACCGGCGCTATGAGAAGTTTCGAAGGATGGGATGTGGATGATGGAAACTGATCCAATTCCGCTGTTCGCCGCCGACGTGATGCTGGGGCGACTGGCGCGCTGGCTGCGCGCCACCGGCCTGAATGTTTTTTATAACAATCAGGCCAGCGACGACCAGCTGATTCAACTCTTTCTGAACGAGAGGCGCTGGATCATAACCAGGGACCGCGGCCTGGTGAGGCGTCGCGTCCTGCAAAGGGTTATTTTTATTGAAGCGGAGACGCTGGAAGAGCAGCTGCGGGAGTTCTTCGAAAAGACGCAATTTATCTTCGACCGAAACCTGCTGCGCCCGTTTTCCAGGTGTGTGGACTGTAATAATGCTCTGCTCCCCCTGCAGCCGGAACAGGCCGAGCCCCGAGTACCTCCTTACATCTTCCAGCACCATGACACTTTCAAGCTCTGTCCTTCGTGCGGGAAAGTCTTTTGGGCCGGCACACACCGGGACCGCATCCAGGCGTTCCTGAAAAGGGCGATTCCCTTCTGAAGGCTGCGAATCCAGGAATTACAGTATGACGAACCACGGGGGACACTGGGAACACGGGGAATTTTATGATTCCGTTATTAATAAGAATTTGCTGGGAATTTCGAAAGCCCGTGTGGTCCCCGTGTTCCCAGTGTTCCCCGTGGTTTCATAGTTTCGAGACAGCCTCCAAGCCTCGCCGCGGAACTAAGACTGGCAAACGGGACAGTAGTAGGTGGTCCTTTGGCCCTGCTTCAGGCTCCTCAAATTGCTAGCGCAGCGGGGACACTTCTGATCTCCATGGCGATGGGGCATCAGGTATTTGCGCGGGAGACGTTCAATCTCAGAACGCAGGCGAACCGCTTCATTTAAGACCTGCTTCATATTTTGAAATAGGCTCTCCCATTCGGACAGCTTCAGCGAACCGGGACGCCGGCGCGGGTCAATCAGGCTCTGAAAGAGAATCTCATCGGCATACAGATTGCCGATTCCGGCAATCAACTTCTGATTCATCAATGCTTGTTTCAGCGGCTGCCGGGATCGCCCCAATATTTTCTTCAATGCTTCCTTTGATGGGATTTCCAATAACGGATCAGGTCCAAGAAGCTTGAGGCGCTCAAATCTGTCCAAGTCGGTTACCCACCAGATCCCTCCGAAGCGCCGCATGTTCACATAATGTAGAGAGCCGTCATCAAACACAAACACGGTTCTCGAATAAGCCGGCGAACGCAGCGCGGATCTTGAAAAATGTAGGGACCCAGTCATTCCGAAATGAATCACCACCAGGCCGGGATCTCCGGCGCCGTCGAGGCGGGCCACCAGGTACTTCCCTTTTCGCTCCGCTGTATTGAACTGTCTGCCCACCAGTAACTTCCTCAAGCGGTGAGCCTTCATCCCTGGGAAATTCTTTGGATCAGCGTTCACAACGGCGCGGATAGCCTTGCGCAGGGCGTATCGCGCAAAATAACTGCGGTAGGTTTCGACTTCAGGTAATTCCGGCACGAATCGATTCTAGTAGATCGTAAGAAAAGTTGAATTGGTACTATTTTTGGGACACGGATAACACAGAAAACGCGGTTTTGCGAATGTCCTGCCAGGGCGTCCCTGGTAAGCTTTGAACTAACTCAGCAATTATTTGAGGCCCTGGCGGGACATTCGTAGATCCATGTCCTCCGCGTCATCCCTGTCCCAAGAATGTTACCAATTTAACTTCTGTCACTGCTAGATCCTCTTAAAATTTTTCAAAATCTCATACAAACCGAGCCGAAACAGCACCGGGCGGCCATGAGGGCAACTGGTCGGGTTTTCCGTCTGGTAGAGAGCATCCAGCAGCCACTGCATTTTTTCTGAAGTCAGGGGCGTATTGATCTTGATTGCGGCACGACAAGCCATCGAGACTGCTATCTTCTTACGCAGCTCAGCAACGTCCAGTTCGCGATCGGCAGCCTCAAGCCCGTCCAGAATCTCCGTGACGATCAGTTTGATATCCGCGTCCTTGGCAATGGCAGGCACCGCTTGGATGACGATGTCGTCTCCAAACGCCTGGGCATCAAACCCGCTGGCAGTCAGCTCCGGCAGGAGATAAGGCACCAGTCCCCGCCTGGACGCAGAAACAGCGACGATATGCGGCATCAACAATCTCTGGACCGGGATTTCCCGGCCCCCCATCGTCCGCAGCGACTGATCGTAGAGCACCCGCTCGTGGGCGACATGCTGGTCGATGACAAACAGCCCATAGCGGTCGGATGCGATGATGAAACTGTTCAAAAGCTGCCCCATCGCTCGCGGCGGATCCGAACTGCGCATATCTGACAGGGGCTGAAAGATCGTCCCGGGCCAGGAGAGATGATCTTCCGGCACGCGCAGATTCCGAATCTCGGGCCCGGCAATCCTGGCCGCAACCGGGGCCTGATAACTGAAGGCAACCTGATTCTCCGAGCGCGACGCGAAGGGCCCAAAAGTGATTGGATGCGGCGCACCCTCTACGCTGGAAGGAAGGAAGACAGAGTCCCCTGGATATTCGGGCACCGGCCTGCGCATCAGCAATCCGTTGTCGATGGCAGCGCGGATCAGGCCGAAGATAGCGGAGCTGTCGCGAAAGCGGATCTCAGTTTTCGCAGGATGAACGTTGACGTCGATTTCACTTGCGGGAATCTCGACGAAAAGCAAGACAACGGGAAAAGTTCCGGTAGGAATTAACTGCCGGTAAGCGGCCGCTACCGCCGAACTGATCGTCTTATCTCGAACCATTCTCCCGTTGACGAAAAAGAACTGAGAATAGCGGTTGGTCCGTTGTTCGTGAGGGAGGGACGCAAACCCATGGATGCGAACTGCGCCGCGAGTTTCGTCAAAGGGCACCAGATTGTCTACGAATTCTTTCCCGTAAATCTGGAAAACTCGCTCTCGAACATGCGCCACCGGAGGCACCGAAAACAGCATCCCCTGCTCATTTTCAACTTCAAAATATATTTCCGGATGAATGATGGCATATTGCGCGATCAAGCGCATCGAGTGTGATAGTTCAGTGGATGGAGCCTTGATGAATTTCTTGCGAGCTGGAACATTGAAGAACAAGTCCTGCACGTCAACCTCGGTCCCTTCCGGCCAGCCGGTTTCGCGTATGGAACAGACCTTTCCACCCTCCAGGACAATTTCCGTTCCCGGAGCGCCGGCGTCTTCCTTCATGCGACTTCTGAGAGTCAAGCGCGAGACGGAGGCAATAGACGGCAGCGCTTCTCCGCGGAAGCCAAGGGTTTGGATTTGACTCAGGTCCTCGATTCGCCGGATCTTGCTTGTGGCATGTCGCGCAAAAGCGAGTTCAACATCCGCGCGGTCCATCCCGATACCGTCGTCGCGCACTCGCATGCGCTGGCGACCGCCTCCACGCAAACCAACTTCTATCCGCCTGCTTTGCGCATCGATGGAGTTTTCGATCAGCTCCTTGAGGACCGACGCGGGCCTTTCCACAACCTCTCCGGCGGCAATCTGGTGGGCGAGGGTCTCCGGAAGGATTTGAATGCGGCTCATATTAGTTGTTGGACACGGATGAACACGGAATACACGGCCTGGTAACTTTAACCAAAAGCATTATTTGTCATCAGTCACTGGTCATCAGTCATCGGTTATCAGGTATTTTTTAGTGCGCGGGACGGCGACATGTCGATTCAGCTGGCTTAACGTCGCCCACAGAACCGCGACCGGAGGGCGCGGCAACAAAGGGCTTCTCTGCAATGCATGGCGTTTGAGCTGGCGAGAATTTTCGGTCATGGCGTTCTGCAGATAACTTAAATTGCCGCGCCGCGCCCTTCCGGTCCCGGTTCTGTGGTGCCGTCAAGCTGAAGCAAGATGTTAACGTCCCGCGCAGTAAAAAAATACTTGATAACCGATGACTGATGACAAATGACGCTTTTGGTGTTTATCCGCTTCCCCTTTCATATTTCTTCGTCGATCTTCAAATGCAGCTCCTTGAGCTGCTCGGCACTCACCTCGGAAGGAGAATCCGTCATCAAGCAGGTGGCGCGGGCGGTTTTGGGAAATGCGATCACGTCGCGGATTGATTTTTCACCCGCCAGCAGCATCACAATTCTGTCCAGCCCCAGCGCGATCCCACCGTGAGGAGGCGTTCCATACTGAAGCGCCTCCAGAAAGAAGCCAAACTTCTTTTCTGCTTCTCTCTCATCCAGACCCAGCACCTGAAATGCCTTGCGTTGTACATCCTGGCGATGGATACGAATCGAGCCTCCACCGATCTCTGTTCCATTTAAAACCAAATCATAAGCCTTGGCCCGAACTTTGCCCGGGTCCGAGGCGAGAAGCTCTAAATCTGCGTCCGCTGGGCTGGTAAAAGGGTGGTGACAGGCAAAATATCTTTTCTCCCGGTCGTCGTACTCTACCAGAGGAAAATCCTGAACCCAGAGAAAGCTATACCGGTCCTGAGGAATCAATCCTTGCTGCCGCGCGACATGCAAACGGAGCGCGCCCAAGCTTTCCGTCACCGAACGGTATTTGCCGGCAATCAGCAACAAAAGCGATCCCGTTGCCGCTCCCGCTCGGCTCACAATCCTTTCCAGTTCGTCCGGCCCGACCGTTTTAGGGAATGAACTTTTCAATTCAATCCCTCTCTTGATCCAGGCAAGTCCGGAGGCTCCGAGCTGTTTGGCATAGTCGGTCAGATCGTCGAGCTGTTTTCGTGAGTATGCTTCCCCTCCCTCGACGACCATGCCTCTCACTGTGCCGCCGGACTGGACCGTGTCGCGAAATATTCCGAACTGGCTTTCAGCAAAGTCGCGGCTCAGATCTATCAGCTCCATTCCAAAACGCGTGTCCGGCTTGTCCGAGCCGTAGCGGTCCATGCTCTCCTGGTAAGGCATTCTCGGAAATGGAGTGGCCACCGAGACGCCGGCGCGTGCAAAGATCTTTACCATCATCGGCTCGATCAACTCGAAGATCAATACCGGCCGCGCAAACGACATCTCGATGTCGATCTGCGTAAACTCCGCCTGCCGGTCGGCACGGAAATCCTCGTCGCGAAAGCAGCGGACGATCTGAAAGTATTTGTCAAATCCCGAAATCATCAGGAGCTGCTTGAAGAGTTGCGGCGACTGGGGGAGCGCGAAGAACTTCCCCGGCTGTATCCGGCTTGGGACCAGGTAATCGCGCGCACCCTCGGGAGTGGACTTGGTCAGTATCGGAGTCTCAACCTCGAGGAATCCGCGATCATTGAGGTATTCCCGAATATCAAAAGTCACCTGGTGCCGCAAAATGATGTTTTTTTGGAGCCGCGTCCGGCGCAGGTCGAGATAACGATATTGGAGACGGGTATCTTCTGAAGCTTCCGAGTCTTCATTGATCGGAAAGGGCGGGGTCTTGGCCACGTTGAGGATCCTTATTTCTGCAGCGGCAATCTCAATCTCCCCGGTTTTCAACGCCGGATTTACGGTTTCTGCAGAGCGGCGCATTACCGTGCCCCGCACCGCAAGCACGAATTCGGGTCGCAGTTCTTTAGCGCGTTCCAACACTTCACGATTGGCATCCGAGCGGATCACTACCTGCGTGATTCCTTCGCGATCGCGCAAGTCGATAAACAGGAGATTGCCGAAATCCCGGCGCCGATCCACCCACCCCATAAGCGTCACTGCTTTTCCTGCGTCATCGCGGTGCAGCTCGCCGCACGAGTGGGAGCGACTCCAGTCGGCTAAAGAATCCAAAGGGCTCAAAAGCAAGTCCTTTCTATGTTTGAGTCAACAGAGTGACTCTGGCCGCTTCAGCCAGTCAACTCCGATTGAAAATGGATAGGGAGTGCAGGCCCTAGCGGCCACGATTGGGTAGACCCGCCCGTCAGTGTGTGGGAACGGTTTAAAAATTAACATGAGCGCCGAAGCTGCAACATGTGTCGGTCCTACGGACCTCCGATTTCGAGATTGATCATCAACCCCGCCCTGACGGGTGGGTCTACCCAATACGGCCCTTCGGGCCTGAATCAGCGACGGAGACCCATGTATTATCACACCGGGACACCAGGACAACATGAGACTAGGCGCTAACCCGGCCCGGGACACTGTCTCGGATGGCACGCAAAACCTCGCTCATATCAGATGAAACGGCAGCCTGCAAGCCGGTGATCATATTTTTGATCTGTACCTCTTTACTCCTCAATTCATTTTCGCCGAAGATCACAACCAGTGGGATTTTGAGCTTATCGGCTTGTCGAAGCTGCGCCTTGAGGCTTCGGTTTTCAAATTCCAGGATCGTGCGAACACCATTGCTTCTTAGCGCCGCCGCCAGATTTACCGCAAAGTCAAAAGACTCCGATCCCAGCGGAGCGAGGTACACCTGGGGTCTCGCGCACGCGTAGTCTTTCCGGGGTAAAGCCAGAATGAAGCGTTCTTCCCCCAACGCAAAACCAAAGCCGTGGACCGGCGGTCCACCCAGACTTTCAGACAAACCATCATATCGCCCGCCGCCCAGCAAGGCATTTTGGGCGCCCAGGGTGTCGCTGGTAATTTCAAAGGTGGTCCTCTGGTAATAATCCAGCCCGCGCACCAACCTGGAATTTACGAAGTACGGAATCTTCTGCGCATCCAGAAAGCGGCGCACTCCCTCAAAGTGCTCCCGGCACTCCCGGCATAAATAGTCTAGTGAAGTAGGAAGGCTATCGATGTATTTCTGGTCGGCCTCCACTTTGCAATCGAAAACGCGCAATGGATTGGTTGATGCGCGCCGGTTACAATCCGCGCACAGGTGAGGCAGGATCGCAGCGATCTTTTCCTGCAAGATCTTCAAATAGGCGGGCCGGCAGCGACGGTCCCCGATGGAGTTGATGTTCAGATGATAGGAACGGATCTCCAGTTCTTCCAGAAGATGCACTAGCATCTCCATTACCTCCGCATCGACTGCCGGGTGATCGGGGCCGAGCACTTCGGCTCCGATCTGGTGGAACTGGCGGTGGCGCCCCTTTTGAGGCCGTTCATGACGGAACATCGGCCCGACATAAAACAGTTTTAGCGTTCCCGATCCGGCGAGGAGATTGTTTTCTATGCTGGCGCGGACTACGGGGGCGGTTCCTTCGGGCCTAAGAGTGAGGGATTTTTTGTTTCTGTCCGCAAACGTGTACATTTCCTTCTCAACAATGTCTGTCTCCGTCCCGATACTTCGAGCGAACAGTTCTGTTTCTTCGAAAATAGGCGTTCGTATTTCAGAATAGCCATAGCGAGCGAAGATCTCCCGCGCCTTCTCTTCCAGGTATTGCCACTTCTCAATTTCTCCCGGCAGCAGATCTTGAGTTCCCTTAATTCTTTGGATCATCGCTTCCCGTTTTCCCGCAAAATAAATATTCTCGTAATCGGCGTAGTTACGCTGGTGTTGTCCGATTTGATCCAATTCCGCGGAATGAGTTCAACATCGAGAATGATGTGAAAAAAATAAAGGCGGCATTATAGCAGGCGCCGGCCAATGGCAGTTAGCTCGACCGGACTGAGAAACGCGAGTTTTGCTTCCGGCTTCGGAACGAATCGGTACCGCAAGCGTAAGCGGGATATTCGCACATACTCACCGCAGAGGCCTAGCGCGGCAGAGCCGCAACCAAATATTGCAGCAACGGTCTGCGACACCCACGAAGGGTATGCACCCTGAAGGGTGCGATAGGAATCGGGAAAATATTTTTTGGGAAGATCGGTTCGGTTCAATCATCGGGAAATTTTGTTGCACCCTTACAGGATGCGCAGGTCGATATTGGGGAACTCGACCGGGGGCGTCGCGCAAAAAACGCGCTCTGCCCCCGGCTATACTCCTCGACGCCTTCGGCG
>DASXTB010000017.1:0-8021 GCA_036505615.1 Acidobacteriota bacterium
TCATTTTCCTTGCGGCAATTTTCCCCTTGCCCCGGGCGAAGGGCTAAAGCCGGCGTCGAGAAAGCCGCTGGAAGCGGCTTCAGCGGGATTGTTTAATGGGCCGCCAACCCGCCGTAAAGACGGCGGGTCTTAAACCCTTCGGGAATGGCCGCTGAAGCGGCCATAGCCCTCTCCTCGCTGAAAACTTTGTCAGAAAAACCAGATTTTACGGTCCAGTATCACGTCCACGACTACGGCCAATCGAATTCGTGAGCGATTGCGTCTTGCGTCGGCGTGGACGTGCTCGTGAAAGTGGTCGTGATCGGCTTTTATTGGGTTGCAGCTCTGCCTCGCTGTATCTCCGCAGTGAACCTTTATAAAATATTCGGGGCGGCCACGCAGGACCGCCCGTACGATCAAATCCTTTCTCACATCCGGCAACTGACTACAGACAACGGACTACTGACAACTGACAAACCCCAAACTCAGCGCGAAAACGTTCCGACAAAGGCGTTGCGTTTATCGTGCGTGGTCCAGGACACGCCCAGTGCCGGGCCACTGTACTGATCAAGGAGCGCAACGGCAGGCATCGCATGAGTCACACTTGCCAAGGGTGGATAGTAGGTCTCTTCGTTTCCGCACAGATGGTCGTGATCATTAATAGGCCGGGTCTCAATGGCGGCCAGACTGCCAGCCTTCAGGAATCCCGCGCCGGGATGCCCCGCGTGATGTTCGATTTCCATGCGGATGGGCGCCGCTTCCACGTCGACTGCGTTGTCGAGCAGCTCTCCGGCCATGGTCTTGGCAAAGCTGATCAAAGCAATCTGCTGCTCCCGATTGGCCCGATCATCGACAATCAGCACGGACTTGGCAGGATATGGATTGTGGAAGGAATCACCCAGGGTGGCTTTCGCTTTGGCGACACCGACAACACTCAGCCCATCCAAAGACACACCGTTCCAGGACCCTTTCTCTACGCGCCAAGCCAGAATTGCCTGATCTCCGGACAAGCCCACTTCGGCATTGGCAAAGCACGATCCTGTGTAAACATCGGCACTTCGTGTCTCCAAATAGTCGCCGTAAATCTGCTGGGCCCAGCCTATGGACGATAAGCTGAGAAAAATCACCGTCACTAGTGCAAAAAACCAAAATTTACGCATCTTCTTGCTCCTCTCGCTACACCACATCATTTTAACAAATATAGACGCCGGCGACCAGCCCCTCGGATTGCGGATTTCGGATTGCGGATTGCGGATTTCGGATTGCGGATTTCTTAGTTCGCAATTCGGGAGACAACATACTAAGCGGGGTCAATGAAGGTTTGGCCTAAACGGCGCTCAGCTCTAATCCGCACTCCGCAATCTGCAATTCGCACTCCGTAATCGAAAATCCGAAATCCGCACTCCGCAATCGAAAATCCGAAATCCACAATCCGAAATCGGAAATCCGAAATCCGCAATCCGAAATCCACAATCCGCAATCGAGAAATCCGCAATACCCTACGCCTCTCCCGTGCCGTAACACTTGCGATCGGGGGAAGCGCAGTCGACTGGCTCGACTACTCCGCCATCGGGACCGATGCAGGTCTGCGTGTAAAGGCACCAGAAAGCCCCACTCCGCTCCGACGCGCCGTTCGGGTCGGGTTCGGATATGACAAACTGGCCCTTCCATTTCAAGAAGGGGCACAAGTCGGGACGATCCGTGTTCAGCCGTTCAGATTCAGTGAGCATTATGCACCCGCCTTGGCAGCCCTCAGGACTGCCCGTTTGACCGCCACTCGCGCCAGTTGGATCTTGTAGCCGTTGCGGCCAAGGTCTTTTGCCTTCTCCACAGCCGCGTTGCCTGCGCTGTGCGCCGTTTCTTCGGTGATCGTTTTTCCGACCAGCGCCTGCTCTGCCTCCTCCGACCGCCACGGAGTGGGAGCCACATAGCCCATGACCACACGGGCCGACTGAACTTTGTTTCCGCTGAGCTTGAGCACTACCGACGCCAGCGCCAGTGGCCAGTCAAAAGCGTCTTTCTGACGTACTTCATAAGTAGCGCTTTTTGTCCCGGCCAATGAAGGAACCAGCACCTCTGTGACAATCTCATTGGGGCTGAGCGCGTTCTCTCGTTCCTGGCCGGAAGCGGGAATTCGGTAGAATTCTTCGAGCGGCATCTCACGCTCTCCGTTGGTTCCGAAAAGTCGGATCTTGGCCCCACAGGCGATCAGGGCCGGAGCCAGGCTGGAAGGATGAACGAAGTAAGCCGGACCTGAATTGCCCAGGATCGCGTGGTAGCGATTGTCGCCCTGCAGGGCGAGCGGCTTGCCATCTTTGTCCTGTGCCAGCAGGCCAAAACCGGCGCGGTAATACCAGCAGCGGGGACGCTGGCATAGATTTCCTCCCACCGTTGCCATGTGACGGATCTGGGGGCTTGCGATTTCCCGCGCCGCGTCGGCAACGACGGGATAGTGCCGGACCAGCGGGCTCTCGACAAGCTCCTCAATTTTGACTGCGGCGCCGACCCTGAGGCCGGATTTCGTCAGATGGATTCCCTGCAGCTCCTTTACATCTTTAATGTTGACCAGCCGCTTGGGAGTCTCCACGTCGTCTTTCATCAGGTCGAGCAAATCCGTGCCCCCGCCCAGCACCGCTGTCGGTCCCCAGGTGCTCTCCAGGAGCGCAACGGCTTGCTGCTTTGTGGTGGGGCTGGTGTATTCAAACGCGCGCATTGTTGCCTCCTTTCGTCTCCAGTGCTTTCAAGACTCGGTCGGGTGTAAATGGCATGACTGAAACGCGCACTCCGATGGCGTTGGCAATCGCGTTTGAGATTGCCGCTCCTGGAGAAATCACCGGTGGCTCGCCCAATCCGATGACACCTCGCTCGTCATAGCCTTTGCCGGTCATCATATGGACCACCAATTCGCCGATGTCGCCGCTGCCGGCCAGCCGGTAAAACTCCATGTTGGCATTCAGCATTCGGCCGGTTGCCTGATCCAGGATCCTTTCTTCATACAGGGCGTAGGAGACGCCCATGATCATCGCGCCATAGCACTGGCTTTCGGCCAGTTTCATGTTGATGATCAGGCCACAGTCCTGCGCGCAGACGATCTTGTTGACCTTGACGATGCCGGTTTCCGTGTCGACGGACACATCGGCCATCTCAGCGCCGCCGACGCCCACGTTGGTCAGCTCCTGCGGCGGACCCGGGTTCTTGCCCCGCACGGTAAGCGGCATCCCGCCCAGTTTGGCGCAAGCCTGCTGCCAGGTGAGGCTGCGTGTAGTGTCGCCCTTAACACGCACCTTTCCTCCCACAGCTTCCAAATCGCCCGGTTGCGCTTTCAACGCCGGCGCGGCCTTGGCAAACAACTGCTCCAGCGCGTCCTGTGCGGCGCGGCGAGTCGAAGAGCTGACGCCGCCAATGGTGGTACTGCCGCCCGATCCGCCGGATACAGGGTAGCGATTATCTCCGATCAGGACCTTTATCGCGCTGACTGGCAACCCGAAAGCATCGCCGGCGACGATGGCCAGCGCCGTCCGTGTCCCGGTTCCCAGATCCTGAGTGCCCATTTTGACCTCAACAGAGCCGTCAGGATAGATGGTCAGGTCGCAGTCGCTGTTGTGGCCGCGGCCTCCCCAGGTGTGGATCGACAGGCCCATTCCCCGCTTGATATTGCCGGCTGTGGTGTCGCCGCGCGGGTGCCACTTCTTTTTCCAATCGATCAGTTCGGCCGCTTTGAGCAACTCTTCCCGGTAAACCTCAGCGCGCTGTCCGGTCAGCCCAATGTTTTTGATGAAGAAATCGAGTGGATCCATGTTGAGCTTTGCGGCCAGATCGTCCAGCGCCGCCATGGTAGCCAGGGCGAGCTGTGGATGATTGGGAGCGCGCCACGCTCTCTGCCCGCCGACATTGTTCGAAATAGTAATGTTTTGCCGGCGCGCATTGGGAACAACCACCACGTAAGGAAAATTGTTGGACGGCAAGCCTCCACCGGTAATCCCGCCGGTACCCCAGGACTTCGATTCCCATGCGATCAGCGTTCCGTCCTTCTTGGCGCCCACCTTAACCTGGGCAAATGCAGACGGGCGGGAACCGGCAACCATCAACTCCGCATTCCTCTCCAGCATAATCTTGACCGGTTTCCCTCCGGCTAACTTGGAAAGGTGGGCCGTCTCAATGCCCCAGCGGTCCGGCCCGAACTTGCTGCCGAAGCCGCCACCGATGTGATCCTGCTTCACTCGTATGTTTCCAGCAGTTGTCTTCAGAGGACCAGCCATCTGGCTTGCGATGCCGGAAACGTTCTGCGTGGAAACGTGAACCAGCAGTTCGTTGCCATTCCATTCGGACATGCACCCATGTGGTTCTAAGCAGCAATGGGTCATTGCTGAGGATCCGTAGAACCCTTCGTGAATCACATCTGATTCCTTGAAAGCTTTTTCCGGGTCGCCTCTCACTTCTTCCTGCGTGGGCTTGGCGCGGTCGCCGGCGGCCTGCAGATCATTGTCGATGACCAGGTGCGGCAGTATTTGATATTCCACCTTGATGGCGCGGATGGCGTCTTCGGCGGTCGGCTCATCGACGGCTGCCACGCCGACAATTTCATCTCCCTGCCACTGAATTTCCGTTCCCGGTCCTTGTATAATCCTGACCGCCTTCACGCCGGGCATTCCTTCGGCGGCGCTGGTGTCAATGCTGACGATCTTGGCGTGCGCGTACGGGCTGCGAAGGATCTTGCCGTAGAGCATGCCCGGTCGATTCATATCGTAAGTGTATTTGGCCTTGCCAGATACCTTGACAGGCCCATCCAGGCGTGAGATCCGTTTGCCGATGAGAGTGCGTTTTTCTGCTTCGGGCCACTTATATTCAGCCATCTCACTGCCCTCCTTTCTGTCCTGCCTGTGCTGCTGGGGCTTTGTGCGCAGCTCCCATTTTTGCCAGCGCTGCCTTCAGGCCGACATAGGTGCCACAACGGCAAAAATTCCCACTCAGACCGCGATGTATTTGCTCGCGCGTCGGACTGGGATGTTTGTCCAGGATCGCCTTGCAGGCGACAACAAACCCCGGGGTGCAGAAGCCGCACTGCTGCCCGTCGTTGTCTATGATCGCCTGTTGGACGGGATGTAATTTGTCCCCCTGCGACAGGCCTTCCACGGTGGTAATGGCCTTCCCTTGGGCCTCAATGGCCAAGACGGTGCAAGAGTAGGCCGTCTTGCCGTCAATGATCACTGTGCAAGCACCGCAACTGGCTCGATCGCACACGCGTTTTGCCCCGGTCAAATCCAATTCGTGGCGGAGCGTCTCGAGAAGAGTGACGCGCGGTTCTACTTCGGCCGTGTGTGTCTTTCCGTTGATGTTGAGAGTAATCGGCACCTTGCCAGGGCCGTAGACCCTGACATCTGTCCCGGCAGCGCGAGCTACCTTCTGGTTGATCGCCAGCGGCACAGACAACGTGATGCTGGACGCTTTCAGAAAGTCCCGTCGGGACAGGCCGGAGCGTTGCTCCTTGAATTTTTCGTCGTTATGGGGCATCCACTACCTCCTTTTTAATTGCAGATTGCGGATTTCGGATTTACCAATTGCGGATTGCGGAATGCGGATTCTTCCATTTCGGATTGCGGAATGCGAATTGCGGATTGAAATGGGCAATGCTGTCGGTTCAGCTTGTGAGACTTGACTCGTCCGCTGTATTCTAAGTATTGCAATCGGAAACCCAAAATAATCGGCAACCCGCAATCCGAAATCCGCAATCGCAAATCCTCAATTGGCAAATCCGCCATCAGTGAACTGGTTCCTCCCTCAGCTCCATCTCTCGCCGGCAGCATGGGCAGGGGCCGGGCGCATAAGCAGTAATGCTGCAGACGTCGCAGTAGTAATAAACATCGTAAAGCTTTCCTGCTTTGACAGCGTGCACCTTTATGATTTCCAACTGATTCTCCGGATACAAGAGGGCGTTGATCTGCAGCTGCTGCGCGCGGACACGGCTGTCTTCAAACATTGCGGTGGCCGAATCAGTGGGCGAAAATCGAAACAATTGTCCGTCGGAAGCCCGCATGCCGAAAAGATGCGGCAGTTTGGCGCAGTCTTTTTCAGAATTGGAAGCCTGGCTCGTCGAGTCCAGGCAAACAACATGACCACGAACGACGACCGCTTTGGTCTCTCTGACGTTCTTGACTGTGCCAGCCGGCAGCAAGGGACTGGTCGCCAGAGTGCAGATTATCGCCAGCAGCAGAGATCTATCCACCCGCTTCATTCGCTCGCGTCTCCGGGAATGACTCTAGTTTAATATGGAAAACTCTCCAATGTCGAATTAGGAATTACGAATGTCGAAATTCGAATGTCGAATGAAGAAATTTGCCGTTGGTCAGCGGTCCGTAGCCAGTTGTCCGATCACAGGCTTGCGCTGACTTTTCCGACAAAGACCGTCGATGGCCGATGACCAACGGCTGGCGGATCACCCAGAACAAAGGGTACCCGCCATCCACACTGACAACGACTACGGACCACTGACAACGGACAAATTTCGAGATTCGTAATTCGACATTCGTCTTGTGTCATCGCTAGTCAGCGACTTTAAGAATTCAATCAGGTCGCTTTGCTCGCCCTCTGTCAGGCTGATCCCTTGGACCTCCCAGTCTCGGTTGAAGCTGCTTTTTCCGCCTTGTATGTAAAAGTGAAGCACATCCGCCAGGGTCTTTGCACTGCCGTCGTGAAAGTAAGGCGCGGTCAGTTCGACATCCCGCAAGGACGGGATCTTAAACGCTCCTATGTCCAGCGAGTGCCCCGTAACCAGGAAACGCCCCAGCTCTGAAGCCCCCTCTTTCTGAGCAAGCTGTTGAAGGCCGGCTGCCGGCGAGGTGCGGCGGACCAACTCTCTGGCCTGGATAGCCAGTGGTTCAAAAACGGCGGAGTTGCCGCTTACTCCCGTGTTTCGATAAGTACGATCGGAAAAAAACGGAAAAGCCTCGTTGAAAGCATGGCACACCGAGCAGCGGCCCCTGCCGCGGAACACAGCAAACCCGCGCTGGGCCGCCTCACCCATGGCATCCTTGTCCCCGGCCGTGAAACGATCGAAAGGAGAGTTTCCAGAAACCAGTGTCCGTTCGAATGCCGCGATCGCCTTGGAAAGGGCTTCTATAGTCGCCGGGTGGTGAAACACCTGCAAAAAGTTCGCCGAATACTCGGGAATGCTTTGCAATCTGGCCACTAACTGTAGATGCGATTCGTTGCCCATTTCGAGGGGATTAATCAGAGGCAGCTTCGCCTGTGCCTCCAAAGACAGAGCGCGACCGTCATGGAACTGGCCGGACTGAAACATCGCGTTCAACAGAGTGGGGGTATTTCGGACCCCCCGTCTTCCGTATACTCCTTCCGCCCTCACCCTGGCGTCAGTGTAGGCCAGCTTGGGATTGTGGCAGGTGGCGCAGCTGACCGATCCGTCTACTGAAAGCCGCTTGTCGAAAAACAACCGGCGTCCTAGTTCCACCTTGGCAGCTGTCATGGGGTTATCCCTGGGGACAAAGTAGCTCCAGATCTCTGCGGAAATTCCCAAGGGGAGTTGGATCCTAAATTCACCGGAAGGCAGGCCGGCATCCTCTGCCCGCAGGAAGAGCGCAGTGAGAAGTGCGGCCGAGGTCAATAGCGCGACGGTTCGCAACGTGGTAACTGTTCGCATCGCTAATGTCAGATCTCGCCTGGAATTATAAAGGAATAGCGAGGAAAAAGTTATTGCAGAGTCAGATCGCGGAATATCGAGCTACAAAATTGGGGACTGCAAATTTGACTCTAATCGCGGATCAACCACCACGGACACAACGGACACAGCTGTCAGTCTTGAAGCGTGCTGGTCCTGTAGATAAATGGATAGGGCCCTCTATTCCCGTACTTTGGCCGAATGGAAACCACCGTTCACGTGCACGTTCACGACACTGCTGTCCAAATTAACTGACATTTTTGATCGGAGCTATCATTTTTGCTCGCTATTGGACGGGTTTTTTCCCGCCGTCGTGTCCAGGTCTCCTTGATTGCAGTCATTATGCCGTCCAGATTAGTTGAAGTTTAGT
>DASXTB010000018.1:0-11053 GCA_036505615.1 Acidobacteriota bacterium
TGACAGCGGTCGTTGTCCAAATAGGGCGAGTTGTAATTGATCTGGATCACTCCTCCCTTGGCGGCCAGAGCGCGGATCATTTCATCGGTCATGTTACGAACATGATTGGCGATGGCGCGGCAAGAGGAATGGGACGCAATCAGAGGCGTTTTACTTGTCTCCAAAGTATCCCAGAAAGTCTTGTCGGAGACATGGGAGATATCTACCATGATTCCCTGCCGGTTCATTTCCGCGACGATGCTTCTTCCAAACGGGGTCAGGCCGTTGTGCTGGGGCTGTTCGCCTGAGGAATCGGCCCAGTCGGTGTTGTAAAAATGGGTGAGAGTGATGTAGCGGACACCAAGTTTGCCGTACATACGCAGAATGGCGAGGCTGTTGTTGATCATGTGGCCTCCCTCCATTCCAATCAGTGCCGCGATTTTCCCCTGGCGGTGGGCATCGCGAACCTGATCGGCAGTGGTACAGAAAGCGACTTGCTGAGAAAAGTCGTCGGCCAGCTTGTGAACAGCGTCGATCTGAAGCAGCGCGTCGTTGACCGCTTTAGGTCCGGTAACGGTGCCCCTGACCACAATGCCGAAAAAGAGCGCGCCTAAGCCCCCTTTTCGGATCCGGGGGAGATCGGCGTGACCCTCCTGCGACTGAGATTCCGGCTGGGACGCGACCTCGGCGGGCATGGGCGCATGCTCGGCGGAAAATTTCCAGTCAGGACGGGTCAGTCTCAGAGTTGTGTCGATGTGCGTATCCAGCACCAGGGATGAAAAATGGAGTTGGCGGGCGCGCCTTCCGATGGGATCTTCTGTCCCGGCGGTTGAAAGCCAACCGCCGTCCAGCAAGAGTAAAGAAAAAGCGACAGGGACAAATAAGCGTTTCATTGGATTGTCGGTGGCCCGTTGTCCGATGTCAGTAGTCTGTGTTCTGAGATCAGATCTGATGACCGCTGCTCGGCATAGCCTATCAACGGACAACGAAGCAGACAACCACACTGTTCGCTGGTATTCTTGCCACTGTTCACCTGAATCATGCTGCGCACGCTGCTGTTCGAGTTAGAAAAAAGAGCTTGGTTGTTTGCCAGTCTGCTGGCGGTGCTGATTATACAGTTCCTGCCCACGCCTCGCGGATTGACCTTTCAAGGAAAACAGATGCTGGCCATCGTTGTAATGGCTATCATCCTCTACATAACCGAGCCGGTACCGCTTCCCGCTGTGGCCACTCTGATCATAGTGCTGCAGGCGCTCTACAGGATTGAGGCGCCCCAGGAGCTGGCGCGCTCTCTGATGAGTGATTCGCTGCTGTTTATCGTTTCCACACTGATGTTGGCGGCCGCCGTCATCAAACAGAATCTCGATCAGAGGCTTCTTTGGTTCCTGCTGAAGTTTACCGGGCCCAATGTCACCCACATCATCTTCGGATTTGTGCTGGTATCCTCTCTGGTGACCTCATTTATCGGCGAATCGGCGACAGCTTCCATCATGCTTCCGGTAGCCTTGGTGCTGATCCAACTGTACTCGGACCGCACGCAGGGAAGTCCTGGGTTTTCCAGTGTCTTGCTCTTCAGCATCGCTTGTGGCTGCGCTTTCTCCGGTATCGGGACTCCCTCAGCAGGAGCGCGCAATGCCATCATGATGGAATACTGGGATCGGGTCAGCTCGGTTCGAGTCAGCTATTTGCGTTGGATGGAGTTTGGATACCCGCTGCTGTTGATGCAGATCCCGCTGCTTTATCTTGTGGTGCGGAAATCCTTTCAATTCGAACACACTGACGTATACGAATCGATGGTGCTGCTGCGCCGCCGCGTGCGCGAAGTAGGAAGATTGAATCCACGCGACTGGATGACCATCGGTGTGCTGGGCTTGACGATTCTTGTCTGGATATTTTTCAGTTCCACCTGGGGCTTGGGCATTCCCGGAATCATGGGCGTGAGTTTGATGATGACGCTTGGCATACTGGATTGGGAAGACATAAATCACCGCGTAAACTGGGGAGTGGTGATGCTGTATGCGGGAAGCCTTTCCATGGGCGTTGGGGTTTACACCAGCGGCGCGGCCAACTGGCTGGGAGCGCTGTTAATTGACTTCTTGCGGCGTCACGGGTTGGACCACGGCCTTTTCCTGCACTCCGCCATGGGCATCATCGCCATGGCGCTGGCCAGCCTGGTGGGGACTGCGGGAGCGGTTGCCATTCTGGGGCCGGTGGCCTTGCGCCTGAGCACCCTGGCTGGCGGCAGCCCTGTGGTCATGGGCATGGTTCTTGTGACCACCTCGGCGGCGGCCAACTTTACGCCTATGAGCTCGCCCGCCTGCACCATCGTCTATGGCAGCGGAATGGTGCGCTCTCGCGATTACCTGCGCGTTGGGTGGAAAATGGGGCTTATTTCTTTTGGGTTGGTGTTACTCTTTGCGCAATATGTCTGGCCTAAGTTCTAAAGTCGAAAGTCGCAAGTCGCAAGTCGAAGGTCACACGACTTCTATGTTCGACTTTCGACCTTCGACTTTCGACCTTCGACTTTCGACCTTCGACTTCTTTTTATGAATTTACTGGTCTGCATTGGCGGCGAAACCTATTCCAAGGGTACGGTTCAGTTGGCCGCTGACTTCGCGCGCCGGCTCAAGGCAGACCTCTCTGTTCTTTACGTGGGACCCCAGATTTCCCAGTTGCACCAGAAAGAGGTGCAAATCGCCAAGGAAAAGCTGGGCCACTGGATGATTGAAACTCCCGAGATGAAGGTTCTCAATTCGGCCCTCGAAATCCTGCGCCAGATGGATTTCCTGAAGGTCGATGCTCAGGGAGAACTGAATATCAAGCACAGTCTGCGAGCGGGAATCAGCGGAGCTTTCGAATTCCACCTCTATGGCAGCGGCGGGCAGAACGTGCGTTTCCGTTATCGCGCCGGAGAAATCGTCGACAACATCCGAAAAGAAGCCGAGCAGCTCCATTACGATCTGGTGTTTGTCGGCGCCAGCCAGAAGAGGCGGCTGGTGCACCGCATCCTGCAATTCGTTCCGACAAGCAGCGTGATTGTCAAACGGGAAGCGACCAACATTACAAAGTTTCTGGTGTGCGTAAAGAAATCTCAGTCTTCGCGAGCGGCTGTTTGGTTCACTATCCAGATAGCGCGGCAGTTGCGGATTCCAGTACAGTTTCTGGCTATCGACCGTCGATCCGCGGGCAGCGTCAGGCTGACCGAGCTGGCGGAGCGATACATGAAGGTCTGTCGCCGCTACAAGATTCCCTGCTCCAGCATGGTGCGAACTGGAGGAGTTCAAGAAGTGATCGAGCAGGTTGCGACTCCGGAACACCTGGTAGTCCTGGGCTCCACTCGAACCAACGAGCTGATTCATTACTTCTTTGGAAGCCTTCCGATACGTATCTCTCAAAGCGTCAACTCCTCGGTACTGGTGGTCAAGGAGGAAGAGCACGTGCGTGTTCGGGAAAGACAGGATTTGGAAGATTCAGAGCGCGTGTGAGTCCGGGTGAAAAAATTAATTGGATTGTAGGGGCGGCCCTGCGTGGCCGCCGGACCCGCTGTCCTTATTCAAGAACGGGCGACCACACAGTGTCGCCCGTACAGATGAAATCAATTTCTTCAGAACGCACTGACAAAGTGCTCCACTTTAGGGGCTGACCCCTGGTCAATGGTGATTGCAACCACGTCAAACCGCATGGGAATTTCTTCCAGCCCATAGCGATGGCAGAAGGCATTGGCCAGTCGAACAATTTGCTCTTCCTTCTGTAAAGTTACCGCCACTTGCGGAGCGAAGGCATCCTGGCGGCTCCGAGTTTTTACTTCGATGAAAACCAGGCTTTCACCGTGGTAGGAAATAATATCCAGCTCGCCATTACCGATGCGAAAATTGCGCGCCACCACGTCGTAGCCCTTTGCGAGCAGGTATTGAAGCGCCACGGTTTCACCGATATTTCCGACACTGGGGGAAAACCGCTTCCGCCAGCGATCGAGGCATTTTCGCAGCGAGCGAAAGCTTCGGCGCCTCCATTTCTTTAATAGTTTCATGCAATTTAAAATCAGCGATGGCGATGCCAAAAACCTTTCTGTCGCCCGCCCCGAGGCGGGGCGCGCTTAACTGATCAAAGATTTCACATTCCCAGCGCTCCGCCCTAGGCCACATGCTGGCGCCGGCTGCGCGGGCTTAAAATCTTCAAAGATTTCACATCCCCATGACTCCGCTGCGTTCAGGGGTCCATAGGTACTAAACTGGTCAGTCGGTATTTTTGCGAACGAATTTTGAGTACAAACCGGGGGAGCGACTTATAGCGGCATCTCGGCAACAACTTCGTGGATAATCCGCAATCCCTCATCCAGGGTGTGGCGGTCGATATTGAGGGCGGTGCGGAAGCGCGCGGATCGTTCACCACAAGGGAGAATAAGCAAACCCTTGTTAAAACAACGGGCGATAAAATCCTTTTTCTGCTCGGGGCCGGTGAAATCAATGGCGCAAAAGAGTCCACGGCCACGAGCATTGGAGACCTTTCCAGGAAATTCTTTTTCCAAATTCAGAAGAGATCGCTGCAGATGAGCGCCGCTGCGTAAAGCCTGGTCGATAAGCCGTTCGGCCTGGATCACTTCCAGATACTTCCTGCAACGGACCATGTCGGTCAAGCTCCCTCCAAATGTCGAGTTAATGCGGCTGGGGACATGGAACACATTTTCCGGTTCCTCATCCACCCGCTGGCTGCACATGAGTCCGCACACTTGGCTTTTCTTGCCGAAGGCGATTAGGTCTGGCTCGACGAAATATTCGGAGGCCCACATCCTTCCCGTGAGGCCGAACCCGGTCTGCACTTCATCAAAAATCAGAAGTGCTTCATTTTCGTCCGCCAGTGTCCGTAATCGCTGCAGGAACTCCTTGCGGAAGTGATTGTCGCCCCCTTCCCCCTGGATCGGCTCGATGATGATCGCCGCGATGTCATCGCGGTTGTCTCGGAAAGCCGCTTCGATCTGACGAATGCTTTCCGCCTCCGCCCTTTCAACTTCCAGAACTTGCTGGGGTGTGATAGGAAAGGCGATTTTCGGATTGAGCACGCGGGGCCATTTGAATTTTGGAAAGTAGGCAGTCTTGCGGGGGTCGAAAGTGTTGGTCAGCGACAGCGTGTAGCCGGACCGTCCGTGGAAAGCCTGCTGGAAGTGAATCACCTGGAAGCCGCGTTCTTCGCGATATCCCTTTCGGAAGTTCTTGCGTATCTTCCAATCAAAGGCGACCTTGAGAGCATTTTCGACCGCCAGCGCTCCGCCATCGATGAAAAACAGATACTTCATATAAGCCGGTTTGGCAATTTGCGCGAAGGTTCTGACAAACTCAGCCATGGCGACGGTATAAACGTCCGCATTGGATACCTTGGTGGTGGCCGCCTGCAGCAGCTCCCTTTTTGATTCCTCGGTTAGCAGATGGGGATGATTAAAACCAATCGGATGAGTGGCAAAGAAGGAAAAGAAGTCTATGTAATGGCGGTTGCGCAGCGCGTCAAAAAAAAGGCTTCCCTGCGACTTCTGGAGATCGACCACCAAGTCCATCCCATCGGCCAGCATGTACCTGGAAAGGGTAGAGCGGACCTCCGAGGGCGCGATGTGAACGGTCTTAATATCGATGGTCTTCATGTCCATAGTGAAGCATGGAAGCGTGCGAGAGTTGGTGATTAAGAGCGGAGAAGCGGGAGAGTGGGAGAGCGGGTGAGTGGGAGAGCGGGAGGGCGGGTGAGGGATCGGTCCGCTACTCAACTATCCGACTCACTTACCCGCTCTCCTGCTCTCCCACTCTCCCGCTCTCCCGCTCACCCCACTCAACTCACCCGCTCACTCACTCTTTCGCTCTCCCCTCCCAGAACCCCCTCCAGCGTCCTAACTGACGCGCTTCCAACGCACGCCGTCGCGGGTGTCCTCCAGAGCGATTCCGCGACCCAGCAGTTCGTCGCGGATTTCGTCGGCGCGTTTGAAATCGCGATTGCGGCGGGCCGTCGTTCGTGCGTCGATCAATTGCTGCACTTCCGCGTCGGCGATCACATCAGTTCTAATTTCAATCACGTCCAGCACTGTATTGAATTTCTGGAATAGCGATAGAATCTTTTGCCGGTCTCCCTCCGACAGGCCATGCTGATCGACAATTGAATTGAGCTCATAGCGAGCGTTAAAGATCGCAGCCAGCGCATTCGAGGTATTCAGATTGTCATCCATGGCCGACTCGAACTCCCGCAGGGCCTTTTGTAAGACTTCATCGATACTTCGATTGTCGGAGGGCGCGGGGGGACAGGTTCGCACCAGCAGCAGAAAATTCTTCAACGTGTCCAACGCCGAGGCCGCGTCGCGGATTCCGTCCATGGTAAAGTTCAGCGGCTTCTTGTAGTGTGCCTTCAGCAGCAAGTACCGGATTGCCAGCGGGTCGAAGCCTTTGGCCAGAAGATCGCGCAGCGTGTACTGATTGCCTTTGGACTTGGCCATTCTTTCGCCTTCGATCAGGAGATGTTCGGTGTGGATCCAGTACTTCACAAAAGGCTTCCCCGTGGCTCCTTCACTTTGGGCAATCTCATTCTCATGATGCGGAAAAATCAAATCCACCCCGCCGCCGTGGATGTCAAAGGACTCCCCCAGATACTTCATGCTCATCGCTGAACATTCCAAATGCCAGCCTGGGCGCCCTCTGCCGATCGCTGCCTCCCAGCTGGGTTCATTTTCCTTAGGGGCCTTCCAAAGGGCAAAGTCTCTGGGGCTATCCTTGGTGTACTCGTCAGCTTCCACGGAATGTCCAGTTTGAAGCTGGTCCGGATCCAGACGGGAAAGCCGCCCGTAGTTGGGAAAAGCGGAAATGCGGAAGTAGATGGAGCCGTCCTTTTGATAAGCCAGGCCCTTCTGAAGCAGCCTTTCCACCAACTGCGCCATCTCCGAAATGTGATCGGTGGCATACACCAGTTTTTCCGGTGATTGCAGCCGCAATTTCTTGCAATCGTCAAAAAAAGCTTCGGCATAGCGGGTGGTATAGTCCTTCAACGCGACGCCCTCAGACTGCGCGTTCCGAATGATTTTGTCGTCCACATCTGTAATGTTCATTACGTGAGTGAGACGATAGCCGCGGTAAAGAAGCCAGCGTCGCAGGATGTCCTGGCTGACGAAGGTGCGAAAATTTCCAATGTGCGCAAAATCATACACCGTGGGCCCGCAGGTATACATCCGGACAAGGTTGTCTTCCAGGGGGAGGAATTCCTCTTCTTTCCCAGTGAGCGTGTTGAACAATCGCATGGCGGCAATGTTGGCCAAAGTCAAAAAGAAGCAATGTTACAGTAGCCGAAAATGGGGTGTCAAACTGAGGGCATATCTGAGTTTCGGGCCGCAAATGAACGCGTATGAACGCTTGTGGCGGAGTTAGTCTCTATCCGCGACTTACTGTGGTCAACACCAGACTGTGCCAGAGCATTCGCGTTCATACGCGTTCATTTGCGGCAGAAACTATCACCTCGCGCCTCTTCGCGGCCCGATTTTCAGCACTGCTACATTCCCCTTTGCGGCGACGACCTGCGCTTGAAGATCGGACTGTGCCTGCAAAGTGGGAACCTCGATGGCGTCGGTGACGATCCAAAGCGGAGAGTGGGACTGCAGAATCTGCCGAAGTTCATCCAAGCTATCGATACTCTCCATGACCGCACGGCCGCCGCTGTAATAATCGACGGTGTGGTGGAAATACCGGTATTGATAGAAGTCCTCACCGGCGGGGAGCCGGGTCAGCGAATGTTGAATCACATAACGGGCGGAGTGAAAATTCTCGGCCACAGGAAGTACCGCCACAGTCAGGAACACGACCAGCACAACATTGGCGCCCGCCAGAGCAAGCAGGGCGCTAGGTAGGCCGTGTCCCGCCAGCACGTAGGCCAGGAGGCTTCCGGCCGCCAGCAACAACCCCAGGCCAATTCCCATCCAGGGAGCATGATAGAGCTTTCGTGATGCCAGAGCGGTTCCTGCAGTCACCAGTAGCGAGCAGAGGAAAAGAGCACCGAAAATGATGCCGCGCCGCTGGCGAAATGACCCTTCATCGACTCGCGACAGGGTGTGAGAAATAACCAGCGATAAAGGCGGCGCCAAGGGGAGGATATAAGCCGGAAGTTTGGCGCTGCTGGCGGAAAAGAAGATTAGAGGCATCGCAATCCAGTTCGCCAGAAACACCAGGCGCAGGTCCCAGGTTGCAGGTCGCAGGTCGAAATGATGTCGCGGGTCCCAAGTCGAAGGCCGAGGGCTAGAATCCGGAATGCGGAATGTCGAACGCTGGCTTCTGGCCAGTCGCTCAGTTCGCCGACCTAGCGCAGCCAAGAGGGCCGTCGCAGTCCAGGGGTAGATCCCGAGGGCGAGAACTTCCAAGTAAAAGTAAAAGGGGTGTTCGTGATGATGGATGCGTGTGAAAAACCGCGCCAGATTGTGGTTCAAGAAAAATACGGATATGAAATCAAAACCGGTTCGCTGGATGATATGCCAGTACCAAGGCACGGCCACTAATAAGGAAGTTAATAAGCCTAAAAGCGTTCCGGAGAGTCTTTTCGGCGAAAAGAAAATCGCCAGCACAGGCACTACCGACAAAGCGGCCAGGACCAGAGCAACGGGGCCTTTGGCCAGCAAGGCAAAGCCGACAGCCGCGCCGGAGGCGATATAAGGCCAGAGAGAATCTACCCGGACAAAGGCGTAAAGACAAAGCAGCATGCCGATGCTGAAGAATGCGCTAAACAACGGATCGGTGCTGGCCGCGCGGCTGTAGCAGAAAAACAGGGGTGAGGTCGCGGTAATCAAAGCGGCAAAGAATGCCGTTTCTTCATTCCAGAAAGTTCTCGCTATCCACCAGAGCGACAGCAGGCAAAGAGCTGCAGCCAGGGCCGAGGGGAGGCGTGCGCTCGCTTCACTGACGCCCAGGATCGAATAGCTCAAGGCAGCCAGCCAATAATAGAGAGGAGGTTTTTCCAGCCACGGTTTTCCATGGAGCGTGGGTACTACGTAGTCACCCGTTTGCCACATCTCTTCGGCGACGCGCGCATAGCGAGGCTCGTCGGCACCCAGAAAAGCAGTGTTTCCCAGTTTGAAGAAAAGGGTAATGTAAAGAACCAGGAGCAGAAAAAAGAGTCTTGTCGAGGCCAATGTCGAAGTTTTCAAATCGAGTGAGATTCTAGCCGCGAATCGGCTGAATGAATAGGCGCGAATTATGAACCACGGGGAACACTGGGAACACGGCGCGGCTCCCAGGCTGCAACCAAAACGTCATTAGTTATCGGTCATCAGCCATCGGTTTAAGAATCTTGCCATAAAAACGAGATCTGACAAGTTTGGTCACGGGGACCACAAGGGCTTTCGAAATTGGCAGTAAATCTTATCGATAAAGGAATCATTAAATTCCCCGTGTTCCCAGTGTTCCCCGTGGTTCATAATTTTGAGACAGCTTCCTGATCTCGACACTCACTGATGCTCGGATTTGGGCATCTCCCTTGGCGACTGAGGCCCATATCGAAAGACGCCGGCTTCTGCCATAATTTGCCTTCATGGGCGTGACGTCGCGTCTACTTGCGAATCTTATGAGACTTACGAAAACGCTGTTGTTCCTTCTAATCCTTTGGCCAGGTTCTGCTCGCGGCGAAAGAATCTTTCGTTTCGACGTTCCCATTGCAAGCGATCTTCTCATTTCGTTTCAGGCGCGATCCAAGAGCGGAACGTGGAGAGATGGGACGGCGCCGGTGCTAACCATCGCCAGCGGTTCTTCACGGCAGAACATTGTGCTGATTCACGCGCCAGAATGGTTTGAGTATTCTTGCTTTATTCCAGCCACAGATGGATCGGTTCAGGTAGCAGCCGACACGGATTTTGAGTTGAAGGAATTCAGGGACCAGCCTTCTGCCGGGGAGGTGCTTCGATACGCTCCCATTCTGGTTTCGCGAAACGAACCAGGTATCTCGCAGAATGATCTGCCGCTGATCGTCTATTGTGAGGTTGCCCAAAAGCCGAAGAGGCTGGCCTACACCTGGATCTTCAGTAACGAAGACGCCGGGACCGACACCGAAGCGCTTTTTGCGCGTTGGGGACGCGCCACCGACATCGAGCTAGTGTACGTGCGTGAATGGAGCGCGGACGGTTTCGTGCGCGAGACGATTCAGACCTACGACCACAAGATCGTCCCATTTGCCGGCAAAAAGGAAGGCGATCATCCGGTGATTTATGTGGCGACGAAAAACAACGTATTCGATTCGGAGGGAAGCGGGCCGCTCCGCTTTAATATCCCCCCTCACGCATACAACTCTTTTGAACGCACCCGCGAGTCGGTCATGGATGAATATCCATGGACCTACCGGGTGATGGCCGAGGAGCTGGTTCGCGAGAAGAAGCTGTTTGATCCGCGCCAGTTCGTGTATGTCGATTTCAAGGCAGAGGTTGCCAAGGGTGCGTCAGTTTATGCCGGCCTTCGGTTCCAGTCAGGTGAAGAAACTACGTCGGACCGCGGCAACCCCAAGAACCGAGTCAGCCGATCGGCCTGGATTAGAATTGCCATTCCCATTCCCAGCCAAGCCGACGCGTCTCATATCGACTCGGTATTTTTTGCTTGCGATCGGCCGGATGCCTGTAAGGTAACGGCGATTTCACAAACCGAGTTGCTCGATGCTTCTTACCGTCCGGTGAAGATCCCGGTAGGCTACTTGTTTCGATATTGAAGGCTGTGGGTTTGGTTTCAAAAATTTCCATTACGACCTCGCCGAACTTCTTCAGCTCTCTCATTGACCATCTTCGCATCCAGGCGAGTCGGATAGAAAACCTAGGGCGGCAGAGCCGCAACCAAATATTGCAGCGACAGCCGCAAGCAGCAGACGGGAGACGCCGAACGTGTCACATAGAATAGCCGGGTCGAGGTGCAACTAACTTTTCCCTTAGGCCGCTTCGGCGGCCTTCCTCTAGCCGGCTTCAGCCCCCCAAACAAATTTTCGCGAAATTTCCTGATGGGCAGTTATGTCTTGTGGAGAAAAAACCATGTCACGCAACTTATACACCGACATCCTACTGCACGTCACCTGCCGGCGCCGCGTTCTGGAA